>DAOUBX010000134.1:0-9691 GCA_034432445.1 Anaerolineales bacterium
CCATCTTTCGGAAAAGTTGGCAACTTGGCCCCCTTGTGCACGACCCGCGCCGCCAGCAGCACGCCGCCCAGCGCGGTCAGACCCAGCGCAAACCAGCTCAAGGGGTATATCTGGCCCAGTTGGTCGGGCGGGCTGGCGAAATAGGCCAGTGAGCGGCGCAGCAGCGTCCCGGCAGTGAGCATATGGTTGGCGTAGCCGGCCGATGCGCCCAGGCTCAGCCCCACGGCCCGGCTCTCCACCAGCGCCGGCAGCCAGAAGACGGCCGTCAGCCCCGCAGCCAGCGCCACGGAGGCCGCTGCGCCCGCTAGCCGCCGCCAGCGTCCCGTCCACACCGCCAGCGCCATCAGGTGCAACACAGCCACCGGAACCATCAGCAGCGCCGTCAAGTTGTGGGTCAACACCAGCCCCGCCCAGGCTAGGCTGCCCACGAGGAAGAAGGTGACCGGTGATCGGTGATCGGCAATCGGTGATCGAAACGCCGCCGTGTAGGCCCACAGGATCAGCGGCGGAAAGATGAAGGCCATGTGCTCCGGCACGGCCCCACGCAGGTAGGCGTCGGCCAAGTGGTAGGGGGTGTAGGTGTAGACCACAGCGGCCAGCAGGCCGCCGGCCGGCCCAAAAAGATGCCGACCATAGCCAAACGCCGCCAGCCCGGCCAGCAGAAAGCTCAGCGCAATGACGACCTGCACCGCAGTGGCCGAATGCAGGCCAAGGACCGCCAGCAAGGCCGCCGGCGCGTAGCTCAGCGGCGCATAGAAATTGAGCACGGCCTGGCCATAGCCGAAGCCGAAGTCCGGGAAAAGCCGCGGCCAGAGCACGCCATGCCGCCAGGCCTCCGCCAGCGCGGCTGTGCGGTAGACGTGGAACAGGCCGTCATCGGAGACAAAGAAGCCGGGACGCAGCAAGGGCAGCAGAGCCGGTGCCACCAACACGGGCAAGAGAAGCAGGTAGACGTGGCGACGCAACCTGCTCAACAGCGGGCGCGATGGGGGCGATTGGGCCAAGAACGACGCGCTCATGGACTAGCTCCTGGCGCCGCGACCCACTCGACGAAGTCGTCGCCTTCGGCTTGCGGGATGCGCACGCCGCTGCCAGGCAGGTACAGTCCGGCGCGCAGGTGCAGATCGCCTGTCAGAGCAGGGATGGCCACAACGTGGCGGTCGGGGATCAGCACGCCGGTCGGCCAGAGGGTGGTGGGCAGACGACCGCCGTCGGGCGCGGCGTCGTGTTGAGCCAGCAACCGGCCCGCCGAATCGACCACGTGCAGAAAGACTGTCAGCTCCTGGTCTAGAGGGCGCTCGGTCTGCCAAAAGAGCGTTACGGCCACGCCGTCGGGATGCGGGTCGCTGCGCCAGCCCACCAGCGCCGCGCCGTTGACGAAGTCCGCCTGCAGGGCCTGCTGTGGCTGCGGCGGCTCCTCCACGGCGACAACGCCTAGCTCCACGCTGGCCGGCTGACCGTCGGGCGGATCGACGCGCAGGGCTAACCGTCGTTCGCCCGAGGCCAGATCGGCCGGCAGCAGAACCTGATGGGTCGTGCGCCAACGGCCCGGCGGCAGCGGCGCCAGCGCTAGTTGGCCCACGGGGTGGTCGCCCAGCAGCACGGCCAGGCTCTGCTCGGCGACCGCGCCTGCCGCTTGCCAAACCAGAGCCAGATTGAGCGGCAAACCGGGCAGCGCGGCGGCGGGCAACGCGTCGTGGCCCAGCAGCGTCAGACCAGACGCCAGGACGGCCGGCTGCGTCAGCGCCTGTGCAGGGGTATAGGCGGGTGCGCCGGGCAGTGGCTGCGCCACCTGCACCGGCCCCAGCTCGACCCACTCGCGAGGCAGGCTATCGGCACCGGCGGCTGCCAGCCGCGCTTGCGTCGCGGCGTCGTAGACGCTGACGAGCAACGTGTACGCGCCGGGCGGCGTGCCGGGCGCGGCGGTGATCTGATGATAGGTCATGGCGTCATCACCGACCTGCCAATCGGGGTTGTAGCGCGGCCGGGTGTCCACCAGCGGGCTGTCGGCCTGGCCCACGGGCTGGCGCAGGGCGTCCACCAGGCGCAGGGAGACGCGCAAATGCTGTGACGGTGGATCTTCCGCCAGCCAACGCAAGGCGACTGCGCCCAATCCGCCGGCGGTGACGTGGGCAGATGCGGCCTGGCTGGGCGCAACACCCCAACCGGTCAGCAGCAAGCGCCGGCCGGCGGTGTCGCTGAAGCGCACCTGAAGGGGTTGCTCGGGCTGCGGCAGGCGCAGGGACGCGGGGCCGGAGGCCGCCAGCTTGAACACCTCAACGTAGTAGCCCAGGCCGTCGTAGATCGCCGTGCGCTGCGCCTCCTGGCCGAGCAGCAGCGTCGCCGTCTCCTGCGGATCGGCCGACACGTCGTCCCCCTCAACCATGCGCACCACGCGCACCTCGCGCACGCCGGGCTGGCCGACGAATGTGGCCAGGCGTGCGGCCGCGTCGGGCGCCTGGGGGAAGAAGAACAGCACGCGGTCGCGCTGACGCACGAGAAAGTCCAGCGTGTATTTGCCGCCCAGCTCTCGCCAGCGATCGTTCAGCGGCACGATGTAGCGCACGTCGGTGGCGGCCTGGTTGATCTCCTCGGCGATGGCCCGGTCCTGGCCCAGGTAGGCATAGAAGGTGATCGGGTCGCGCGCCCAGCGGCCGAAGTAGGTGGTCGCAGTGCCGACTGTTTCCAGGGCCACCAGACCAACCAGGGCCAGGCTGAGCAGGGCCGGCGGGGCAGCCCAGGCTGCGCCGGCCGGCCTGCCCTGCCGCGCGCGCCGGCGGCCGGCCAGCCAGCCGGCGATCTCGACAATGGCCAAGGCGCAGAGAAAGTAGACAATGGGCTGCGCACCGATTGCGCGCAGCGCGTGGCGCGGCGGCGTAGCCGCCAGGATGGCCGGCAACAGGAAAAAGCCAAACCAGGCGACGGCGAACCAACGCTGGGGCCGCCGACCCTGAACGAGCGCCAGCGCAACGCCCAGCCAGAAAAGCGCGGCCAGCCACGGCGTCAGCAGCGAGCGGCCGGGCAGGTTGTGCCGCGGCTCCAGGTCGCCCACGCCGCCGAACATGGCCAGGTTGCCCAACAGGCTCCGCCGCAGCCGCGCGGCGGGCGTCACATCATCCAGCAGGGGGTTGGTGAAGGCAACCTGGCCGGCGCGGCGCAGGAAGTCGTCGGGATGGCCGGCGAAGTAGGCAAGCAGTGGCGCCATGACCGCGGCCGCGACCAAGGCCATGATCACCAGCTCGCCGCGACGTCGGCGCAGCTGCGCCCGGCCCTGCTGCGTCAGCGCCAGCAGCCCCAGGGCCACCAGCGCCAGCGGATAGACAAAGCGGCCGGCCAGGTAGGTGTAGAAGCACAGGCCCAGCAGCCCGCCAGCCAGGACAGCCTTGCCCTTGCCGCCCACGCGCAGCGTCCACCAGGCCAGGGCAAAGGCGGTTGCGGCCGCCAACGGTAGGGTGTTGGCGCGGAAGCTGATGCGGTTCAAGGTGATGGCCCAGTAGCTGGCGGCCAGCAGGCCGGCGGCGAACAGCCCGGCCCACGTCGCCTTGTCCTCGCCCTCCTCCCACAATAGCTCGCGCGCGAGGAAGAAGGTAGCCGGCACCGCCAGCACGCCGGCCAGCGCGGCCGGTAGGCGCACGGCCAGCGGCTCCCGCCCCAGCCAGGCCACAAAGGGCGTGATCAGGTAGTTCAGCAGCGGCTCCTTGCCCAGGGAACGCTCGAAGAAGAGCGACAGCCGGCCGCCCAGAACCTCCAGCGCATCCAGACCGTTACCGGCCTCGTCCAGGAAAAGCCCGGGCGGCACGCTGTCCAGATGGATCAGGCGCAGCGCGGCGGCCAGCAGGGTGAGGCCAGACAGGGTCATTGCGGTCCAACGGCGAGACATGGCGGGATTGTGTCCTCTTGGCAGCTACCGGTCTGTGACCTGAACCTGGGTCAGCTCCAGCGCGGCGTCGGCGTGCGGCGCGGCGCTCACGATGGGCAGGCGCTGGCCGGTGGCCGGGTCGTAAAGGCCAACGCGCAGCGTGTAAACGCCGGCCGGCAGGTCGGCAGGCAGCGGCAGGGTGTGTGTGTCGGCGATGATCTCGCCTGCGAGCCAGACCGTGGTGGGCAGCTCGCCGTTGGCCGGGGGGCCGTCGTGCTGCGCCACAAGCTGACCGGCGGCGTTCACCAGATGGACGAAGACGGTGTACGACCGGTCCTGCTCGCTCAGCGCGCGCCAGTAGAGGGTCAGGGTCAGCGCCTCGCCGGCCTGCCTGGCGGACGGTTGGACAGCGTAGGCGGTCAGCTCGGCCAGGTCGCCGAACATGGCAGCGATGGGCGTGGCCCCGGCGGGTGTGCTGGCCAGATGAGGGCGGTCGCGCACTTGGACGATGCCCAGAGGCAGCCACACGGTCGGCCGCCACGGGAGCCAGGCATCGCCGGCCCGCAGCCGCGCCTCCACCAGGTAGCGCTGGTCGCCACGGCTGCGGGGCGCCGGGAGGATGTGCGTGGTGCGTAGCAGCGCGGCGGGCAGCGCATCGGCCTGCGCGGCCGGCAAGGGGAAGGCCTGCGGCGGCGCGGCCAGACGGCCCGTGGGCAGGCTGCGAAAGCTGAGGGTCACGGTCAGCGGCGTCGTGGTTGGCTCCCACGCTTGCCACAGCAGGTCGACACGGACCGGGTCGCCGGCGCGCACGGGCTGCGTCGAGACTTCCCAGGCGCGCAACGCCAACGGGCCGCTGCGCGGGGCCAGCAGCGGCGCCGTCTCCGCGCCCAGCCTGCTGCGCGTCAACCCAACGGTGGGCGCCACGTCGACTTCGCCGAGGGCCAGCGGGCTGACATCGGGCCAGGTCGTGAGGGTGTCGTCGGCAGCCAGACGATAGGGCATCAGCTCGACGGCGTAGCGGCCGGGCAACGCGCCCAGCGGCAGGTGGACGGGCAGAACGGCCAGCCCCACGTCCTCGCTGCGCACCACCTCCTTGGGGCGCCACTCGGACAGCAGCGGCTCGTTGAACTCCAGGGTGGGTCCGCCTGCCAGCGGTCGCAGGCTGAGCTTGAGAAAGACGTCGGGCAGTAGATCGGCGCGGGCACGCCAGCAAAAGCGCAGCGCATCGCTCTCGCCGCCGGTGAGGGGCGCGCTGATGTCCCACGAGAGCACGGCCAACGGCCAGGCCGGCGGCGCGTCGGCGGCGTTGGCCAGAACCGGGCACGGGCTGCTCGAGTCGGGCAGTTGAATGCGCACCAGCTTGCCCCAAGGCGTAAGGCTGTAGCGCTGGGCCAAGTCGGGGGCGTACTCGTTGAGGGGCGCGGCAAGAAAGAGCGCGCCGCCCGCCGCCAGCCAGGGCTCAATGACCTGCGCCGGGTCGGGGGGGAACAGGCCGAGCAGGTCGGGCCGGCGGCGGTCGATCTGCTGCAGGTACCAGAGGGGTGTCATGTCGCTCCAGTGGCCGAGCAGAGCCGCGCCTTCCGACAAGGGGTGGTGGTCCAGCGTCACGTCCCAGGTGCGTTGGGTCTCGGTCCAGCGGCTGTGGTCGAGCCGGGGATAGCGCTGCGCCGCCAGCACCAGCAGCCCGATGGCGACGACGATCGTCAGGAGGGCGTCCAATCGCGGTGACCGCTGCGGCTCTAGCCTGTTTGCGTCCGCTGTTGCGGTGATCGGCTGTGTGACGCTCCCTGCCTTCGAGCGGCGGCCGGCGGCCCAGGCCACACCGACCATGGCCAGGTCTAGCGCGAAAGCCGCGCAGAAGAGCGTCACCCACGTGGCGGGCAACAGGTAGGCTTCCGGCTTGCCCTGCTCGATGTAAGCAGTCATCACGGCCACCAGCAGAGCAAAGCCAAGCACGGCCAGGGTCAGCGCGGTGTCGATGCGCGCCAGGCGTAGCACGCCCAGCGCGGCCAGGACCAGCAGCGCCAGGGGCACATCCTGCGCCCACACAGGGGCCAGCGCCACCAGGCCGGGCAGCGCGGTGCGCCAGCCGCCGCCCACCAGGCCCGTGGCGTAGCCGCTCAGCCCGACGATGTAGTCGCGCAGGAGCGACCAGGTCAGCTCCGGTTGATACCAGACGTGAACCATGCCGTGGTAGACCGCAGACGAGCGACCGACGCCGGGCAAGGTCGGCCAGGCGCTGAAGGCCGCCCAGCGCCAGGGAACGTAGGCGTAGAGCAGCAACGGCATGGCGGCTGCCAGGGCCAGTAGGGCCCAGAACTTGAACTGACGACGCTGCGCCGGCAAGCGCCAAGCCAGGTAGGCCAGCCAGAACGGCGCCAGCAGCGCGTCGCTGGGATGCGTGGCCAGGCCCAAGCCCAGCAACAGGGCCGAGAGTAAGGCCGGCCGAGCCGTTTGCCGCTGCGCTGCCTCCCAAGCTGTCCACAGCGCAGCCACCAGCAGCGCCAGGTTGAGCGTGTAGCGCTCGGCGGCCAGGCTGTAATACCAGAAGGTCGGGCTGAGGGCCAAGAGGCCGGCGGCCAGCAGGGCCACGCTGGCGCGGCGGCTGAGCCGGCCGGCGAAGGCTGCGGTCAACGCCACGGCCAACGCCCCACCCACGGCCGACAGTGCGTTCATGCGCCAGGCCACGGTGGCCAGCGGCAGGTGCGACCACAGCCAGCCAAGGGCCATGTAGAGCGGAAAGCCGTTGGGATGCGGCAGGCCCAGCCGCGCCGGCTGATACTGGAACTCGGCAAAATCGGACACGTAGACGCCCGGCGCAAGGGTGCGCAGGTAGAGGAGCAGCGCCAGGCTGAAGGCCAGCAGCGGCAGCCAACGTCGCAGCGTGGTGGGGGTGATCGGAGCCAGGGTTTTCGTCAGCATGCGGTCGCTATGTTACCACAGGGCACACGCTGCAACAAGACGCAGCAGAAGCGTGGGAAGCGTCAGCAGGGGAGGATCAGTTTGCTGCTTCACCTTGCACGCCATCACTGTGTGCGCTGCTGGGGCCTCCCGGACGATGCGCCCAGAGCGCGGAACTGCCCTTGGTACGGCTCCGTCTACTCACCGGCGCTGTCGCGACGCCGCCCTAACAGCCCACGCTCGCAGGTCATGGCGCATGCGTGGTATAATGCAAAAGCGGACGGCGGCTGCACGATCGATGAACTTGTTGCTAGGCTGGAACAGACCTGTTCGGCTACCCCGGCTGTCCTAGCCGAGACGAAAGCCAAAGCCGCGCAAGCGAGACGCGCGTGCGTTGAGGTGTTGACCCGTGAAACCGAGGCGCGCCCCGGTGTGGGCGATTTTCTGCTGTGCACTGGCTCTGGCGACGCCGTTGCTAGGGCTGACCATCGCGCCCGGCAGCGCCGGATCGTCGGCGGCTACTCCGACCCCTGAGCCGGGCATCTTTCGCGCTTACCGCGCGGCGCAGGCGCCGCTCATCGATGGCAACCTGACGGACTGGCCGGTGCAGGGCGGCGTTCTACTCAACCGCAACACAGCATCGTACCGCACCGGGGTGATCACCAGCGACGCCGATGCCAGCGTGTCTTGCCGCAGCATGTGGGATGAAAACGCTCTGTACGTTGGCTGCGACGTCAACGATGACAACCTGATCGCCGACAGCGCCACCGAGGTCTGGAAGGACGACGTGGTCGAGCTGGCCTTCGACGGCAAGAACGACAACATCAGCTTCTGCGGCGCCGTGTTTTGCCCAGACGACCACAAGTACGAGCTACGGGTGAACGGCACAGTGACCGACGACGCCAAGCCGCCGAATCCGCCGGTGAGCGGCGCTGTGACGACGAGATCGGGCGGCTACCGTGTGGAGATCGCCATTCCGCGCGGCAATTTCGACGCCGGCGCCTTCGTAGCCGGCAAGACCTTGGGCTTCAACCTGGGCTTGATCGACGATGATGACGGTGGAGGGACGGATGCCCATCTGTTCTGGATGGGCCAGTACACGTGGGATCACGCCGACGAATACGGCGCGCTGATCCTTGACGCGCAGTCGTTTGCGCCACCCGGCAGCACTTCGACCCCCACCCCGACACGTACACGCACTCCCACGCCGACCGTCACTCCTCCACCGCTGCTCGATATCGGCGCGGCCGTGCCGATCGCCTGCGGGCAGCGCCTGACCGGCGACACGCGGATGGGCGTCAACCTGGTCAGCAGCTACAGTTGCGTGCCGTATTGGCCGCAGCAGGGGCCCGAACAAGTCTTCGTGCTCAACTTGACTGAGGTCACCGACTTGGACGTTGTGCTGACAGACCTGAGCGTCGATTTGGACCTATTTCTGTTGACCGGAGCCAGTCCTTCGACGTGTATCTCCTATGGCGACAGCTTCCTCAGCGCGCGAGCTCTGCCAGCCGGCACGTTCTACGTGGCCGTGGATGGCTATGACGGCGCGGCCGGCAGCTTCAGCGTGCAGGTCTGGTGTCCGCTCGACCAATCCCCCGGCCTAGAAGACACGCCTACGCCCACACCAGCGCCCACGGCTACGCCTGGTGGGCCGCGTCTCTACTTCCCTTTGCTGTTGCGCAGATGATGGCCTCCTCTTCTGGTACAGATACGCCTGTGTACACGATCGGCTACGGCGCGCGCAGCGTCGAGGCGCTAATTGCTGTGTTGCGCGGCCACGCCATCACCACGCTGGTGGACGTGCGCTCGGCGCCCTACTCACGCTACAAGCCAGAGTTTGCCAAAGAGGCCCTGGAGCGCGCCTTGAAAGACGCCGGCCTGCGCTACGTTTACCTGGGCGATGCGCTGGGCGGCCGGCCGGCTGACCCGGACTGCTACGTCGATGACAAGGTGGACTACGAGCGGGTGAAAAGCAAAGAATTCTATCAGGCCGGCATCGTCCGGGTGCAGTCGGCCTGGCAGCGTGGGGTACGCTTTGTGCTGATGTGCAGCGAGGGCAAGCCTGAACAGTGCCACCGCAGCAAGCTGATCGGCGAGTCGCTGGTCGCGCTAGGCGTCCCCGTAGTGCACATTGACGAGAACGACGAGCTGCGCAGCCAGCAAGAGGTCATCGAACGGCTGACCGGCGGGCAGCTTCCCCTGTTCGGCGACTACGAGTTCACCTCGCGCAAGCGCTACAGCCAGACCACCAGGGGTGCGGAGGAAGAGGATGAGTGAGGAGCCGCCGAGGGCAGAGTTGGCATCTCTGGTCACGATCGGCGTATACGGCTTCGACGAGGCTGGCTTTTTTCAGGCGCTGCAAGAGGCCGGGGTAGACACCTTCGTGGACATTCGGCGCCGGCGTGGGGTGCGCGGGGCAGTCTATGCCTTTGCCAACAGCCGGCGACTGCAAGCCCGCCTGGCCGAGTTGGGCATCCGCTATGTGCACCGGCCCGACCTTGCGCCCAGCCAAGCGATGCGTCAAACCCAAGACGCAGCCGACCAGGCCGGCAAGACCACCAAGCGCCAGCGCCTTGCTCTGGACCCAGCTTTCGTTACGGCCTATCGGCGCGAGCGCTTGGACAGCTTCGACAGCCAGCAATTCCTGGCCGACCTCGGGCCGGAAGCGCGCGTCGTGGCTCTGTTCTGCGTCGAACGCGCGCCCGCCGCCTGCCATCGCTCGCTGGTGGCTCAGCGCCTGGCAGAGGATCTGGGCGTCGAGGTGCGCCATCTGTTGTAGTTGATGGCCTGCAAACGCCCTGTAGCGCAATCCGCTGGATTCGGCCAGGCGAGCACAGCACAACCGGGCGGATTGAGTTACCGGGTTCGATGGGGTTCTTGCGGCTCACCTGATTGTATGGTTCGAGTCAGAAATACAAGCCGGCTCTGCCC
>DAOUBX010000135.1:0-5771 GCA_034432445.1 Anaerolineales bacterium
TTTCTGGCCAACGCCGAGGTGATGCGCCTGGTGCGCGAGCAGCAGATGGCCGCCCTGCCCATCACCGTCGTTCACGGCCAGGTCGTCAAAGCCGGCGCTTACCCCACCCTTGCCGAGCTGCGCTCCCATCTCAACGGCGCCGCTCACTAGCCGCCGCCTTGTCTACCTGTTTCCTTGTCTACTTGTCTACCTGTCTACCCTTTCCCAACCAACCACCAAACCAACCCCATGACCACCGAATTCATCTTCTTCTCCGGCAAAGGCGGCGTCGGCAAGACCAGCATGGCCTGCACCCACGCCGTGCGCTACGCCGACGAGGGCCAGCGCACCCTGATCGTCACCACTGACCCGGCCTCCAACCTGGCGGACGTCTTCGAGCAGCCCATCGGCCATCAGGTCACGCCCATCGACGCCGTGCCCAATCTGTGGGCCATGGAGATCGACCCCGACCAGGCAACGCAGGAATACATCGACCGCGCCATGGCCCCCATCCGCGCCGCCTTCCCGCCGCAGATGGTGCAGGTGATGGAAGAGCAGATGAGCGGCCCCTGCACGGCCGAGGTCGCCTCCTTCGACCGCTTCACCGACTTCCTGGACGTACCCGCGGCCGACGGCAAGGCCTTCGACGTCGTGATCTTCGACACTGCGCCCACCGGCCACACCCTGCGCCTGTTGGAGCTGCCGGCCGAGTGGAGCCAGTCCATTGACGCGGCCAGCCAGGGCAGCGGCCAGACCTGCATCGGCCCGGCGGCCGCCATCCAGGACGCCAAGCACAAGTACGAACGCACCATGGCCATCATGCGCGACCCGGCGTTCACCCGTTTCGTCTTCGTGCTGCACCCCGAGGCCGTGGCGATAAAGGAAACCCGTCGCGCCGTGGCCGAGCTGGGCAAGCTGGGCATCACCAATCATCACTTGATCGTCAACAGCGTCATCCCGCCCGAGGCTCGCACCAACCCCCTCTTCGCGGCCCGCGCCGAGATGCAGAGCCGCTACCTGGCGCAGATCAGTCAGGAGCTGCCGCTGCCGCTGCGCACCATGCCCCTGCTGCCGGGCGAGATCAAGGGCGCCGAGCGCCTGCGGGCCGTGGGCGCCATCTTCTTCGACGGCGACGACGCGGTCCATTTCGGGCAGAACGGTGCAACGCCGCGCAACCTCGCAGCCTTGCCTACGCTGAACGGCGTGGTGGAGCGCGTCTCGCCCAACGGCCACAACCGGGCTGTCTTCTTCGCCGGCAAGGGTGGCGTGGGCAAGACCGTCGCCTCGTGTATCACGGCCGTCTGGCTGGCCCGCCAGGGCCACAAGACTCTGTTGCTGACCACCGACCCGGCTGCGCACCTGGGCGACGTGCTGGGTGTGCCGGTGGGCGATACGGCTGAGCCGGTGGAAGGCGTGCCTAACCTCTGGGCGGCCAAGATCGACCCCAAGGCCGCGGCCGACAGCTATAAGAAACGCATCCTGGACGACGCCCGTCAACGCGGCCGGCCTGAACAGGCCATCCAGGCCATGGAGGAGGAACTGGACTCGCCCTGCACCGAGGAGATCGCGGCCTTCGACCTGTTCATCGACTTTGCCTCGCAGGCGCAGTGGGACGCCATCGTCTTCGACACCGCGCCCACCGGCCACACCCTGCGCCTGCTAGAGCTGCCCATGGACTGGAGCAAGCAGATCGACGTCAAGGTCTTTGCCTCGGTCGACACCGCCGCAGCCGACGACGTGGCCAAGCAGCGCTTTGGCCAGGTGATCGACATGATGCGTGACCCGGCCCGCAGCACCTTCGCCTTCGTCATGTACCCCGAATCGACGCCGATCCTGGAGGCCTACCGCGCGGCCGAGGAGCTGCGCACCGTGGGCATCGAGCCGGGCCTGGTGGTCGCCAACTTCGTCATACCGGCTGAAGAGGCCACGACCCCCTTCACCCAGGCCCGCCGCGCCATGCAGGAGCACTACCTGGGCGAAATCGCCCAGCGCTTCGCCACGCCCGTGGTGCAGATTCCGCTGCTGCCCGCCGAGGTCAAGGGCCTGGACGCCCTGGCCGAGCTAGGCGACAAGATCTATGGCAACGGCGTTCACGCGCCGGTGGCAGTTGCATAGCAAAAGGACACAGGCTATGGACGATACTGTGCTTCTGTTTACCCGCAACGGCTTGGGCGATGCGCCAGCCGAGCTACAAGGACGCCTGGCCGTCAAGTTCCTGAGCCTGCTGGCCGATTCCGGCGCCCGCCCGGCCAAGATCCTCTTCTACACCGACGGCGTCAAGCTGGCCTGCAACGGCTCGCCAGCGCTGGAACCTTTGCGAGCGTTGGAGGCGCAGGGAGTCGAGTTGGTACTGTGCCAAACCTGCCTCGACTATTACGGCTTGCAGGATCAGGTGGCCGTCGGCGTGGTCGGTGGGATGCCTGATATCATCGAGGCCATGCGCATGGCCGGGAAGGTGATCGCCCTATGAGCGAAAAGCGTCGGGTGCTTTTTCTCTGCACTGGCAACTCCTGCCGCTCGCATCTGGCGGAGGCGACACCTGCACTGCGCGCAGGCGCAAGTGTCGTCAACGCCCGCCTGGGCGATACCTGGCAGGCAGTGTCGGCTGGCACCCAGCCGGCCGGCTACGTCCACCCCAAGGCTTTGCAAGCGCTGGCCGAGATCGGCATCGTGCACCACGGCCGCTCCAAGCACGCCGACGAGTTTCGCAACTTGCCGCTGGATCTGGTGGTCACGGTTTGCGACTCGGCGGCTGAGGAGTGCCCGCTCTGGCTGGGCCCGGGACGACGCGTTCACATGGGCTTTCCCGATCCGGCCAAGGCCGAAGGGACCGACGACGAGGTAATGGCTGTCTTTCGCGCCGTGCGCGACGACATTGCGCAGAAGATTCCTGCGCTACTCATGCAATATTCTGGAGATCAACCATGACAGACCTGGTGTTGAACGATTTCGACATCGCGCCGCCTGAGGTGGTGCAGCACGCAGCCCACGACTTCGCTGCGGCCCTGGCAGCAACGCCCCAGTTCCGCGCCTTCGAGCAGGCGGCCTACGCCTTCCAGCAAGACAAGGAGGCTCAGGCGGCGCTGCAGGCCTATCAGGCCAAACAGCAGTCTTTGCAGATGATGCTGATGCTCAACTCGGTCAGCGTCGCGGAGCGCGACGAGCTGACCCGGCTCTATCAGGCGTTCGCCGGCCGGCCCAGCTTTCAGGCTTACCTGCGCAGCGAGGCCGACGTGCGGGCGCTGTGCCAGGAGGCGGGCGACCTGCTCTCCCGCCATATCGGTTTCGACTTCGCCGCGGCCTGCGCGTCGGGCGGCTGCTGCGGCTAGGAGGCTCTCATGACTAAGACAATGCTTTCCCCCGACCTGATCGAGGCCGTCGAGATGCTGGCCGAGAACGTGCTGGCGTCGGAGCCTTTCGCCCGTTTCGAGGACGCCTACACCCGCTTCGAGGCCGACGCCCAGGCCAGCCGCCTGATGCGCGATCTGACCGACGCACAGAACAGCCTGCGCGTGCGCCAGGCCAACGGCGGTCTGACGCAAGAAGACATCGCCCACTTCCGCAGCTTGCAGATGCAGGCCCAGGCCAACCGGCTGATCGGCGGCTACATCCAGGCGCAGAACGACGCCTTGGACTTGCTGAAGGAGATCAACCGGGAGATCAGCCAGGCGCTGGGCGTGGACTTTGCGGCCCTGGCCCGCCGCCCCAGCAGTTGCTGCGGATGAACACTATGATCACTGTTGCCATCGTGGGAGCGCCTATCGCCTGCGCCGAGGGCGTCAAGGAGACCTGGCGCGAGCTGGCCGACTGGGCGGCCGCCCAATTGCGCACGCGCTACGGCAACCAGGTCGATGTCGTCTACTATGATCTGTTCGACCCGGCCTGCCCGCCGTTGCCGGCCGGCGGCCAACTACCGCTGGTGACGGTGGACGGCGAGACGGTGATCAGCGGCGGCAAGCTGGCTATGCCTGTGATCCGCCGGCGCTTGGAAGCTCTGGGCATCCAGCCTATCCTGCACAGCGACAAAGCGAGATCCTGACCATGTTGGCTCTCGTCGGTAGCGGCGAATACCTGCCGCCCATGGCTCCTGTCGACCGTGAACTGATCGGTCGGCTGGCCGCGCCGGCGCGCGTCGTCTGTCTGCCGACCGCGGCCGGCACCGAAGGCGCTGAGCGCATCGGCTATTGGTCGCGCCTGGGCGTCGAGCACTTCACGGCCCTGGGCGTCCAGGCTGAGGCGTTACCCGTGATCGACCGGGCGAGCGCCGACGACCCTGGCCTGGCGGGTGCGGTCGCGCAAGCCAACTTTGTCTATCTGTCCGGCGGCAAGCCCGACTACCTGCATCGCACGCTGGACGGCAGCCTGGTCTGGCGGGCAATCCTGGCGGTGCTGGAGCGCGGCGGGCTGCTGGCCGGCTGCAGCGCCGGCGCCATGATCCTGGGCGAAAAGTTCTTCGGCTTCCCCGGCTGGAAACCCGGCTTTGCCCTCCTGCCCGGGGCGACCATCATTCCCCACTTCGATGAGATCCCCCAACGCATGCTGCGGCCGATGCGCCTAGTAGCCGGCAAGGACCTGACGATTCTGGGCATCGAGGGCAACACCGCCCTGGTCAAGACGGACGATGGCTACGAGGTCCTGGGCAGCGGCGGGGTCACGGTGTGGGACCAGGCCGGCCGAACCCGCTTTACCGCCGGTCCATTGCCGTCTTGGTCGGCCGCGTCGTAGGATGTCGGCTCTTGGCGGCGCCACTTTGTCAGTCCGGCCTCTTCGCGGCATAATGGGCGATGGTGCTAACATAGCGGCAACCGCTCGCAGGAAATCAGCTTCGACTGGCGCAGCGGCGAGACGGGACTCTACCGCGTGGCCGAGACTGTCCCCGGCCACCGCTACACGGTCGAGGCCTGGGCCAAGTATGTGCCCAGCGAGAGCGGCGTGCAGCTTTTCCTGGGCATCGACCCCACCGGCGGCGAGAATTTCGAGGCGTCCAGCGTGGCCTGGTATCCCTGGCGCGACATGACGCCCAACCAGTGGATCCTGACCCAGGAGACCGTGCGCGCCCAGGGCAACCGCACGACGATCTTCCTGCGCGCCGTACACCCCCTGGGTGCGGGCGGCGGCCACGCGCCGGGCGGCAACACGATGTTCGACAACGCCAGCCTGGTCGATCTGGGGCCGTAAATCAGTCGATATCGTTGGATCAAGGAGGATCCCATGTGCGAGACAACCGTTTATCTGGAGAGCGGCGGCCAGCAGCACAAGGTGGCCGAGGACGTGCTGCGCCTGGAGCCGGTGGCCGGCGGCGTGCGGCTATATAAACTGTTCGAGCCGCCGCGCATCATACCCGGCGCGTTGGGGGTAATCGACTTCCACAAGCACACGGCTACTGTGCTGGCCGCCAGCGCGCCGATTACGCTGCCGGCCCCTGGCGCGCCGGCCGCAGCCGCCGAACGCCCTGTGGCCGCGCCGCCCTGGATCTTGCAGCGCCGCAGCATCCGCGCCTATACCGACCAGGCGGTCAGCGACCAGCAGGCGCAGGCGCTGCTGGAGGCGGCCATGGCCGCGCCCTCGGCCCACGATATCCGCCCCTGGGCTTTCGTGCTGGTGCGCGACCCCGCGCGGCGCGCCGTGCTGGGCGGGCTGCACCGCGGGACCCGCATGTGCAGCCACGCGCCGCGGGTGATCGTGGTCCTGGGCGACCCCTCCCAGTCGGAGCACTGGATCGAAGACTGCAGCGCGGCCACGGAGAACCTGCTGCTGGCTGCGGCCGGTCTGGGCCTGGGCTCGGTGTGGGT
>DAOUBX010000136.1:0-11141 GCA_034432445.1 Anaerolineales bacterium
AAATCAGGCCGCCAGCAGAAGCAGGAGCAGTAGGAAGAGGTCAAACAGTCGCGTGAAGCGGTCCGCACTCCGCCCAAGCCGGTGACGCGCCGGGAGTTCCTCAACTACGCCTGGGGCGCGGCAACGGTTGTGCTGCTGGCTGAGGCCGGCATTGCCAGCTTCATGTTCGCCTTGCCGCGGTTCAAAGAAGGGGAATTCGGCGGAGTATTCGACCTGGGTTCTGCGGCTGGTATGCCTCCGGTGGACGGCCCGCCGGTAAGAAACCTGGATGGCCAGTTCTGGCTGAGCAACGACACCGATGGTGTGCGCGCCATCTATCGCGTGTGCACGCATTTGGGCTGTCTGTATGAGTGGAAAGATCAGACTTTCCGCTTCGAATGTCCCTGCCATGGCTCCAAGTTCCACAAGAACGGCGTCTACATCGAGGGCCCTGCGCCGCGCTCACTCGACCAGTTCGTCGTGATCATGGAAGCCAACGGCCAGGTCATCGCTCAAACTACGGCCGGCGGCGAGGCTGTGCCGATCAGTGATCCGCAAGCCACCGTCAAGGTCAACACCGGCCAAAAGCTCAACGGGCCGCCCAGCTAATCAGCTTGTGACGTCAGTGCCTTGACCTAAGGAGCAATAGCATATGGGTGTAATTACGAACATTCCCAAGGAGATCCGCAAGGAGGGGTTGTTCCAGTGGATATTGCGTCAGGTGGATGTGTTTATTACCCGCGTAACCACAGGTATGAACTGGAACGACCTGCGCAGTCTGGCGCGAGGCGATGAAGCGCGACGCCCCAATCCCCGCCTGACGGTGCACTCCGAGTCCTTCTTCTTCCACATCAAGCCGAGCTACTACCACCAATCGGTCACCAAGCTCACGCACACCTTCCGCCTGGGTTTGCTGAGTACTTACTTCTTTTTCCTGGAGATCATCACCGGCGTGTTCCTGATGATCTTCTATGCCCCGACGCCGGAACGGGCCTATGGCGACATGCTCAAGATCATGAGCGGCGTGCCTTTCGGCCAGTTCATGCGCGACATTCATCGCTTGACCGCCGAAGGCATGGTCATCGTCGTCACCTTGCATATGGTGCGCACGTTTTTGACCGGCTCATACAAGAAGCCACGCCAGTTTACGTGGCTCACCGGGGTGATCTTGCTCTTGGCCACGCTCTTCATGAGCTTCAGCGGCTATTTGTTGCCGTGGGACCAGTTGGCGTACTGGGCCGTCACCATCGGCACCAGCATGGCCGACAAGGCGCCGCCGCCGGCGGTGGGCAATGCGGCCAAGCTGATTCTGCTGGGCGCGCCCAGCATCGGCGCCAATGGCCTTCTGCGCTTCTATCTGCTCCACGTGCTCTTCGTGCCCCTGTTGATCATCTTCGTCTTCTTCATCCACTACTACAAGGTGGTGCGCGTCGGTATTTCTCTGCCGGCATCGGAAGAAGAGGTGGGGCAGGACACAGCCAAGCGCGTGCCAGCCGACAAGCGGCGCTACTATCTGCCTGATATCTTCACCGACGAGATGATGGTGTTAGGCGTAGTGACGTTCATCCTGCTGGCGCTGATCATCTTCGGCATCTATCCCGGCGCACCGTTGGAGCACCACGCCAATCCGAACAAGACGCCGCTGCACACCGAGGCGCCCTGGTATTTCCTGTGGATCCAGGGCTTGCTGAAGCTGGGCGATCCCACCATCATGGGTGTCATCGTGCCCACCCTGGTCTTTGGCTTCCTGGCCATCATCCCGTACATCGACTTCAACCCCAGCCGCCGGGCCAAAGACCGCCGCGTGGCGATCTCCTTGTTCATGGTCGCCTGCGCCGCCTTCGTGGTGCTCACCTGGATGGGCACACCGTACTTCCTGGTCGAGTCGCCGCCGGCGGAAGAAGTGGTGCAGATCATGTTGCCAGAGGAGAAAGCCGGGCCTGTGCGCTCCACCGAGTGGTACAAACTGACGCCCGGCGAATGGGACACCAGCAAGGACAACAGCGCAGCCAGCTTCGACCTGCAGAAGCTGATGGTGCTCTACCGTGACTTGATCCACGAGGAGGACGCCAGGGCCAGGGAGAAAGGCCTGGAGGGCCTGCCCAACGGCTATGGCAAGATGATCATCGAAGACTGGCAGCCAGGGTTGAAAAAGATCACCATGCGTGTCTTCTGGACACCTGAAGGCAGCGAGGAGCAGACCTTCGAGAAGTCCTTCTACGTGCATGAGAACGCCGGTTACGCCAAGTAGGACGACTTATGAAAAACTTCATGCTCAAACTCAGCGTGGCAGTTTTCGCCTTGCTTGCCATGGCGGCGTTCGTGGTCGTTGTTGGCGCAGGCGAGGCCGAGCGCATGCCCACCAAAGAAGCTAACTTCGAGGCGCGCGCCATCGAAAACGGCGCTGCCATCTTCGCCGATAACTGCGTCGGCTGTCATGGCATTCAGGGCAAAGGCATCCCTGGGGTGGCGCCGGCCCTGAACTCGCCGGAGTTCTTCACGACCCGCTTGCAAGAGGTGGGCTACCCCGGCTCGCTGCGCAGCTTCATCGAAGGCACGGTGAACGCCGGCCGCCCCGTGGGCAGTGGCCAATACAGCGCCAAAATGGCGACCTGGGGCCAGGAATACGGCGGCCCGCTGCGCCCCGATCAGATCAGCGACGTGGCCAGCTTCATCCTGAACTGGGAGAAACAGTACACAGGCCAACCCGTCGCCAGCCCAACCCCCAAGCCTGAGCCTACCCCCCTGCCGGCCGATGCTTCACCGGTGGACATCGGTAAGGCGGTGTATGCCGCGCAGGGCTGCGCCGGCTGTCACGGCGAGCCGGGCGGCGTCGGCTTGGTCGGGCCCAACCTAGGCGGCATTGCGACGCGCGCAGCCACTCGCGTGGCTGGTCAGTCGGCCGAGGAGTACATCAGAACCTCCATCATCAACCCCAACGCCTTCATCGTGCCCGAATGCCCGAGCGGGGCTTGCGCCGCCGGCTTGATGCCGCAGACCTATGGCCAGACCTTGTCGCAGCAGGAGTTGGACGGCCTGGTACAGTACTTGTTGACTCTCGAATAGCCGGCCCCGTGTTGGCTATGGCTCGCTGAACGCGCCCTGGCTGTACCGTCGATGCGGATGCAGCCAGGGCCGTGATGTGGCCTCGCTACGTGATAGCTGGAGACGACTTATGCCCGGCAATTCCTCCTATTCTCGTCTGCTGCGCGTCCTGGCGGTGTTGATAGTGGCAGCGCTGACGATCTTCCTTGGCGCAACGGTTGCGTTGGCCCAGGAGGGCGATATCACGCGTGGCTCGCAGATCTACGACGCCTACTGCGCCGTGTGCCATGGTTCAGAGGGCCAGGGCCGCGTCGGTGTCAACCTCTCGCAGGACTTCCCGGCCATCGACCCTACGGCCTTCACGCGCGCCGTGATCGAACAGGGTGTGGACGGTACCAGGATGCCGGCCTGGGGCCAGAAATACGGCGGGCCGTTGGACGCCCAGGCTATCGCCGATGTGTCGGCCTTCATCACCAGCCTCAGCGGCGGTCGCAGCGCCATGGCGCCGACTGCAACGCCGCTGCCGGTGACGCCCGTGCCCACCGTACCTGGCTCCTCAGGTAATCCCACACAAGGGCGTGTGTTGTTCATACAGAACTGCGCCATGTGTCACGGCGAGCAAGGACAAGGGTTGCGCGGCAGCAACTTGAATAAGGCGTTTGCCAGCATCAACCCCCAGCAGTTCGTGCGTGCCACGGTTGCCCAAGGAGTCAACGGCACCGCTATGCCGGCCTGGAGCCAGGCTGCCGGCGGCCCGTTGACCGAGGCCGAGATCGACGACATCTCGGCCTACATCATCACCCTGGGCGCGCAACAGCCGGCGCCCACGGCCACCCCCACGCCTGCCCAGCCACAAAGTGGTGGTGGATCGGTGCTGTTGATTCTAGGGGCGCTGGTCGCAGTGGCTGTGATCATCGTGCTGGTCATGCAGCTCTCGAGCCGCAAACAAGCTTAGCAACCGACGCCAGCGCAGTTAGCAACGCAAGAGCAAGCCCCTGAGCAGTCTATCCTGCTCAGGGGCTTTTGCATGGTCGAAGCGTTGCACGCTGCGTGGATCAGGCGTCTTCGAAGGCAGCCAACTCGCCTTCAATGCGTTCGATCTCGCCCTCGGTGTCTTGGATTTGCAAGATGAGTTCAGCAGGTGCTGTGGCGGCCGTGTAATACGCGCGCTTCTCGCGCAGGATGTTCAATAAGGCGTGCTTGATCGCTCGTTCTCGTAACAGCTGCGAGCGCCGCTGCGCATCCACCATCGCCGGGCTCGGAGCGACCAGCGGCGGTGGCTCGCCCCACACAGGAGGAGCGCTCGGCAGCGTCGGCGCGGCCGGAGGCGCTGCCAACAGCCCGGTCAAGAACGCCACCGGCTCCACGTCTACCACCGTCACCTGGCGCTCGGCCCACAGCCGCGCCTCGTCGGCCGCCAGCCCGGTCGCCACAGCAAACGCGCCCACGGTGAGCTGGCCCATGCGCCCCAACATGTCGTGCCACAGCAGGAGAAAATCGGGGTCGGCCAGGTCATAGCCGATAAAAAGCACCAGGTTGCGGCTGAATGCCCGACGCACTTCGTCCAGCACCCCTTCCTTGTCCCGATCGCGCTCCAGTCTGTAGTGGTCGTCCTCGGTGACCACAATCGTGGTCGGCTGCTCGACCAGACCGTACAGGTAGGTCAACGTGGGCCGGGTGGGGGCAGCCAGCGCAAGATCGGCCGTGGTGACCACGCGGCTGTAAGGGACTTGAGCCGCGCGCAGGGCGCTCTCCAACAGCGTGTCGTAGGCGGTCGTGATGATTGAGGTAATGCGGTAGACAGCTACCAGAGCGGCGAGGCGCTGGTGAAAGGGCTGGGGGACTTTGCCCGTTGTGTCGACGCCCTCGCGCAGCAAGGCCGTGAAATCGTAGCGGCTGCCCCGGCTGCTGAGCCGTTGAGTGACCTGGGCCAACGACAGGCCTGAGGACAGGCTGCGGCGCTCGGCCATCCAGCGCGCCATCTCGGCGCGGGAAGGCACGCCGGTGACCGCCTGTGGCAGGTCGGCGCCGACGAACAAGGCCACGTTTTGTTTGCTCAAGGCGTCATACAGGCGAGAGAATTGCCTCGTCCACATGGCGTCAGAGGTGTCATCTGGCATCGCCATCTCCTGACACATGTTGCTGTAGAATCACCTGGCCGTCGGTAAGGTTGATCAGCGCCTGCTCCAGCGCCGCCAAGCGCTCCTCTGGCAAGCGAATACGATAGGTGACGTCCACGCCGTAGTCTTCGGCCACGATCTGGGCCCCGAACTCGGACAACAACCGCCGAATAGGCGTCACGGCGCTATAGTCGACCACCGCCAACAGTTCAGCCATGGGCTGCAGGTGGACAAGCGGCAGAGACTGCAGGGCTAGCTTGACGCCGCCGCTGTAGGCGCGCACCAGCCCTCCCTTGCCCAGCAAGATGCCGCCAAAGTAGCGGGTGACCACTGCGGCGATGTCGCCCACGCCGCTATGCTCCAGCACGGTGAACATCGGCTTGCCCGCCGTGCCGTGCGGCTCGCCGTCGTCGCTGTAGCCGATTTGGGCTGTGCTGCCCGGCGGGCCCACCAGATAGGCCCAGCAGTTGTGCGTAGCGTCGGGAAACTCACCGCGCACCGCCGCGATGAACGCCCGCGCTGCCTCAACGGTCGGCGCCGGCGCAACCGTGGTGATGAAGCGGCTGCGCTGGATCACTTCCTCCACGCGGTGCAGCCGGGCCGGAATAGCATAGCCGCTACTCATTGGCTGCGCTTAGCCTTCGCTTGGACGACCAAAGCAGACATCCTACTGCCGCTCCAGGTACTCACGCCGGCGGGCCGGCTTGCTTTGACTGTGGCGCGGTTCGGCGACTCCCGGCGCTGGCTGTTCGTGATGCTGCACGCTCTCTTGCTGGGCCTCGAACACCCGCAAATCGGACGGCACCGTGTCGCCAAAGGGGCTGGGCAGCGCCTTGAAGGGAGCGCCAAACAGCCAACGAACAAAGCTCTTCACTCTGGGTTGTTTCTCCTGGGACATGATCCACCTCCGCGGAGACGGCGGCTGAACTGGGGTGCGGGTACTTGCGCCGCTTGCGGCCCGGCCGTGACGGCTCCAGTCCAGCACAGCGCCGGCAAGCGGCCGCTACTTGTCTTCAGTATAGCACACTTTGGGTCAAACGGCGCAGCCATCGCCCCACGACTTTGGCAGTCGCCATCTCGAGCGCAGGCCCGACCATGGATCGGCGAAGGTGTTTCTGCAAGCATCCCATGCTGCCAGAGGCATGGGAGACGCGCCGTGACAGCTCAAAAGCAGCCCTGCGGAGAGACCGATGGACGGGTTTTTGGTAGGCTGACAACTGATTTTCGCGACGTGGCAGCGTACAGTGCCAGGTATTAGCTTGAACAAGGAGCCACTGCGTGAAGCGACAATTCTACATCACCATGCGCCCGGCCATGTATCACGGCCATGGCAAGCAACCGCCGTTCTTTGAGGGTTGGTATTTCAAAGCCGTAACCGCTGATGGTGCACAACGCTACGCCATCATTCCCGGCGTCATTCTGGGCACAGAAGGCCATGCCTTTGTGCAGGTGCTCGACGGCGTCAGCGGCCGCTCCGCTTATCACGTCTATCCGCTGGAGGAGTTCTGGGCGTCTGCGCACGACTTCGAGGTGCGCATCGGCCCCAACCGCTTCACCCAGCGTCAGATCAGCCTGCAGATCGACCGGCCAGAAGGCCAAATCGACGGCGAGCTAAGCTTCCACGGTGTAACGCCCTGGCCGGTCTCTGTCACCTCGCCGGGCATCATGGGATGGTATGCGTGGGTGCCGGCCATGGAGTGCTATCACGGCGTGCTCAGCTTCGACCACGGCATCGAGGGCCGCTTGGCGATGGACGGCCGTGTCATCGACTTCAACCGCGGTCGAGGCTACATCGAAAAAGATTGGGGGCAATCGTTCCCCGACGCCTGGGTGTGGTTTCAAACCAACCATTTCGACACGCCTGGCGTCTGCATCACGGCCTCGGTAGCCATCATCCCCTGGGTGCGCCGGGCTTTTCGCGGCTTCATCATCGGTCTGACGCACGCGCGCCGGCTTTATCGCTTCGCCACCTACACCGGTGCGCGCATCGAGCACCTGGAGATCACCGACGACCACGTGACCTGGACAGTGCGCGACCGGCTGCACCGGTTGGAGATGCTGGCGACGCGCGTCGAGGGCGGCCTGCTGCTCGGCCCCACCAAGCAGGACATGGGCAAGCGCGTCGATGAAACGCTCAGCGCGGTCGTGGATGTGCGCCTGAGCACGGTGGCCGGCCGTGAGCTGTTCAGCGGACAGGGCCGCTACGCCGGCCTCGAGGTACACGGCAACCTGGCGCGCCTGCTGGCGCTGTGACTCAATACCCCAGCCGTCTGATCTGGCCTTCGTTCATGCCGAAGTGATGAGCGATCTCATGCACCACCGTCTTGCGCACCTGCTCGGTGATCGCCTCGGGGGTACGGCAGTAGACGGTGAGCGGTCCGCGAAAGATCGTGATGCGATCGGGCGTCACCATGCCGTAGTAGCTGGTGCGCGCGGTCAGAGGCACACCTTGATACAGCCCAAACAGGGTCGAGCCGGGCGGCACGCGCGCCGAACGCAGCTGTTGACGCGTCGGCCATTCTTCAATGGTGATCGCCACATTCTCCATGCGCTGCAGGATTTCATCGGGCAGGCTGGCAACTGCATCAACGACAAGCTGTTCAAACTCTTCGGGGCCGATCATGGGTTCGTCTCCTGGTGCAAGGCATTATACCGGCCCTGATCGGAATAAGCCAAGACACGCACGTGGTTGAATGTCCACAGCGCCATGAACGCGCCCACTAAATGCCAAAGCACATGCCAGGCCATGAACTGCCCGGTCACCTGGTCGTTGGCAGCCGTCGCCAGCAGCGCGCCAAGCACGAAAATCACCGTCGTGAAACACCACAGGGGCCGCGCGGCCGGGGGAATGCGCCCAAGCCGGGTGTGGAGCAGCGCTACGGCCAGCAGCGAGTAGCCGATCAGCAATAGCTCGCCGACTTCGAAGCCCCCGCAGTCGCCCAAGCGCACGGCCACGTCGTTGGGCGCCTCCGACCCGGCCGCCAGCCGAGTCGCAGGGCTGTCCGCCGGTCAACCACGACGACGTCGACGCATGGGGCCGGCAGTCACACCTGCGCAGAGGTCTGCATCGGTCGCGGCCAATCTTGCCAGATGCCTGCCAAATCGACTACAATCGGCGGCGCACCGGAGGTTCTATGACATCGCAACGCAAAGCGGCGCAACTGCTGACCCTGCTTCTGTCCATCACGGCGATGATCGGCATCCTGTATGGCGTCGCCACCTTGTTCACACCGGCCGCCTACCTGCGCGTGTTGGGGTTGGAGGCTAACCCCTCGGCAGTGTTGCAAGCGCGCTATTTCGGCGCAGCCGTGTTGGGCGCCGGCGTCATGTTGGGCCTGGCGCGACGGGCGCAGGAGCCGGTCGTGCAGCGCGCCTTAAGCCTAGGTAACCTGCTGGTGGTGGCCGGCTCAGCCGTTGTAACGACCATGGGCCTGGCCGGAGGACTACTGAGCCCGGTGGGCTGGGGATTCCTGGCCTCGGAAGTGTTGTTGGCGGCAGGCTACGGCTACGTGTTCGTGCAGCTCCGAAGGCTCTGAAACACTAAGCCTAAATCGCCTGGCATAAACGACCGCCGCACTGTTGCACAAACTCTCCGCCTATCATAGCGCCTCATATGACACAAGCTTACGATGCGTCTCGCTTTGAAGTTGCGGCCGGCCGCCGCTCCTGGGATCGCCATGACTGGTATGCCGTCCTGGTCTTGCTTGCGCTGTGGGCCCTGTTCTTCTGGCGCTACTTCGCTCCAAACCCCGTGGATCGAGTGGCTCTGCCCACCGGTGACTTCACCGACCACTTCTACATCCTGCGCTCCTTCGCCTTTGACCAGCTGCGCGCCGGCCACTTCCCGCTGTGGGGCGGCATGGGCGTGTTCAGCGTCTACCCTTTCCAGGCCGATCCGGAGTCGGCGCTCTTCTACCCACCGGCAATCCTGAACCTGCTGTTGTGGTTGGCGCTTGGTGAAAACCGCTTCCCCTTGGCCGGCTTCCAACTGGAAGCGCTGGCGCATGTGTTGCTGGCGAGTTGGCTCACTTATCTCTTCCTGCGTCTAGTGGTAAAGCGACGCTCGGCTGCGTTGCTCGGCAGCGTGGCTTTCGCCTACAGCGGCTACTTGACCAGCTACCCCATGCTGCAGATCAGCTTCATCGAGGCCGCAGTCTGGCTGCCGCTGGCCTTGCTGGGGGTGCATCAGTTGACGGCAACCGGGCGTCTGCGCTATGGGGTGGTCACGGCCGTGGCGCTTGCCCTGGCTTTCTTACCGGGCAATCCGCAGAACATGATGTTCTTGACCTACACCGCCGTGGCCTACTACGCCTATCGCTGCTGGTTGGCGCGCATCCCGTGGCGAACCGCCATCGGTCGCCTGGCCCTGATCGGCATGTTGGCAGTGGGGCTAAGCGCCGTGCAACTGCTGCCCTCGCTGCAGTGGTGGCGGCTTTCCACGCGTGCCGATATGCCCTTCGAGCAGTCAGCCGTGGGCTTTCCGCCGTCGAACATCGTGCAGTTGGTGATCACCGGCCTCGTGAGCTGGTGGCATCCCCTGTACGTCGGCGTGCTAACGCTGGTATTAGCGGCGCTCGCCGGGCTGCTGAGCCGCCGGCGCGAGGTAACGTTTTGGGCCGCGCTGGCCATCGTGGCGCTGATCTTCTCCTTGGGCAAGAACGTCTTTGGCTTTGAAGTGGCCCACCTGCTGTTGCCCGGCTTCAGCTTGTTCCGCAACCAGGAGCGGCATGCGTACTTAGTGACTTTTGCCCTGGCAACGCTGGCAGCTTACGGCGCCGATGTGTTCCTGGCGGCGCTGCCGCGCCGCCACCGCCAGACGCTAACCGGCCTGGCGCGTTGGCTTTGGCGAGCGCTGCCGGTGGTGTTCGTGATCTTGTTGATCGTGATTGTGCTCAGCCGGCTAGGCCAAGACCCCGGTGACGGCCGGCAGACGGCGGCGCACATGACAGTGTTGTTCTTGAGCCTGGCGCTGACAGGGCTGCTGTTCTATCTGCGACTCTACCGGCCAGGGTCGCGGCGGTTGTGGGGCGGCCTGCTTCTGGCGGTGCTGGTGTTCGATCTGTTTTCCTTGAACCGCGTGCGTGTCTACGCGCCTTACCAGGATCCCCATGCCGTGAGCCCTCTGTGGCAGCAGGTGCTGGCAGATCCCGGCTTCTTTCGCGTGCAGGAGGACGTGTTTCCCATTGTCGGCAACGTGGCCGGCCGGCGACAGCTCCGCCATGTGTCTGGTGTGGCCATCCGCTTGGCCGACTACCAGCAGTTCCTGGACAGCGCATTCGAGGATGTGCGCTGGAAACTGTTGGGGGTGAAATACGTTGTCACTTGGCGAGGCAGTCTGCTGACCTGGCAGGGCCGCCAGGTTCCCGGTGAGATAGTGACAGAGGAAGGTGAGGGCGACGCAGCGCGGGCGCTCCATCGTCTGGCTGAACCCCCGCGGCCGGCCTGGATCGTGCACGAAGTCGTCGTGGCTGCCGATAAGGGCGAGCTCTACAGCCGGCTGAACGCCGACGCTTTTGACCCCTTTCGCACTGCTATCACCTTCGAGCCGGTAGACGTAGAGCCAGGAGACCCGACAGCCGACGCTGTGACCATCACCCGCTTCGACCCGAACCGCGTCGACCTGCAGGCCAAACTGGGCGCACCGGGACTGTTGGTGCTAGGCGAAATTATGTACCCCGGATGGCAAGTGCGGGTGAATGGCCGACCGGCTGCAATCGTAACGACCGACGCCATCCTGCGCGGCGTGGCGCTGCCGGCCGGCGAGGCGCACGTCGAGTTCCGCTTCCGGCCGCCGTTGTTCTTCGCAGGGGCCGCCCTGTCGGCGGCCACGGCGCTGTTGTTGCTCGGCTGGGGCATCTGGGCGACCACCAGACGCATAGGTCGAGCTTCTTAGAGGCTGTTTGAGAAGCCCCGGACCGGTGGTTGGAAACCCACCGGCTGACAGCACAAAGGCCCCTCAGGGCCTGGATTCCAGCGGCTGAGGCCGCTTCGTACTTT
>DAOUBX010000137.1:0-19003 GCA_034432445.1 Anaerolineales bacterium
TCACGCGCGGCGGCCGCATCGTCCTGGCCCAACTGGACAACGAGATGGGCATGCTGCACTGGGTGCGCAACGTCTTCGACCTCAACCCCGATACCGTGGCGCGCTTCACGACCTGGCTGCGCCAGACCTACGGCGCAGCCCTGGCGCAGCACTACCCCTGGATCGGCCTGCCGGCGGCCCTCCGTGAACACCTACAGCTCGACCTGTCCCACAGCGCGCAGGTGGTAGCCGACTATCGCCGTTTCTACCGCGCCTATCTGCGCGAGTACGCGGCCTGGCTGCTGGCCGAGGCGCACGCTGCGGGCCTCGAAGTGCCGCCGGTGATCAACATCCACGGCTTCGCCAACGGCGGCAAGACCTTCCCCATCGGCCTGTCGCAACTCGTGGAAGCCATGCGACTGCCGGGCGTGGTCAGCGCCACCGACGTCTATCCCTTGTGCATCGGCGAGGGCAACTTCCACCAGCTCCTGCTGGTCAACGAGATGACCAAGGCGCTGCAGAACCCTGAGCAGCCCCTCTTCTCCATCGAGTTCCAGGCCGGAGGCAACAACGACTTCAGCGGCGCACAATCCTCCCTCTACGACCTTCACAGCCGGCTATGCATCTCCTGCGACATGCGCGGCATCAACCACTACCTGTTCTGCGACGGCGAAAACCATGCGCTGCTCAGCCCGGTCAAGCGCCACGACTGGGGACACCCGGTGCGCAAGGACGGCTCCACTCGCCGTCACTACCCGCGCTACACGCGCCTTTCCCAGACGTTGGCAGCTTACGGCGAGGCCCTGGTGCGCAGCCGCCTGCGCACGGTGACTACGGTCGGCTTTAGCCTGGATGACTTCATGACCGAGGTCAACACGTCGTCCACGGAGGAGGCCGCCAAGATCCTCGCTCATCAGCGCGAGGTGATCCTGTTCGACTTCATCGGCCGCGGGCTGGCTCTCACCCACCGCCCCTTCGACGCGGTCGAGCTGAGCCAGGCCACCCTCGACCCGGCCACCACGCCGACCCTGTGGGCCATGGTCGAGCGACAGTGGGACGCCGCCGTGCAGCAGAAGGTGGTGGACTACGTGCGCCGCGGCGGACGGCTGGCCCTGGTGGGCCGGCTGTGCCTGCAGGATCGCCGGGGCCGGCCCTGCACCCTGCTGCAGGACGCCCTGGGCATTACAGCCGTGGCAGGGGGCGAGGCATTTCGGCCGGAAACCATCGCCGCCTTCGGCTACGCCGACATCCCCGCCTCTTTCGTGGAGACCTACGCCGGCACGTTCGACGCGGTCTTTGCCACGGCCCGCGCGGGTGGGGTGACCGGCTTCGTGCGCCGCCTGGGGCAAGGACAGGTGGTGATGCTCGGAGCGGCATTGACTGCCAACACCCTGGAGGACCTGGACCTGGTGCGCCGCATAGCTGAGCTGATGGACGTCCCGCCGCTGTTTGCGCTGAGCGACTGGGCTGACGTGCGCCTGTGCGAGGGGGAGGCGGGCAGCTTCCTGTTCATCAACAACTACCAGGATGATCCGGTCGAGACCACGGTGGCCTGCGCCGGCGCGCCCCTGTTCGGCGGCCGGCCGGTGACCCTGCCGGCGCGCCGCGGGGCCATCCTGCCGCTGTCGTGGCGACTACGGCCTGGCGTGGTGGTGCACTTCCTCACGGCAGAGGTGACGGCGGTGCGCGAAGAGGCAGGACGCCTGGTGCTGCACACCGATCCCGCCGAGTTCTGGGCCGATATCACCGTGGCCGGCCGGCGCCTCACCGGCCGTCACACCTCCCCGCTGGTCATCATAACCTGATCGCTTCTGAACAGCCCCTGTTTCCTCTGAGCGGCGCCCAGGCGTTCACGCGGCCCCCTACGCGCCCGTTCCCACCGCCGCGCCGCGCTCGCCATCGAACAGGTGCAGCCGCTCCGGCGGGAAGCGCAGCCAGACCGTCTCGTCGGGCGCGGGCCGCAGATCGGGCGGGGTGATGGCGCGCAGCAGGCTGCCGGCCGGCAGGAAATCCACGGCCAGCAGCAGCAGCGCCTCCTTGCCCAGCGGCTCCCGCACCACAGCCTTGGCTGGCACAAAGTCAGGCTCTGGCGCCAGGCTGACCACTACGTCCTCGGGCCGGATGCCCAGCAGCAGCGGCCGGTCGCCCAGGCTGGCAGCAGCGGCCTGGCGCAGCTCGGCGGGCAAGGCAATGCGCGCTGCGCCGGCGGCGAAGGCCGCGCCCTCCCCGTCCAACCGGCCATCGATCAGGTTGATCATCGGGCTGCCGATGAAGCCGGCCACAAAGGCGCTGGCCGGCCGACGGTAGATGTGCTCCGGGTCGCCGGCCTGCTCGATCCGGCCATCGCGCAGCACCAACAGTGTGTCGGCCATGGTCATGGCCTCGGCCTGGTCGTGGGTCACGTAGATGGTGGTCACGCCCAGCGCGCGCTGCAAGCGCTTGATCTCCCCGCGCATCTCGACCCGCAACTGGGCGTCCAGGTTGGAGAGCGGTTCGTCCATCAGATAGACCTCTGGCTGGCGCACCATGGCCCGGCCTAGGGCCACGCGCTGCATCTGCCCGCCGGAGAGCTCGCGCGGTTTGCGCTGCAAGAGGTGATCGATGCCCAGCGTCTGCGCCGTGTGCTCCACCTGCTGACGGATAGCGGCCTTGCTCAGCTTGCGGGCTTGCAGGGGGAAGGCCAGGTTGGCGAAGACGGTCATGTGGGGATACAGCGCGTAGCTCTGAAAGACCATGGCGGCGTTGCGCTCCCAAGGGGGAACGGCCGTCACGTCCTGGCCAGCGAACAGCACCCGGCCGCTGCTCGGCTGCTCCAGCCCCGCAATCATGCGCAGCAGCGTGGTCTTGCCGCAGCCCGACGGCCCCACCAGCACCGTCAGCCGGCCATCGTCGAAGCGCCAGCTCAGCTCGTCCACGGCCGTGACAGCGCCGAAGCGCTTGCTAACTTGCTGCACTACGACCTCGGCCATGCTAATACCTCACTGCGCCGGCCGTCAGGCCCTGGATCACCGTTCTTTGGAAGATCAACACCAGGGCGATCACCGGCAGCAACGACAGCACGATGCCGGCCGACACCCAGGCCCACTGCAACTGGAAGGCCTGGCTGAAGCCGAGGATGGCCACCGGCACGGTTTGCGCCTCGGGCAGGCCCATGCTGACGGTGAGGGCCAGCATGAACTCGCCCCACGAGCCGAGGAAAACCAGCACGCCGGCCGAGAATAGCCCTGGCGCGGCCAGCGGCAGCATCACCCGCCAAAAGACCTGGAAGGGGGGCCAGCCGTCCACTTGAGCCGCGTCTTCCAGCTCGAAGGGCAGGTTGGCGAAGTAGGTGGCAATCAACCAGGTGCTGAGGGGGATGCTGTAGGCGATGTTGGGCAGGATCAGGCCAGGCAGGCTGCTGAGCAGGCCGAGGGAGCGGACCAGCACAAAGGTGGGGGCGATGACCACGATGGCCGGCACCATGCCGGCGAACTGGATCAACGCCAGCGACTGCACCTTGTAGCGAAAGCGCAAGCGGGCGATGGCGTAGGCGGCCAACGCGGCCAACAGGAGCGCGCCGGCCGTCACGGCTGCGGAGACGATCAGGCTGTTGAGGATGGCGCGCTGCACCTCGAAGCCGGGGCCTAGCACCGTCTGGTAGCTTTCCCACGAGACCTCGGCCGGCCAGGCGCGCAGCGGCAGGCGAAACTCCGTCCCCGGCCGCTTGAGCGACGTCAGCAGCACCCAATACAGCGGCAGCAGGCTGAACAGCGCCACAGCAGCGGTGATAGCTAGTGACGTAAGGATATGCAGAGGGCGGCGCATGGCTGGGAGGGGAAGGGAAGAAGGGAAAGGAAGGAAAGCAAGGAAAGCAGGCGCTTCCCACCGTTCACCGTTTACCGTTCACCGGTCATCGAAAGCGCAGATGCGGCATGATGCGGCGGATGTAAAGCAGGCTGAGGCCCATGACCAGCAGGAAGGTGACCATGGCGTAGGCCGAGCCGCGACCGAACTGCACGAAGGTGAAATAGAACTTGTAGGCGAAGGAGCTGAGGGTATCGGTGGTGGTGCCCGGCCCGCCGCCCGTCAGCCCGTAGACGATATCGAAGACCCGCAGCGCATCCAGCGTGCGGAAGAGCAGCACCACCAGGATCGTGGGCAGGATCAAGGGCAAGGTGATGCGCCGCAAGCGCAGCCAAGCCCGCGCGCCGTCCATCTTGGCCGCGTCCAGCAGGTGCTGCGGCACCATAGCCAGCCCGCCCATCAGGAAGATGGCCGTGATGGCCGAGCCGCGCCAGACATAGGCCAGGATCACGCTCCACACGGCCAGCTTGGGATCGGCCAGGAAGAGGGGCGGCCGCTCGGCCAGGCCCAGCCCCACGGCCAGCGCGCCCATCAGCCCCACGTCGGTGTTGAACAGCCAGCGCCACATGGAGGCCTGGATGATGGGCGGGATGGCCCAGGGCAGGACGATGATGGCGCGCAGGATGCCCCGCAGCGGCCGCGCGACCCAGAAGGTGGCCAAGGCCATGGCCAGACCCAGCACGAACTCGATGGTCACTGCGGCGACCGTAAAGAACAGCGTAAAGCGCAGCGATCCCCAGAAAGCGCGGCTGCTCAGCACCTCTCGATAGTTGCCCAACCCCACGAAAGGCGCCTGGCGCCAGCGGGTGCTGTACTCCAGGTCGAACAGGCTGTAGATCGCAGTCTGCACGATGGGATAGAACAGGAACACCGCCAGCGCCAGGAAGGCGGGGAGGAGGAACAACAGGGCGATAGTTGACTCACGCTGGCGCATGGGACGTCACGAAGCAACGATTGCAAGTCGGCATTAGTCCGTCCAAGGTCCGGCAGCCAGGCTTCATGGTCCGGAGTCTAGGCCTCAGCCGGGTCTAATCTTATGAAGCTTAAGATAATATTCCGGCAAAGGAGCGGAGCTCGCCCTCATGCTATCCTGCCGGGGAATGAAGTTTCCCGGCTACATAACGGCGCCCGTTGAAATGGGCCAGCGCGTGTCAAGCCCGTTTTTTAGCCCCGTCGACGGGGCGCTGTTGTGTAGCCGGATCGATTTACACTTGCACCTGCGCGGCAAGTGCAGGTGTCGTCCGGTGAGCTCGCATGGGGGACGACTCGCCGCAAGCATCTATTACCGGATCATTTTCTTGACCTTCATCAGATCCATCTGAAGCCTAGACTCTTACCGCTTGCACTGGCCAGTTGAGCTAAAGCCTAGACACCTACCGCTCGGAAACTGCTGGCGCATGTACCCCGACCGGTGCAAATCACATCCGGGCGCGGCGCCTGCGGTCACTTACACCACCAACCGCATCGGCTCTTCCAGCGCCTTCCGCAGGGTTTGCATGAACTGCGCGGCCACGGCGCCATCGGTCACGCGGTGGTCGGCGCTCAGAGTAGCCTTCATGCGCGTGCCAACGGCCAATTGACCGTTGGCGTCGACCACGGGCACTTGCTGCACGGCGCCTACCGCCAGGATCGCGGCTTGCGGCGGGTTGATGATGGCGATGAAGTGCTCCACGTCGAACATGCCCAGATTGCTGACGGTGAAAGTGCCGCCGGTCATGTCCTCCAGCTGCATACGCCCCTCGCGCGCCCGGTTGATCACCTCACGCGCGTCGTGGCCGATCTGCGCCAGTGATTTCTTGTCGCAGTCCTTGATGACCACCGTCAACAAACCGGTGTCTCTGGCCACGGCCATGCCGATGTTGATGGCGTCGTGATAGTGGATCTCCTCGCCGGCAAAGGAGGCGTTGAGCGCAGGATGCTGGCGCAGGGCCACGGCAGCCGCCTTGACGACCAGGTCATTGACGGAGATCTTGTTTTCCTCGGGCAAGACAGCGTTGAGCTGCTTGCGCAGCGCCATGGCCGCGGCCATGTCAATGGCAACCGTGATGTAGAAATGTGGCGCTTGTTGCTTGCTCTCGACCATGCGTCGGGCAATCGTCTTGCGGATCGCGGTCAGCGGCTCGGCGTGATAACCCTCCAGGCCTTCCAGGCTGGGCGCCATCGCCGGCACCGAAACCGGCAGGGGGGCGGGCTTGACCGGAGCCTTGTCGCGCTCGCGCAGGTACGCTTCGATGTCGCGCTTGATAATGCGTCCGTCTGGCCCACTGCCACGCACGGCGCTGAGATCGATGCCCAACTCACCGGCCATGCGCACAGCCACCGGCGAGGCCAGCAAGCGGCCGGCCGGCGGCGGCGTAGCCGCAGGCGTCTCGGCCGGCAGGATTGGCCCGGCTTCTGCTGACGGCGCCGACGGCCTGGCTGGGGCCGGCGCGGCGGCAGGCTCTGCCGGGGCCACCCCCAGCGCAGCCAGATCGACTGTTTCGCCGGCTGCGCCGATGACGGCGATGGGCTTGCCCACCGGCACGATGTCGCCGGCCGACACCAGCAGCTTGTGCAGCACGCCGCTTTGGAAAGAGGTCACCTCCACGCTAGCTTTGTCCGTCTCGATGATGGCCAACACGTCCCCTTCGTTGACCGTATCACCGACCTTCTTGACCCATTCCTCTAGCTTGCCTTCGGCCATATCAAAGCCCAACTTCGGCATGATGATTAGTTCTGCCATGTTTGTTTTCTCCGTGATCGATGATCGGTGAACGATAATCATCAAGTGCCAGTGCGCAGCTACCGATTACCGGTTACCGTTCACCGATGACACGCTAGTCGTTCAAATACATCACGTCCTTGACGGCGTGGATCACATCCGGCACCTGCGGTAAGGCCATCTGCTCAAGCCGGCGGTTATAGGGCAGGGGTACCTCCGCCTGAGCCACGCGACGAATGGGCGCATCCAGGTAGTCAAAGGCCAGCTCGTTGACGCGCGCGGCGATCTCAGCGCCGATGCCGTAGGCGCGCCAGCCCTCTTCCACGACGACCATGCGGTTGGTCTTCTGCACCGAGGCGATTACGGCGCGAGTGTCGATGGGGCGCAGGGTGCGCAGGTCGATCACCTCGGCATCGATGCCCTGTTTGGCCAGCTCATCGGCCGCTTGCAGGGAGGTTTGCAGCATCTTGGAATAGGAGACGATGGTGACGTCCTTGCCCTCTCGCTTGACATCGGAGACGCCGATGGGCACCAGGAAGTCCTCATCCTCCGGCACCTCGCCGCGCGCCTGGTACAGCAGGGCGTTCTCGATGAAGAAGACGGGGTCTTCGTCGCGGATCGCCGCCTTGAGCAGGCCTTTGGCATCGGCCGGCGTGCCGGGCGCAACCACCTTCAGGCCGGGGAAGTGGGCGAACACCACGTCGGGGGTTTGAGAATGGGTGGCGCCGAGCTGACGACCGCCGCCGCCCACCGTGCGGATCACCAAAGGCACCTTGATTTGGCCGTTGAACATGTAGTACATCTTGGCGGCGTGGTTGACGATCATGTCCATAGCGAGGAAGGCGAAGTTGATCGTCATCAGTTCGGCCACAGGGCGCAGTCCTACCATCGCCGCGCCGATGGCGGCGCCCACGATCACGCCCTCGGCAATGGGGGTATCGCGCACACGCTTCTCGCCAAACTGGTCGAGGAAGCCGCGGGTGACGGCATAGGTGCCGCCCCACACGCCGATCTCCTCGCCCATCAGAAACACGCGCTCGTCGCGCTCCATCTCCTCGCGCAGCGCCATGCTAATCGCTTCTCTCATGGTAATGCGTGCCATACTTTTGTCTCCAGTCTACCAATCTACCAATCACCTAGATAGTCGCTGTCCGCCTATTGATGTCCCTGGGGGTTGACGAAGACGAATTCGCACAAGGCGGCGTCTTCCGGCTCAGGGCTTTCCTCGGCAAAGCGAATGATCTCGGCGATTTGTTCCTCCACCGAATCGGCAAGGGCATCAATTGTAGCGTCGTCGAGCAGCCCTTGCTGCCGCAGCACATCCTGAAAGCGGAAGATGGGATCGCTCGACCGCCACTCGTCGATCTCGGCCTTGCTGCGATACCGCTCTGGGTCGCCCATGGAGTGGCCGGAATAGCGATAGGTGACAGCTTCGAGCAGATAGGGGCCCTTTGTGCGCGCGTGCTGCAGCGCTTGCTTCGTTGCCTCGTAGACATCGAGCACGTTCTGGCCGTCCACCGTGGTGTAGGCGATGTCGTAAGCGCGGCCTTTTTGCGAGATCTTCTTGACAGCCGACGCCCGTTCCACGGCTGTGCCCATGCCGTATTGGTTGTTTTCGACCAGGAAGACCACAGGCAAGTTCCAGACGGCAGCGAGATTGACCGACTCGTGGAAGTAGCCGATGTTGGTCGAGCCCTCGCCGAAGACGCAGACCACCGCCTCGTCGATGCCCTTGTAGACGCTGGCCAGCCCGACACCGACGGCCAACGGCAGGTGCCCGCCAACGATGGCGTGGCCGCCCCAGTAATGATGTTCGGCGCTGGCCATGTGCATGGAGCCGCCCTTGCCGCCCACAACGCCGGTAGCCTTGCCGTACATCTCGGCCATGACCCGCCGCGGATCCAGGCCGCGGGCGATGGCCCAGCCGTGATCGCGGTAGGCAGTTAGCAGATGATCATCGGGACGCATAGCTGCGCACGCGCCGACCGCGATGGCTTCCTCGCCGATGTACAGATGGAGAAAGCCGCCGATCTTGCCCGCCGTGTAGGACTCGGCCGCTTTCTCCTCAAAGCGTCGGATCAATACCATCTGCCGGTACATGTCCAGCAAGCGCTCTGTCGACAGTTCACTCATTACCAAACCTCCTGAAATAAGTGCTCACAGGCCGGCGATCATTGCCTGCCCCTTGCAGCAAAACAAGTCCATTGTACCACACAGGCAACATCGCATGCGGGGAGATCAGTCACATTTTGTCAGGCGGGCGCTGGCCGCTATTGTAACACACAAACATGTCACATTCCCAAACAACACTAGCGCTTGGGCGCCTTCCCCCGAGAAGACCAAATGATCGGGCAACAGGAGACGGGAACGCAACGGGCGGACAGGCCCTGTGGCTGTCCGCCGACCGACAACTATGAACAATGACCGGCCTGTCACCCGGTGACGTCGTGTCGACCGGCGCTGCGCAACGGCGCCAGGCGGTCGAGCACGGCGTGTGTGCTGATCAGCGCCGCCAGCATGGGGCCGAACAGCAGGTTAACGATGATCAAGATCGTGCTCAGCCAGAGCAAGATCGCAGTGATGACGACCACCACCAGGGTGAACAGGGGGTGTTGCAGCAGCAAAACGGCGCCGTTGCGCAAAGCTTGGCGCACGCTCAACTCTTTCTGTTGGAAGAGGAAGGCCAAAGCTAGCCAGTTGACCACGAGCCACAGCGTCAGCGCGCCGATGAAGAACCCCTGGATCGGCGCGGCTATCGCGGTCTCGAACATGCGCGGAACGACGGCGATGTCGATCAGCAGGATGCCTACCACAACGATGTTGACGGCCCCCCAGCGCCAGCCAACGCCGAAATGCGCCCACACGCTGCGCAGATAGTCGCGGAACTCCAACAGGTGCTCGCGACGGGCGATGCGCTCGGCCATGTCGAACAAGGCCAGCGTGGCCGGCGGGCCGGGGATGATGAGCATGAAAAGAAACAGCCAGACCAGGCTGCAGAAGATGACCAGGAAGGCGTGGTCCCACAGGTCAACGATGGCACTGCGCACAATGACTAGGGCGTCTTTCATGGTGTGTCTCATCTTCCGACGATTGGTCGAGATCGGTGCGCCCCATTATCGCACAATCTGATCGCGGCGCCTAGTCTTGATCACTTCGCCCGGCTGTGAAGCCAACGCGCGCCTGGCCCGGCGATACGTCCGGAGATCGTGATGCACCCTGACCAAAAGGGCGTCCCGCCGGGCAGTCAAGGCTAACGCAAGTCTGGCCGCCTGGCGAGACGCCCGGAAATCGTCTAGTGCCGTGTGTTTTTGGCGCTTATCCTCGTTCACTCCTTGACGCCGCCGTAGCTGACGCCTTGGATGAAGTAGCGCTGCATGGCAAGAAAGATGATGGCCATCGGCAGGGTCGTGAGCATCGACGCGGCCATCAGGACGTTCCACTGCAAGTTCTGGCCCATATTGCCGCGCAGCAGGGCCAGACCCAGGGGCAAGGTGTAAAGCTGGTTGTTGACGGTGATGACGATCAGGGGGTGCTGGAACTCGTTCCAACTGCCCTGGAAGGTGGCGATGGTCAGGGCGATCAAGGCCGAGCGCGCCAACGGCAACACCACCCGCAGGTAGATCTGGAAGACATTGGCGCCGTCGATGCGGGCCGCCTCTTCCAGCTCTGTGGGCACGGACTTGAAGAACTGGGTCATCAGGAAGATGCCGTAGGCCGTCACCAGCTTAGGCAAGATCAGGCCGCCGTAGGTGTCCACCAGGCCCAGCGCCTTCAGCACCAGGAACATGGGGATCAACATGACGATGCCAGGGATCATCATGGTGCCCAGGATGCCGTTGAAGACAACCTTGGAGCCGGGGAAGCGCACGCGGGCCAGAGCAAAGCCGGCCAGGCTGGCGAAGGCCACCGTGCCCAGGGTGACCGTCACCGCGATCAGCGCGCTGTTGAAGGCCCAGCGCGGCACGTTCAGCAGGCGCAGCGCCCGGTAGGCGTTGAGCGTCCAGGTCTGCGGCCAAAGCTGGGCGGTGTTGGCAGCGATCTCAGGCAGCGGCTTGAAGCTGGTCAGCACCGCATAGAGGAACGGATAGAGGAACATGGCCGCCAGCGCGAACAGGATGGCATAGGAGATCGCCGTAGTCACGCGTTGGCGGGTGCGGCCAGGATAGACTTGCGCCCGTGTCTTGGTTTCAACGCTGGTTGCAGCAGTCATGGGGGGGTCCTCCTAGGCCTCTCGCCCTTCGGTGATCCGGCGCTGGATCATCGTGACGAGGAAGATGATGAAGAACAACACGATAGCCACAGTGGCGCCAACGCCCATCGCGCTGTTGCGGAAGCCCTCGCGGTACACCAGGTAGGCGATGGTCAAGGTAGTCTTGGCCGGCCCGCCGCTGCTCATCACGTAGACCTGGTCGAACACCTGAAAGGTGCCGATCAAGCCGAGCGTGACTACAAAGAAGGTGGTGGGCCGCAGCATGGGGAGCGTGATCTTGCGGAAGGTCTGCCAGGTGTTGGCGCCGTCGATGGCGGCTGCCTCGTAGACCTGCAGCGGCACGTCCTGCAACGCGGCCACGAAGATCAGCATCATGGTGCCGATGGTGGTCCAGGTGTTGAGGATCATGATGGCCGTCAGCGAGACGCTGGGCCCGCTGATCCAACTCCACAGCGGCACCCCACCGATCGTGGTTCGAAGCAGCCAGTCAGGCGCTGTTCTGGCGGTCAGACCGAAGGCTTCGAAGATGATGTGGAACAACCCACGGGGGTCGTTCAGCCACACGACCGGCGGCCACGCGCCGAACGTGATGGTGTTCAGAAAGCTGTTGATGACGCCATCCCGCTGGTAAAGCAGCAAAAACAGCAAGCTGATGGCGATGGACGATGTGATCGAGGGGAAGTAGTAGGACACGCGGAAGAACTGGCGGAAGCGCAAGCGCTGCTGGTTGATGACGATGGCCATGACCAGCGCCAGAAAGGTCTGCGCCGGCACCACGAACATGGCGAAGTAGGTGGTGTTCTTCAACGCTGTGAAGAAGTCAGTCTGGGTGATGCCCGGCTGGATCAAGACCTTCTTGTAGTTGTCCAGGCCGACGAAGTTGGCATCGGCTGGCGGGCTGATGCCGTTCCAGTCGGTGAAGCTCACCACGACGGCGAAGATAATGGGGATGACAACAAAGATCGCAAAGATCGTCAGCGCCGGGACCATGAAGAGCCAACCGGCGATGGCGTTTTGGCGATCCTGTTGCTTGATGCCTGTTGCCATGACGCCCTCCTGAGCGTAACGCTGGACAGGACACGGTGACAAGGCGACCGCTGCGTGATCGGTGCATCTCACCGTCGCCTTGTCACCTTATCACCGTGTTATCCTGTCGTCTGGTCGCGTTATTTGCTCGCTAACACCTGGTTGCCAACTTGCTCAGCCTCCTGCAACACCTGGTCAACGGTGGCCAGGCCGGCAAAAGCCTGCTGAATGCCGCTGTTCATGGTGTCCAGCACGGCCTGGAAGCCGCTGACGAACTGCCAGGGGTAGGAGTAGCTGGCGCCGGCGATGAAGGGCTGGGAGTCCGGATACTGGGCGGCCCAGCCGGCGCTCAGGCTCTGGCGGGTGGGCATGGCGAGGCCCAGGTCGGTCCAGGCCTTCATGCCATTAGCGCCGGTCAGGTAGTTGATCAGGTCCCACGACGCTTGCAGGTTCTTGCCGTTGCTGGGCGCCGCGTAGCAGACGGTGAAAGCCATGGTGGCCTTGCCCGCGGGGCCCGACGGCAGCTCGGCAACGCCGAATTTGAGGTTCGGGAACTGGTCCTTCAGGTAGGACATGATCCAGTTGCCCTCGACCACCATGGCGGCCTTGCCCTGGCCGAAGGCCTCGCCCGGCCAGCCGGTGCTGACGTCGGACGGCTGCGCGGCGTAGCCCTTCTGGATCAGGCCCACGTAGAACTCCATGGCCTGCTTGGCCTCTGGGCTGTTGATGGTCATCTGGGTGGCATCGGCGTTGTAGACGCTGCCGCCGGCCTGGTAGAGGAAGGCCAGCCAGCGGGCCATGTCAGGCGTGATGACCATGCCGTAGACGCCGGCAGCCTTGTCGGTCAGCTTGGCGGCGACCGCCTCCAGATCTTCCCATGTCCAGTCAGCGGTGGGGTAGGCCAGGCCGGCCTTGTCGAAGAGCTCGGTGTTGTACTCCAGCGCCAACGTGCTGAAGTCCTTGGGCGGGCAGTAGAACTGGCCGTCCTTGGTGAAGGCAGCCTTCAGGTTCGGCACGAAGTCGCCCTGGTCCTGAATCTTGGCGTTGCCGTTGTCCAGCGCGCCCGCGTTCACCAGGTCGAGGAACTTGAAGGAGTCGACGTAGAACACGTCGGGCGGGCTGCCGCCGGCCAGGCTCACCTGCAACTTGGTGTCGTAGTCCGGCACCTGGCTGAGGGTCACGTTGACGTTGGGGTTGGCGGCGTTGTACTGATCGACGATCTTCTGCAGGCGCTCGTTCTCGGCCGGCGAGCTGGACCAGCCCATCAGCACGAGTTCCGTCTTGGCGGCGGCCGGGGCAGCGGGTTGCTCGGCCGGCGCGGCAGGTTGCTGGGCCGGCGCGGCCGGGGCCTGCGTCGGCGTGGCTGCGCCGCCGCAGGCTGCCAGCAGCATGGCGGCGACGATCAACAGAGCAAAGGTCGAATAGAGTCGGGTTCGCATGGTTGGTTCTCCTCCTTCAGGAGTGAAATTGGGGTTGGAAACAGTCGAATGGTTCACCTGGCGCACTGATCAACACAATGAGCGATTGCACACCTCCTGTCAATGCCCTCCAGTTCACCGCTGCTTTTGTGGGGAACCGACCATGCTCTTATAATCAAGGTCGTATCTCACCACAGCGATGAGCTTCGGTGGATGCCGGCCGGGTTGCTCTGTCGTCCGCCAAGATGTCCGGAGCAACCCGGCGTTTGTTTTTTCTAGGACTGACAGTCCTGCGTCCGTCCCTAAAGCTGCTCTGTGCGCGTCGGCCGCGTCCACGCGTAGACTCAGGACTGACAGTCCTTGCCAATGCCTATGGTCGAATGTCAACCGTCTGCTGCTGCCCGCGGGCAAAGAACTTGAACGCCAAGCGCGTCCAATGGTGGGGCAACTGCGGCCGCAGCTCCCATGACCCGTCGTCGTGCAACAACAGGCCGCCAAAACCCAGCACCGCCGCCTGCCACAGCCCGCCCGCGCTGGCGGCGTGGATGCCGTCGCTGGCGTTGTGGCGCACGTCGCGCAGGTCGGCCCTAGCGGCGCGCATGAAGTGCTGGTAGGCGTCCTCCGCGTCGCCCACCCGGCAGGCCATGATGGCGCTGATGCTCGGCCCCAAGCTAGAGCCGTGCTCGTGGTCGGTGCGCGGGTCGTAGTAGTCGTAGTTAACCTTGACCTGCTCCGGCGTGAAGCGGTCGGGCAGCAGGTATTGCAGCATGAGTACATCGGGCTGCTTGAGGATCTGCGTCTCGGCGCAGCCCTCGATGCCCAGCAGCGCCTGCATCGACTTGGTGCGCTGGGGGTCGCGCAGCACGGCGATGTCGGCGTCTTGCAGGTCGAAGTAGCCGCTGAACTGCTCCATCAACCCGGTCTCTGGGTCCATTGGGATGAACATGGCGTCGATCACGTCGCGCCAGTGGGCCAGCCGCTCCGGCGTCAGGTCCAGCGCGGCCACCAGCTCGGCGTGTTTGGTCGGGTGCACGCGGTGCAGCCAGCCCAACACCTCCAGGGCCGTCTCCAGGTGCCATTGCGCCATGGCGTTGGTGAAGGTGTTGTCGTCGATGCGGTCATGGTACTCGTCCGGGCCGATGACGTTGCGGTAGTGATACTTGCCGTCCTCCTCGAGCTTGGCCGCGCTGGCCCAGAACTTGGCGCCCTCCAGCACCAGCTCCGCGCCGTAGTCGCGCATCCAGGCGTCGTCGCCGCTGACGTGCCAGTACTGCATCACGCCGTAGGCTACGTCGGCGGTGATGTGGATCTCGATGTCGCCGGTCCAGATGCGCACCAGTTGTGTGGGATCGGCGAAGTGGGGCACCCAGGTGGGGGTAACCTCCGTGCCATCGGCCGCGCTCTCCCAGGGGAACTGCGCGCCCTCGTAGCCGTTGCCCGCGGCTTTCTGGCGCGCGCCCGGCAGGTTGTGGTAGCGGTAGAGCAGCATGTGCTGCGCCAACGCAGGCTGGGCATAGGAGAACAGCGGCAGGATGAAGATCTCGGTGTCCCAGAAGACATGGTGGCGGTAGCCGAAGCCGCTGAGCGTCTTGGCGCCGATGCTGGCCCGATCGGTCCAGCGCGGCGCGGCGATCACCAACTGGAAGATATTGAAGCGCATGGCCAGTTGGGCCTCGATGTCCCCTTCGATCACCACATCCAGGTCCTGCCAGACCCGCTGCCAGGCTGCGTCGTTGACAGCCCGCAGGCCGTCATAGCCGGCCTCGGCCGCAGCGCGGGCCTTGTGCAGCGCTGCATCCACCGGCGCGTCAGCGTCGAAGTCGGGGACAATGCCCACGAACTTGTCCAGGGTGATGCTCTGACCGGCGACCAACGTCGCCCGGCGTTCGATGGCCGGTTGGCCGTCGGCGTCGCACACCGCGCTCAGCGGCGCTGCGTCAGACGCAACCCGCACCGCCGCAGCCACAGCCAGGTCGTGCTGCGTGGCTCGTGTGCGCACGTGCAGCCAAGCCTCATCCTCGCTTTGGTCCTGGGCGATGCGCTGCCAGTGCAGCAGGCCGGTGTTCTCCACGTGGTCGTCGATGCTGGTGCGCAGCCGCACCGCGGCCTCGCCCTCCACCACCTGCACCTGCGCCCGCACGACTGCCGTGTGCGCATCGGCCAGGCTGACAAAGCGTTCGAAGTGCACGGCCACCACAGGGCCATCGGCTGCCGGCTGCCAGTGAAAGCTGCGGCTCAGCAGGCCGGTGCGCAGGTCGAGGCTGCGACGGTAAGCGCTGACCCGCCCACGGTCCAGCCGCAGCCGCTCGCCGTTCACCCACACGTCCACGCCGATCCAGCGCGGGATGTTGGCCAGCTCGGTGAAGTTGATGGGCATGTCGTCCCACAGGCGGTGGACGAAGCAAGCCGGCATGTCGCCGGGGTAGCCCTCCTCCAGACTGCCGCGCACGCAGAACGCGCCGTTGCCCACGGTGAAGATGGTTTCCTTGTGTCCTTGGCTGGCCGGATCGAAGGCCGCCTCGGCCACGGTCCAGGACGCGTCCTCCAGGCGGGCCAACACTGCGGCCAAGGTGACGCCCTGCAAGCTGTCGAAGCGCACGTGGGCGTGGCCCACCCGCTCCTGCGGCCCCAGGCCGATGGCCCACATGCCGGCCGCCAACGCCGCATCGATGCCGGCCTCGGCGTCCTCGACCACGGCGCAGAAGGCCGGCGCCACACCCAGCTTGTCGGCCGCCCAAAGGAACAGGTCCGGCGCGGGCTTGGTGCGCTCCACGCTGTAGCCATCGGCGATGACATCCAACAGGTCGGCGATGCCCAGCCGGTCGATGACAGAGCGGGCGTTTTTGCTGGCCGAGCCCAGAGCGGTCTTGATGCCGGCCGCGCGCAGCTCCTGAATGAACTCAACCGCGCCGGGCAACAAATCGGCCGGCGTGATGTCGTCCAACGAGGCCATGTAGTAGTTGTTCTTGCGCTCCAGCCACTCGGCGATCTGTTCTGCGGTGGCGACGCGGTTGTTTTCGGCCAGGATGATCTCCAGCGACGCGCGGCGGGAGACCCCGCGCAGCCGTTCGTTGATCTCCCGGTTGAAGCGCATACCTTCCTCGTCGGCCAGACGTTGCCAGCCGCGGTAGTGATACTCGGCGGTGTCGGTGATCACGCCGTCCAGGTCGAAGATGACTGCTTGCAGGTGCATAGGGACTCTTCCAGGGGTAGAGCTAGCTGCGCTCGATGAACGGTGTCGCGCTCGACGCGCGTACGACAAGGGCGGGCTGCATCAGGACTTGGCGTTGTTGCACCGGGCGATCGTTGAGTTTGTCGATCAGCATCGTAACCAGCCGCTCACCGATTTCCACGATCGGCTGCGACAGGCTGGACAGCGCAGGCCGTAAGTAGCGAGAAATGGGTGTATCGTCGAACCCGACCACTGCCAGGTCTCGCCCGACTTCCAGACCGGCGTCCCAGCCGGCGTTGAGCACGCCCATGGCCATCAAGTCGGAGGAGGCAATGATGGCGCTGGGGCGACGTTGGGCCGGCAGAGACAGCAAGCGTTGCGTGGCCACATAGCTTTCGTGGTAGAAATTGCCCGCCAACTGCACCCATTCCGGGTCCACAGCCAGCCCGGCTTGCTGCATAGCACCCAGGTAGCCTTGCAGCCGATAGTAGCCGGTCTGCGACTTCTCCGGCCAGGCCAGAAAGGCGATGCGCCGGTGCCCTTGCGCCAACAGGTGCTCGGTGGCGGCCTGAACGCCGGCCGCGCCGTCCACGTCGATCCAGATGAAGTCCCAATCGGGGTTAGCCCGGCCGAAGGAAACGAACGGGAAATCGTTTTTGACCAGCGCCAGCACGCGCTCGTCGTCGAAGTTGGTGTTGGTCAGGATGAAGCCGTCAACCTGGCCGATCAGCATCATCTCCTCGTAGGCCGACAGCTCCTCGTGCACGTCGATGCTGGGGAAAGCCAGAATGCGGTAGTCATGGCGCGCGGCTGCCTGGGCGATGGACTGCAAGAATTGGTCGAGAATGGGGTTGAACTGGTCGATGGGGGAGGGGCGCCAGGAGTAACCGATCAGGCGGGTCTCGCTGGCCTGGAGGTTACGCGCGATGATGTTGGCGCGGTAGCCTAGGCGCTGCGCCGTCCGCAACACGCGCTCGCGCGTCTCGTCGCCTACCCGGCGCGAGTCGTTGAGCACGTAGGAGACCGTTGCTGTCGACACGCCCGCTTCCCTGGCAACATCGCGAATGGTTACGCCGGCCATGTTTAATCGTTTAACCTAGGCTCGAAAAGAAATGCCGTCTAGAGAACGGCGTAGAACGAAAGGGCTTAAACGTTTAACTTAGTCTCATTATACACAAGTTTGGAAGGTTGTCAATACCCCATTTGCACGAAAAAAAACATCTCGTGATCGGCGCCTGGTAGGTTCCCGAAACCCGCCACAGGCATTCGGCGTCAGAAGCTCGTGCTTTGCTCACGCAGTCAGCCCATCAATAGGAAGCCGCAAAAGTTAACAAAACTCTTACACAAAACCCCTTGACAGAGGACACACCATGTGCTAAAATCCGGTCATAAAATAGACAAAAACAAAACAGTATTTGTACGCCAAAACAAAAACCTCCTTCTCCGGCAACTCAAAAACGCACGGGTCGAGAGAAGGAACGGCTGCAAGCAGGCCGACACAGCGACCATCGAACGGTCACCGTGCCGGCCTTTTGTTACCACAAGGAGAACGATGAGATGGAAAACTACCTGCTCTATCTGATGATCAGCCTGCCAGCGTTGATTCTGGGCCTCTGGGCGCAATTCAAGGTGCGCTCAGCGTTCAGCAAGTATGCTCAGGTGCCAACCTCGACCAGGCGCAGCGGCGCCCAGATCGCCCGGCAGATTCTGGACTCCAGCGGCCTGTACAACGTGCAGGTGGAGCGGACCGAGGGCTTCTTGAGCGACCACTACGACCCGCGGCACCGTGTGTTGCGCCTGAGCCCCGATGTCTATGATGGCGCCAGCCTGGCGGCCGCCGGCGTTGCCGCCCACGAAGCCGGCCATGCGCTTCAGCATCAGCAGGGCTACGCCATGCTCAAGCTGCGCAGCGCTATGGTGCCGACCGTGCAGATCGGGAGCTGGCTGGGCCCAATTATCTTCATTGTCGGCTTTTTCCTGGCCGGAACGATCGGCACCTCGCTGGCTTGGCTGGGCTTGGCCCTCTTCGCCGCAGTGGCCCTCTTCGCCCTTGTCACCTTACCGGTCGAGTTCGACGCCAGCAATCGCGCCAAACGCCTGCTGGTGGCGCAGAACATCGTGTTCCCGCAGGAGATGGGCGGCGTCAATGCCGTGCTCAACGCCGCAGCGCTAACCTACGTCGCGGCTGCCATCCAGGCTATCTCGACGCTGGTGTATTACGCCATGTTGCTGACAGGCGCCACTCGCGACTAGATTCCATCCGCCGCTGCGCGACTTCACGCCAGCAACCATATCGAGAAAATCGCTCGGGCCGGCCTTCGCGTGGGACCCCGCAGTGGTCCTGGCCGTGCCCGTTCGTTTTTCAGCCATCAGCCCGCCGCGCGCCTGTGGTCTGCTTGTCATAGGCCCTGTCTACAGGCTCTCTACACAGCAAGTTGACACCGGATGTCTGCGATGTTAGAATCGCTAGACTCCAACCCCGCAGAACACCGTCTACTCGACCGTCAGAGAGCACAACGCCATGTTGCGAACCGCTTCGCTCTTGTGAGAGGTTTTTTCAGAAGGTAACTGCTCAGGTGCCGGGCATTTGTAGGCGATTTGCGACCTAGGTTGGCTTCGCAGACACGTTTGCAAACCAGATGCCTATGCGCGTC
>DAOUBX010000138.1:0-6619 GCA_034432445.1 Anaerolineales bacterium
ACTCGCATGCCCAGCTTCATTGTTGGGTCAATCTGTCAATGTTCAACAGCGTGCTAGAGTGCACACCACGAGCCAAATCGTGAACTACTGAGCATCCCCCAACAGGACGCGACATGATCGACAAACTGACGCAATATCGCGAAGCGAGGAAACCATTACCGGACAAATACCGGCTGTGGCCGCTCTACGGCCAGGGCTTCGAGAACCTGGGCGTGGACGACCGACCGATCAGCGTGCCGCTGCCGACCTATGGGCCGGATGAGCTGCTGGTGCGGCACGACGCCTGCGGCATCTGCTTTTCCGACGTCAAGGTGATCCGTGCCGGCGGCGCGCACCCGCGGCTGTTCAACCGCGACCTGCGCCAACAGCCCGTGGTCCTGGGCCACGAGGTGGCGCTGACCGTGGTCGGCGTGGGCGAGGCCCTGCGCGGCGAATTCGCCGTGGGACAGCGTTACGTCGTGCAGGCCGAGATCTACCACCACGGCCGCAACCTGGCCTACGGCTACATGCTGCAAGGCGGCCAGTCGCAGTACAGCGTGCTGGGCGATCCGGTGCTGCGCGGGGACGGCGGCTGTTACCTGATCCCCGTGGCGCCGGAGATGGGCTATGCTCAGGCCGCGCTCACCGAGCCGTGGGCCTGCGTGGAAGCCGCCTACAACATCCACTATCGCCAGGGCCTGCGGCCGCACGGCATCGCCTGGTTCATCGGCAGCAACCTGCACGGCGACCGGCCGTTCACCCTGAGCCGCGGCCTCGATCCCCTGAGCCATCCCGACTTGATCATCTTGACCGACGCACCCCCGACCTTTGCCGCCTGGTTGAAAGACCGCGCGGCGCGGCTTGGCGTCGAGGTGCTCGAGCGCAACGGGCTGGCGCCGGCCGACTACGGCGCAGCGCTGGCCGACATCGTCCCCTGCGGTGCGGGCGACGGCCAGGGCATCGACGACGTGATCGTCCTGGGGCCGGCGCGCGGCCAGCTGCTCGCCGCGGCCTTCTGCACCCTGGCCCGCGGGGGCGTGTTGAACATCGTCAGCGACGAACCGCTGCCGGAACGGGCCGCGATCGACACCGGCTGGCTGCACTACGACCATATCGCCCTGGTCGGCACGCGCGGGCCAGACATCGCGGCAGCCTATGCGCCGGTGCGCTCGATGCTGCGCGCCGGCGGCCGGCTGTGGCTGCTGGGCGCGGCCGGGCCGATGGGCCAGATGCACTTGCAGCGCGCCCTAGAGGTCGGGCCACGGCCGAGCCTGATCGTGGCCACCAACCGCAGCTCCCCGCGCATCAGCGAGCTGCAAACGCGCTTCGGCCCGATCGCACAGGACTACGGCGTGCAACTGGTCTGCCTGACCGAGGAGGCGTTAGGGCCGGAGGCGTTTCGGGCACAGTTGTGGGAGCTGACCGACGGCGCAGGCTTCGACGACATTGTGGTGCTGGCGCCCAGCATCCGCGCCATCGAAGGCGCCTCCTCGCTGCTGGCCTCGGGCGGTGTGTTGAACCTCTTCGCCGGCCTGCAGCGCGGCACCGACGCGCATCTCGACCTCAACCCCATCGTCGACCAGCGCCAGATGCGCATCGTCGGCAGCAGCGGCTCCAGCATCGCCGACATGCGCCACATGGTCGTGCTGGCCGAGCAGGGTGTGCTGAACACCAACAGCGCCGTTTCGGCCGTGGCCGGGTTGGACGGCTTCAAGGCCGGCGTGCAGGCTGTGGCGGCGGGAACGTTCCCCGGCAAGGTGGTCATCTATCCCCAGATCAACGGCTGGGGGCTGACGCCGCTGGGGGAGCTGAAGCAACTACTGCCGGCGGTCTATGCCAGACTGGCGCCGGGCGAGGTGTGGACGACTGCGGCTGAGACGGAGCTGCTGCGTCAACTGCTGGAATGAACCGTTCAGAGCCCGCCTAGATCCAGGCCAAACGTGTTCCCGGGCGTCGTGGTCTTGAGTCGGACCGGAACAAACAAGCCCCAAGGCGTTGCCGATCGGTCGATCTTGTGTTACAATGCGCATGGCCCGTTCCCGGTTGGCGTCTGCGCACGGTTGATCGCTGACGCAGGCGCTGGTGTTACCCGCTACGGCTCTGCCACAATCGCCTGCGGCGACCGCGGCCGGCAACCGGCCTGAGCAGCGGGAGCGGCCACAGCAACTACTCTTCTAGACCGGTCTTGACAACACGATGAACAAACAACCCAACAGCCGCATGTGTTTCATCTGCGGCAAGAAGAACATCGCCGGCGTACACGTGTCGTTCTACGAGCCGGGCGATGGCACAGTGCTGGCGCGCTTCACTGGCCAGCAGATCCACCAAGGCTACCCTGGACGTTTGCACGGCGGCGTGATCGCAGGCATTCTGGACGAAACCTTGGGCCGTTCCATCCGCTTGCAGCACGGCGATGACGTCTGGGGCGTGACGGCTGAGCTCACGGTACGCTATCGCAAACCGGTGCCTGTGGGCGTCGAGCTACATGCCGTGGGCCGCATCACCAAAGAGCTCAGCCGCATGTTCGAGGCTACCGGCGAGATTCTGCTGCCCGACGGCTCGGTGGCGGCCGAAGCTCATGGCAAATTCGTCAAGCTAGAAAGCTCGTCGGTGGCCCAGTTCGACCCCACCGTGGAGGAGTGGCGGGTGTGGCCCGATGAAGAACCGTCAATCCCATCGATCCCCCAAGGTGTACCATGATCACAAAAATCAATCACATCGCCATTGTCGTCAACAATCTGGACGTCTCGTTGCAGGCTTACCATGAGCTGCTCGGGCTGCCCATCGGCGAGCGCAAGGTGATGCCGGAGCAGGAGGTGGAAATTGCGTTTCTGCCCACCGGCGATAGCCAGATCGAGCTGATCACCCCCATCACGGAGGACTCCGGCGTCGCCAAGTATCTCGCCAAGCGCGGGGAAGGCATTCACCACATCTGCCTAGAGGTGGAGGATGTGGAGGCTGCGCTGGCCGCCATGAAGGCCAAGGGCGCGCAATTGATCAACGAACAGCCCGTTCAAGCTGCCGAAGGGCGTGCGTTTTTCCTCCACCCCAAGGGCACCCATGGCGTCTTGATCGAACTGTTAGAGGCGGATAAGCCCGTGGCCGGCAGCCAAGACTAGTCGGCAATTTGCATTGCTTTACAACACAATCTTCATAATTCTTGAACATCCTTTTGCTATCATGCCGGTAGACTGGCACGAGTGAGTTGCCAGACAACCGTTGATCGCATGAAAGGAGAGTGTCAATGAGGATGAAAAAGCAATGGACCAAAGTAGTCGGCGTGGGGTTGGCCGTGCTCATGTTGGCTTTGGCCGCCATGCCGGCAGCCGCGGCCGGAAGCGTTAATGCACCCCTACAGCACCGCCGTGGGCCCATGGGGGTTGGCGGCTGGGGCGACAGCGATACGTATCTGGCGCAGGCGCTGGGCATTACCACCGCCGAGCTCCAAACCGCTTACCAAGAAGCCACGACGGCGGCCATCGACAAGGCACTGGCCGACGGCCTGATCACCCAGGCGCAAGCTGACGCCTTGAAGCAGCACAGTGGGATGGGCGGTCGCTTCTGGGGCCATGGCCTATTTGGCATGCTCGGCCTCACCGGCAGCACGATCGACATGGACGCCCTGTTGGCCGACGCGCTGGGCATCACCACCGACGAGCTGGCTGACGCTCGCGTCGAGGCGCAGAATCTGGCCTTGGCTGCGGCCGTGGACGCCGGCTACCTGACGCAAGAACAGGCTGACCAACTCAAGGCCGAACAGGCGCTGCGCGGCTACCTGCAAGAGCAGGGCTTCCTGGACCAGGCGCGCTCGCTCTTCGAGAGCTTCGTGCAGCGAGCTGTGCAGGCGGGCGTGATCACCCAGGCCCAGGCCGATGCCATTCTCAGTCGACAGGGCTTCCTCGGCGGCTTCGGCAAGTTCGGTGGGCTGCGCGGCATGGATGGCTTCCGCGGCATGCGCGGCTTCTGGATGCCGGGGATGCGTGGCTTCGAAGCGCCTAGCAGCGGTACCAACCCCAGCGGTTTCTTCCGTCTGCCCCGCTTCAGCGGCTCAGGCCTCTAATTCCCCTTGCGCAGTTGAACGAACGGGGTCGCTCCATCGCACAGAGCCGCGATGGGGCGCCCCCCCTTGCCTAACTCTAACCTGACCCCTGTAGCGAGACCTGGCGGCCTGCCAGGTCTCGCTATGCTTTTTGCTGCGCCCCTGCCTGCCGGTGGGAGCCTCCTCGACGAGTTGAGATCGGCCGGCGCGGGCTTCGCGCAGCATAGGCCTGGGCGATTGCGGGAAACTCGACGCCGTCCACCACATCGACCGATCGACGACGCGCCGTGCACCCAGACCGGCGACTGCGCGCCAACCTGCTGCGGCCTCGACACGGCTCTGACGGTGAGCCGCGTGCGCGAGTAAGTTCCGTGCCTGACCGCCGCTCTCACGCCGGACGCCGCCAGAACCTGCTCGACCTGCGCTGGACTTTGGGTCGAGGCGAGATGCGGCCGAGGCTCACCTGACCAGCGCACTGGCGTCACTCCACAAACAACGGCGTCACCTCGAACCGATCCACGTCCACCAGCCCCTGGTCCGTTAACTTCAGATGCGGGATGACCTCCAGCGCCATGAAGCTCATGGCCATGAAGGGATCGTGCAGCTCGCTGCCCAGGGCGTGGGCCGCGGCCAGCACCGCATCGAACTCACGGCGAATCTGCTCGATGGGTTGATCGGACATCAGGCCGGCAATGGGCAGAGCCAGCCGCGCCAACACCTGCTCCCCGTTGGCCACAGCCAGCCCGCCGCCTATCGCGGCCACGGCGCGCGCAGCCGTCAGCATGCTGGCGTCGTCCGCGCCGACCACGACGAGGTTGTGGTGATCGTGCGCCACCGACGAGGCCAGCGCGCCGGCCTTCAGACCGATGTTCTTGATGAAGCCTTTGCCGACGTTGCCGCTGGCAAGGTGGCGCTCGATGACGGCCATCTTGAGCAAGTCCCGGCTCACATCGGCCACAGCCAGCCCGTCGCGGATCGTAGCCTCCAGCACCAGATGTTCGGTGACCAATTGGTTCTCCAGGGCGCCGATAACCCGCACCCGGCGGCCCGCGGCCGGAATGGCCAGATCCACCTGCTCCCAGTCCACATTGATGCTGCGGGGCAGCGACGAGGGCGAGGCAGCAGGCGGCGGAGCTAGCATGGCGCCATCTTGCGCCACCAGCTCGCCCGCCACGTAGACCAGCCGTGGCCGCAGGTCGTCCAACCGATCGAAGACGATCAGGTCGGCCCGACGGCCCGGCGCAACAGCCCCCCGGTCATGCAAGCCAAACCACTCCGCCGTGTTGAGCGTGGCCATCTGGATCGCCGTCACCGGGTCCAATCCATGCGCAACGGCCAGGCGGATCATGTGGTCGATGCCGCCAAGGTCCAACAGATCGGCCGGCTGGCGGTCGTCGGTACAGAAGCAACAGCGCCGGCTGTTGCGCACATCGACCATGGGCAACAGCGCCAACAAGTTGTGTGCGTTGGTGGCCTCGCGGATCAGAATGTAGAGCCCGCGCGCCAGCTTCTCCGCCGCCTCCTCCGCGGTAGTGCACTCGTGATCTGAGCCGATCCCGGCTGCTGCGTAAGCGTTCAGCGCCAGCCCGCTCAGCCCAGGCGCATGGCCGTCGCGCGGCCGGCCGGCAAAGCCTTGCAGCTTGGCCAGCACGCCGGGATCGGCTGCCACCACGCCCGGATAGTTCATCATCTCGGCCAGCCCGAGCACGCCTGGCTCGTCGGCCAGCGTCAACAGATCGGCGGCAGACAGGTTGGCGCCAGCTGTGCCCATGGACGTGGCGGGAACGCAAGAGGGCAAGTTGACAAAGATGCTCAGGGGCGTTTGCCGAGCGCTGAGCAACATGTAGCGGATGCCCGCCAGGCCGTGGACATTGGCGATCTCGTGCGGATCGGTCACCACAGTCGTGGTGCCGTGCGGCAGCACAGCGCGAGCAAATTGCGGGGGAATGCACAGCGAGCTCTCGATGTGCACATGGGCATCGATGAAACCGGGGGCGACGAAGGCGCCGGCCAGATCCAGGGCAGCCATGCTACGATAACCGCTCCCCAAACCGACAATGCGGTCGCCGTGGATGGCAATATCTGTCGTCTCGATCTGCCCGTTGAAGACATTGATCAGGCGGGCATTGCGCAGCAGCAAGTCCACCGGCTCGTCGCCGCGGGCGCTGCGGATGAGTTGGGCAAGTTCCATCGGGATCACCTCCTTGTGTCCACTTTTGCGTCATTCTACCATCGAATTCGCCTTGCGTCTACACCGAAAAACCGTCCGGTTGCACTGCGGCCAGCTCTCGGCCGAGCCGGGCGCCGCGGCCAACAGCTCGGCGCCGGTCAGCGCATGGGTTCCATGTCAACGCGCCGGAGCTCCCCGCCGGGCAAACCACCAACTTGTGCGGCAGAATTTGCCAGCAGATATGATCAAGGTCATAGTGAGATCGACAAGCTTGTGCTACATTGGGGCAGCAGTTGAGACCGACAGCGCACAAAAGGGTAGCTTTACCGCATCGTAACTCAGCCATAGGTGCCGGGCATTTGGATTCTGGTTTGCAAACGTGTCTGCGAAGCCAACCTAGATCGCAAATCGCCTACAAATGCCCGGCACCT
>DAOUBX010000139.1:0-15602 GCA_034432445.1 Anaerolineales bacterium
AGGTGCCGGGCACTTAAGGTTGCGCTGGCCAGGGCGTCTGCAGAGCCGGCTCAAGCTGTAAACCGGTCGCAAGTGCCCGGCACCTGAATAGTCACCCCTGATCATACTTGTATTCGACTGCGTAAGCGATTCGAGAGCCGAGCACAGGCCCTTCTCCGAGCCGAACTCCGCCCCACGGGCCCACTGCCTGGCCCGCAGGCTGCTACTTGCACTGCCAGAACTCTTGCCCTTTGCGGCCTTCCTGTCAAGACCCTGGTTTTTCGCACAGGATTGTCCTCACTTCCCCGCTGACAACGGGACCGCCCACGCACGACGCTCGCCTGACGCACAGGAGGCATGACCCGGCCGGCGTTGGTTCGTTGACAGACTGCTGCGCTCCGGGTATAATCCCACGCAACTACCAGGGCGCCGAGTGTTGCCAAATACCCGGCGCCTCAGGCCAAAGGAGAGTCCAGTGCCACCACTTGCGTCCACCTTGCTTGCCGCTGTCTTGTTCGTCTTGGGCTTAGCAGCCTTAGGCGGCGCCATCTTTGGCCGTCAGCGCAACCGCCGTCTGGTCCTTGCGGCAGTCGGCGTTGGGCTGGGAGCTGCTGCCTTGTTGCTCTATTCTCAGACCACCTCTCAACCAAGCACGCCCACGCCCACGCCGACTACGGTGGTGGTGCAAGCGCCTACGGCCACGCCCACCGCCCTGCCCGCGTCGCCAATTCCAACGCCCACCGCAACGCCGGCGGCAGCCGAAACGCCCGTGCAGCCGGCCGCTATGCCAGGACGCATTGCCTTTCACTCTGACCGCACCGGCGACTTGGAAATCTGGGTGATGGATGCCAACGGCAACAACCTGCGCCAGCTAACCAACACCCCTGGTCGCGACATCGAGCCGGATTGGTCGCCTGATGGACAGACGATAGCCTTTTCCAGCGGCCGCGAGGCCGAAGACGACGTCCAGCTCTACCTGATGGACGCCGATGGCGGCAACCAACGTCGCTTGATGGATTTCATCGCCGCCGACCAGGTGGGCGCGCGCTGGTCGCCTGATGGACAATGGATCGCCTTTTTCACGAACGTGAACGGCCCGCTGGATATCTACAAAGTCCGCGCTGATGGTACCGAGCTCACCCAGCTCACGGCCGACGCCAGCAACAACTTCATGCCAGATTGGTCCCCCGACGGCGAGCGCATCGTCTTTGTTTCGGAACGTGATCGCAACCGGGAGATCTACGTGATGAACGCCGACGGCAGCAACCCGGTGCGCCTCACCGACAACATCGCCGACGAGCAGCGCCCGCGCTGGTCGCCCGACGGCGCGTTGATCCTCTTCCAAAGCGACCGCGATGGGCAGAACAGCTTGTACGTGATGGATGCTCCCGCCTTGGATGTTGCAGGTCCGATCGACCAAGAGGCGCGTCTGTTGACGTTCCCCGCCTTTTTGGACGAGTCGCCGAACTGGGCGCTGAACGGCGGGGCCATTCTGTTCAGCTCCAACCGCGACTCTGAGGTGCTCAATCTGCCCAACTGGGAGATCTATTGGCTCAGCCCCGATGGCACGCAGATCACGCGCTTGACGAATAGCCCAACCCTCGATCGTTTTCCCGCCTGGACGCCTTAGCCTAAGGTGCTCGCTTGCACTGTGGTCGAAGAATAGAAGCCCCACGACGCCTAAGCCAGAGCGCAAGCTCTCTAGCTTAGGCGTCTATTTGCGATCGCCGCTAAACAATGCCCAGCACCTCGTCGTCCAACCGCTGAAAGAACGCCACCATGACCTGATGGCGGCTGGCGGCAATGCGACGCGCGCTGGCGGTGGTCAACATCTCCTGCAAACGCGCTAACTTGTAGACGAACTCGTGTGAGGGGGAGTAGTCAATGCCGGCTGGCGGTGCAGCCGAAGCATCGATTTCGGCTAGGGGCTGCGACCACAGGCGGTGGCCATGTATGGCGCTGTAGGCCACGGCGCGCACCACACCAATGGCGCCGATGGCGTCCAGTTTGTCGGCGTCGAACAGACATCGCGCTTCCAGCGTTGCGGGTGGAGGGCCGTGGCGGAAGCGATGAGCTGCGATGGCGTGGCACACGGCCTCCACGCGGTCCGGCGGCTGGCCAGCGAGCAGCGCACGCGCCCGTTCTGCGCCACGCAGATGATGATCCGGCTCTTGCCGTGCGATGTCGTGCAGCAGGGTTGCGGTACGCACAATTTCCAGATCGGCGCCCTCAGACTCGGCGATGTGTTCGGCCAGCCGCAACACGCGCAGGACGTGGTCAAAGGCGTGAGCGGCATCGCCGCCATCGTAGAGGGCGCGAGCGTGCTCGATGGAGATCATGGGACGGCTCCTATGCTACCGGTAGTCCTCTACCGCATTCCTCTGGATTGCGTCTACACCGGGGAATGACACAAGCCTCCGGCTTGTGTCACATAGGCGGTTTGCGTCAACTGGCAACTGGCTGGGCATGGGTGTCGTTGGCGCGGCGGATGCGCAGCCAGAGCACGCCGCCCGGCAGGCTACCCAAGATGATGATGAACGACATGAGCACGCTAACCGCCACAGCTTGAGTCGCAGGCACCCCCAACAGACCGTAGAAGAAGGGATAAACGCCCTGGATCACACCATGGCCGCCGACGCTGATGGGTATCAGCAGCACGAGTGCAATCAAGGGATTGAAGAGCATGACGTCCACAAAGGGCACTCCGCCGCCAGTGGCCTCGAACAGCAACCAGTTGACTACGTTGGCTGCCATCAGCCCCGCCAGCCCCAGCAGAAAGGCGGTGAACAAGGCCCGGTAGCGAAAGCGGTAAGCGTCCAGCGCGGCCGAGATGCTGGCGTAGATCGGGCCAAGGCGGGTGAGAAAAGGCAGTGTGAAGAGCCGGCCGATTTGCAGGCGCAGTCGGCGGCTGAGCATAACCGCTAGTGTGGCAGCGATTGCGACCAACGCTAGCAAGGCCAGGTTGAACAGCCACTGCAGCTCGGCGTGGTTCATGGCCCGGACAACGACGATTGCCGTCACCGCGGCCGTGCTCATGTAGGCCAGCAGCCCCACAATGCGGTCGACCACCACCGAGACGGCCGCATCGGCAGTGCGATCGGTGTAGCGCGCCATGCCGTAGCCGCGCATGAGGTCGCCCCCGATGTTGGCCGGCAGCACGCTGTTGAAGAAGAAACCGACAAACATGAACTGCAGAACGGCACGAAACGGGACGCGCACCGCCAGAGCCTGCAGCAGCACATGCCATTTCAGACCGTTGATCGTGATGGCGAGCAGGTAGAACCCCAGGGCCACTAGAATGAGCCAGGGATTGGCTGCGGCCAGACTAGCAGCAACCGCATTGAGGTTGACTCTGGAAAAAACATACGCGATCAACCCCAAGGTGACCGCGATCTTGGCTATGGTAAACAGCTTGTTCTTCAAGGGATCGTGCCTATTGTCGCAAGGGGATCAGTTGCCTGCAGGACGCCGCGTGCCGGGCGTCGGCGCCAGCGCCATGGGTCGCAAGGCCAACTCACCGCCCTCCTCCTCGCGCAGCTCCTGCACATTTTGCTTCTGTGAAAAGGCCATGTCCCACACCACATGGCGCTCGCGTTTGATAGCGAAGTCGTACCAACCCAGCAGGCGGCTCCATCCCTCCAAAACTGCCAACAGCGCTAGGCTGTACACCAACCGGATGGCGCCCCAGAGTTCCTTCAGCGCAACCTTGGCCACGCGCGTGTTTTGAATGCTGGCTACCTGGTGGCCGTACTTGTGGCGCAAGTACAGGTGTCCGGCGTGGTTGCGCCGGCGCTGACGGATAAAGTCGCTGATCGTCTCGGGGCCGCTGTTGTACACGATGGCGTCGGGAGAGTACTTCACCTGCAGGCCGTTCTTGATCATGATGGCCTCAACAAATGCTTCGTCCATGGCGACGTCCGGCGGAATCTGGTCGAGCACACGGCGGAAGGCAATCATCTCTCCCAGCCGCGGGATATCCAGACACAGCTCGTGCTCCATGCGCAACCGCAGGTGCGTGAACAGCCCCACCAAGTGATCAGGAGTGTTGACGGGGATTTTGTGCGCGCCGGTCATGCCGACCGAAGGATCGCGGAAGAGGCGCACTAGGTTCTCCACGGCGTACTCGTGCGGCAGTGTGTCGCCGCTCTCCAAAACGAGGATGTCCTCCTGCGCCACGGCCAGGAACTCGTTGATGGCTGCCGTCTTGCCGCGACGCTCGGGCTGTACGATCAGCTTGATGCGCGGGTCCTTTTCCTGCCAGGACTGAATGATCGGCACCGTGTTGTCAGTACACCCACTGGCCACCACGATGATCTCGCTGATCTCCACCTCGTGCAGGTGCTGATCGACCATGGCCGCCAACAAGGGGCCAATGTTGTCTTCTTCGTTGTAGGCCGTTATCCCTACGCTACACCGCAAGCTAGCCTTGTGCTGGGTCACAGTCACCTCTGATCTCGTTGCCGGATGGCGGCGCATGCGTTTGCTTTCGCTCTGCTGCACCTCTGGTGTGGCGAGCGCTGCGATTATGCCACAGATGGCAAGGAATGGCCAAACTCCCTGCCTGGCCGGCGGTTCAAACGCTTTGCCGGGCAACTTTCAGCGTTGACCGACGTAATACCAGGTGAGACCGCTTGTACCTGCGCAGCCCCCGACGGCGGCTGCGCAGTTCTGCGCCTGCAACCATCTGCACCGAGCCAACGCGCGCCGCCCAGGGGCAGTGAGTGGCCGGCACTAGGGTAGCGACTACGTAACTGCTCAGGCGTGCCCCTTTTCAGGGATTGGCAACTCCTGGCCGACAGTACGCCACCCGCGCCTGCGCCGACGAAGCCCTTCGGGACGCAGCGACCGGAGGGCCGCAGGCGAGGTACAGGGAGGCCCCTCGGGGCCTTCGTACTGTCAGCCAGGGATTTCCAATCCTGGGTTAGGGGCACGCCTGAGCAGTTACGGCGATTTGCGACCTAGGTTGGCTTCGCAGACACGTTTGCAAACCGGAATCCAAATGCCCGACACCTATGGCTGAGTAGTTACTTACTTTCTTTTTATCTCAACCTGTGTTACTATTTGAGCGCTCTGGACGCTCATTTCCAGGTGCGGCTGTTTTTGTAGGAGTACGGAGGCCGTCATGCGCAAGTTGTATTTCGTGACGTTACTCCTGGTCTTCACCGTTCTGGTGAGCCTGCTGGCTCCCATAGCCCAGGCCCAGGAAAAGCGCCTGTATTGGGAGAACTACGATGTCGACATCACCGTTCTGCCCAGCGGCGATTTCCGCGTTGTTGAGAAGCAAGAACTCGTCTTCACCAGCGGGACGTTCACCTTTGGCGTGCGCCACATACCTACTCAGTACGTTGAGGGCATCTTCGACGTGCAGGTGAGCGAGGCGGGTGGCATGGTTTACCGCCAATCGAACAGCGACGCACCCTTCACCTTTAGCACGTATCAATCAGGGGATGAGTTCAATATCCGCTACAACTTCCCCCCGACCAGCGACTCCAGCCGCACCATGGTCCTGGAGTACACTGTCAGAGGCGGTTTGCTTTACTATCCCGCTGGGGATCAACTCGTGTGGCGGGCGGTGCCGGCCAATCCTACCGTTCCCATCCAGCATGCTTCAGTGACTGTCCACCTGCCGGAAGGCGCTACGGTTACCAACTACGATGCCACCGGCCCTCGCGGCACTGCCTCGTTGATCGACGGCGGCAACGGCGTACGCTTCGAGACAACCGAGCCGATGCGCGGCGGCCCGGACTTTGCCGTGCGCGTCCAGTGGCCCAGCGGCTACGTGGCCGGCCAGCCCAGCGCCTGGCAGCAGGAAATGGATTTCAAAGACAAATGGACGCCGGTGATCAACCTGGCGACCCTCGGCCTGGCCATTTTCCTGTTGGTCCTGGGGCCGCTGGGGCTCTATTTGCTGTGGTACCAGAAGGGCCGCGACGCACCGGTCAAACTGCCGGCCGAGTGGATCGCAGAGCCTCCGAGCGACTTGCCACCCGGCATGGTGGGCACGTTGATCGACGAACAGGCGGACATGAAGGACATCATCGCCACACTGGTCGACCTGGCGCGCCGCGGCGTGCTGGCGATCGAGGAGGAGAAGTCACCTGGCCTGTTCGGCATCGGCGAAAAACGTGATTTCATCTATCACTTGGAAGACGCCGGCCTCCCCATGCGCGCCTACGAGCGCACGCTGGTCAAGAAGCTCTTTGGCGACGACAAGACGAAGCGGCTGTCTGACCTGAAAGAAAAATTCTACACCCATGTTGACACGCTCAAGAAAGGCCTGTATGAGGCGACGGTCAAGGAGGGTCTCTTTGAGAGTGATCCCGAGCATGTCCGCACCCGCTATGGCGCCTTGGCGATTCTGGGCCTGATTGTGAGCGCGATTCTTGGCTGCGCTGCGTTGGCGTTGCTAGGCAGCTTGACCCCCTTTGCCATCTGCATTCCCGTGGCTATAGCCGTCTCGGCTGTAGGATTGGTTGTCCTAGCGCGTTACATGCCGCGCAAAAGCCCGAAAGGCGCGGAGGAAGCCGCCAAATGGCTGGCTTTCAAGCGCTACATGCAGAACATCGAGAAGTATACACAAGTCGCCGAAGCCAAGGAGATCTTCGACAAGTACCTGCCCTATGCCATCGCCTTTGGCCTGGAAGATAGCTGGATTCAGACTTTTGCCCGCGTCAACACGCCTCCACCTCCGTGGTACTACCCTGGCCCGTACACAGGGCCGCGTCCTCGCGACACTTGGTGGGGGCCTGTGACCATGGGCGGCGGCTCGACAGGCGGCATGCCCACCATGGAGGGCGGTAAGCCGCCGACCTTGGGCGACCTTTCGCGCGGCATGGGGGCGGGCCTGGCCGGCATGAGCGCCGGCCTGGGCGCAATGCTGACGGCGGCAGCCGCTACCATGGTCAGCCGACCGGCGGCGCAACAGGGCGGTGGTATCTGGAGCAGCGGCGGCGGCAGTTGGAGCGGCGGCGGTGGCTTCAGCGGCGGCGGCTGGAGCGGCGGCGGTGGCTTCAGCGGCGGCGGTGGCGGCGGCAGCTCATTTGGCTAGGAGTAAGGAGGTGTTATGGGCGGTTCCGGTCGTATTGCGGGTCTCATTTTGATCGCCATTGGCCTGCTGGCGTGTTTGATCGTCGGCGCGTTAATGGCCGCACAGGTGGCAGCCGGCGAGAACACGCTCAGCGGCGCCATTCTGGGTTTGTTGCTGGTTTTCGCTGTGGTCGTCGTACCCTGTGTCAGCGTCGGCGGCTATTTGGTGGTGAAGGGTCGACAGGAGACGGCGCAACTGGCCGAGGTGGAGAAGGAGCGCCGGTTGCTCAACATCGTGTTGACCCGCGGCCAGGTTAGCATTGCCGACCTGGTGCTAGAGCTGGGCAGCACGCACGATCAGGTCAAGGCCTGGATTTACGACCTGGTCGGCAAGGGTTTGTTCAGTGGCTATGTCAACTGGAACGACGGCATGCTGTACTCGCGGCAGGCCAGCGAGATGCGCGCCGGCCGGAAGTGCCCCAACTGCGGCGGTGAACAGGCCTTCGCCGGCAAAGGTGTGATCACCTGCCAGTACTGCGGTACGGACTTGTTCTTGGCCACGTAGGTCGATAAACGGTAAACGATGATCGGCGAACGGTTGGCGGAGCCAATTCTTGGTAGGATGCGAGTGGTTTGTTGTCCGCAAAGGCTCATTCTCCCCCACCTGCAATCACCAGCCTGACAACAAATCCGACGGACGATGTGACAGCAAGACATTGACTATGGCGTTGTGGCGGCTGCTCACCGCTCACTGTTTACCGACCACCGTTTACCGATCACCGATCACCGGTCACCGACAACATAAGGAGTGATGCAACTAATGGATCTGCTGAACCAAGCCAAGGAGAGCATGGGCGCCGTTGAGAAGGTCATCTACGGGGTGCCCGGCATCAAAGGTTACAAAGAGAAGGAGCTGCGCCGCGAGACGGACAAGGCTGTGCGCGAACAGGTCGCCAAGCGCCTCGAGGACCAGAAGGCGCGCCTCACCAGCCTGCAGAACGAGCTGCTGAACAGCGGTGAGCTGAGCCTAATGGATGACATGGAGCGCGCCGGCACTAAGCTGCAAATCCTGATCGACAGCGTGCGCACGGCCAGCTACGGCTACGCTCCTCTGTTCGACCTGGTCAAAGTCAAGGAAGAGCAGCTCGATGCCCTGGTGGCGTTCGATGAGGGCCTGTTCGCTGGCGTGGACCGCGTCAAGACGATTATCGACAACATGGGCGGCCTGGTTGGCCGGCCGGACAGCGAGTGGATGGAAGCCATTCGCGCCCTGAGCACCACGCTGGACAACCTGAACACTGAGTTCACCCACCGCAGCGAGGTCATCTTGCAAGTGGGGCCCGCAGAAGCGAGTGAGTAGTCCCTCAGTATCCCGGAAACTCGGAGTTTCCGGGATACTGGGATAATCCCAAGGAGGCTAAGACATGGCAAGGATTATCGACGTCATCGAAGCGCCCAATCAAGGGCCCAGCGACATCGTGGTGCGCGTTCCCCAGACCGGCGCCGGCGATTTTCGCCTCGGCTCCCAGGTGATCGTGCGCGAGAGCCAGACCGCGGTCTTCTTCCGCGATGGCAAGGCGCTGGACACCTTCGACGCCGGCCGTCACACCATCACCACCGCCAACCTGCCCTTGCTGTCCGGGCTGATCGGCCTGGCCACCAGTGGCAAGACGCCCTTCACGGCCGAAGTCTACTTCGTCAACCGCCGCGACTTCCTGGACATGAAATGGGGCACGCCGGAGCCCATCAGCCTGCGCGACCCTGACCTGGGGTTGGCGCGGCTGCGCGCCTTCGGCAGCTATGCCATGGCCGTCAGCGACCCGCAGATGTTCGTGGCCAAGATCGTCGGCACCCAAGGGCTGTACCAGCTCAGCCAGATTCAGAACTACCTGCGGGGGATCATTATCTCCAAGCTGACCGACGTCATGGGCGAGAGCAAAAAGGGCTTGTTCGACATGGCAGGCTTGATGGAAGAGCTCAGCGCAGCCGTGCGCGCCAAGGTGGCCGACGAATTCAAGCTGTTGGGCCTGCAGCTCAAGCAGTTCTTTGTCGAATCGGTCAGCCCCACCGAGGAGACCCAGCAGGCCATCGACAAGCGCGCGGCCATGGGCGCGGTCGGTGCCAAGTCCTTCATCGAATACCAGACCGGCATGGCCATTGGCGGCGTCGGCCAGGGCGCGGCCCAGGGCGGCGGCGGCGGCGCAGCCGAGACCGGCCTGGGGTTGGGCGCGGGCATCGGCATGGGCGCGGGCATGGCGGGCCTGATGGCGCAGGCCATGCAGCAGGCCACAGCCGCACAGCAGCCGGCGGCCGCAGCTCCTGCACCGGCAGCTCCCCCAGCCAATCCACAAACCCCGGCCGAGATCAAGGCGCTGCTCGACAACTTGGACATGCGCCTGGCCAACGGGGAGATCAGCGAGTCGGTCTACAACAAGCTCTACGCCAAGTGGGAAGAGCGGTTGAAGGAGCTAGGCGGCTGAGATTTTCCTGACGCAATAGAGCGCTGTCCCACGGGGCAGCGCTCTTCTTTTGTTTCCAACGCCCTTGCCGACACAAACGGGGGTCACGCAAAGGGCTGCAACAAGGTTTTGGCGTAGTGTCCCAGGCGCACCGTGTCATAGCCGCCCTCTTGAACAAGCAGCGTAGGCAGCGCCAGCGCTGCCAGATGCTCGCCAATACGTCTCAAGCCGTCGGTTGTCAGGGCGAAGCCGCCGTGCAAGGCTACCGGGTCGCCCACCATCAAGTCGAAGCCGGCCGAAACCACAAGGTAGTCGGGCGCAAAAGCCCTGACAACCGCTAGCGCCTCACGCAGAGCCTCGAGGTATGCCTCATCCTTAGTGCCATGCGGCAGCGGCCAGTTGTGGTTGTAGCCTATCCCTGGCCCGTCCCCCCGCTCGTCGGCGCCGCCCCAAAAGAAAGGGTAGTCATGGTCGGGATCGGCGTGTAGGGAGCAGAAGAGCACGCTAGAATCGCGGTAGAAGATCTCCTGCGTGCCGTTGCCATGGTGGTAGTCGATATCTACGATGGCCACGCGCGCGGCTGTCCCTTGCTGCAAGGCGCGCGCGGCAATGGCCGTATTGTTCAGGTAGCAAAAGCCCCCGCAGAGATCAGCTGCCGCGTGGTGGCCAGGAGGACGACACAGGGCATATACAGCCTGCTCCCCCTGGCGCAACAGACCGGCCGCCGTCACAGCCACCTGCGCGCTCCAGTACGCAGCGGTCCAGGTGCCGGCCAACAAGGGGGCCGAATTGTCGAAGACGTAGTAACCGGCGAGCCCCTGGATATCTAGGGGCCGGCGTCGCCAGCCGCGGCCGACAAAAGTCTCGGCGACCAGCGGCTTATCCCCCGCCTGTCGACTGCGCGTGGCTTCATAGGCTGTCTGCAGGTAAGCCACAAAGGCTGCGTCGTGCACGGCCAGGAGTGGCGCCAGTCCGTGGTCTGTCGGGGGCGTGACTGTGCCCAGCCCCGCCCGCACCAGCGCGTCCAGGATAATCTCCGCGCGCGCCGGCGTTTCTTCGTAAGTCCAGGGGTAGCCTGGAATCGGCTGCTGGCCGGCGTGCTCTCTGTGGTGGTCGGAGTAGACGATGCGCACGTGATTAGGCTGCTGAGAAGGTCGCCAGCGTCTCCAGATAGTGATGCGGCAAGCCGATGTCGTAGCGGCGGCCGTCCATGATCAGTCCCAAGAAGCCGTCCTCTTGGCGCAGCCGATCCAAGGCCGAGGTGAGCTGGAACTCGCCGCGCTCGCGCACGTTGTTGACCACGTATTCCTCCAGAATGGCAAAGATCTGCGGCTTGATGATGTACTGGCCGAAAACGGTCAGATATTGATCAGCGGCTAGGCCGGGCACGCGCAAGTTGTGCTGGGCGTAGTCCAGGGTTGGCTTCTCGGCGAACTCGGTAATGTTCAGCAACTTGCCGTCTTCGATCCACACGCCGGCAACGGTGCCAAAGGCGGCGATCTCGGCCTCCGGCGTCAAGCGCAAGCCCAGGATGTTCGTACCGTGCATCTGGTAGGCGTCGGTCAACTGGCGGGCGCATGAGGTGGGGCCGTTGGCGCGGTAGATGTGGTCGCCCAGCATAAGCAAGAACGGTTCGTTGCCGACAGCCTCTTTGGCGCACCACACGGCGTGACCAAAGCCCTGCTGCGTGGGCTGCACAACGAAGGTGACGCGGCGGCCCAGCTCCAAGATACGGCGGGCATACTCCTGAAAGTGGCGCGGCAGCTTGTTGTAATTCTCGATCGAGATCTGCTCGTTGAAGAAGCGGCGGAAGTCCTCCAGGTCGTCCTGTTGGACAATGATGATCACCTGCTCGATGCCGGCGTCCAGGGCCTCTTCGACGATCAGCAAGATAGCCGGCTTGGCGATGCCGTCACGGTCGACAACGGGGAACAATTCCTTCTTGGTGGCCTTGGTAGCGGGGAAGAGACGTGTGCCAAAGCCTGCCGCCGGGATCACCGCCTTGCGCACCTTTTGCCCCGGCCGAATGGTCAGGGGCAGGGCCGGCAACCCCAGGTCGCGCTGCAAGATTTCGATCACCGCCTGCTGATCGGCTGCGCTGTGCGCGATGAACTGCGCCGTGCCGTCGCCCTGGGAGCCCACACCTTTGCCACCCCACACATGGGGCTTGAGCGGCTCGTGGCTTAGCACGCGGTGGAGCACCGGCGCAGTCAACTCCTCTGGACAGGCCGGGATGGCGTAGCGATCGAAGAACGCCTGGGCCTCGATCATTAGACTACCCAGTCGCTCGCCGTCGCCGGCGCGCAGCGCCTCCACGGCCTGCTGCACGATGCGCTTGTTGATGGGGCCTAGCAGCTGTTGCACGCCCCGTTGGATGTCGTTGTCGGCAATCGGATAGGAGCGGTTGAGCCGGTTGAGTATCTCTAGGGTGTCCTTCTGCGCTTGCAGGTCGACGATCACGAAGTGCAGATCGCACGGGGTTTGCAGTTCCACGGTGTCCAGGCGGTCGCCGTCGAAGGTCATCAAGACCGGGCGGTTGCCGAAGGCGCAGCCCTGGTCCATGCGGCCGCAACGCGAAGGGGTTGTGATCTCGCCCATGTAAGCCAGCTCCATCTCCCCGCGCACCGTTAGCTTCAGGTCGTAGATCCGGTTGAAGGCGCGCGCCGCCAGCACGCAGATGGCCGCGCTGGACGAAAGGCCTTTTTTCATGGGCAGATCGGTCTTGTAGTTGTCAATGACCAGGCCGCGCACGTGGTAGTTGGTGAGTACCTGATACGCAACGCCGGCAATGTAGCTCCAGAAGCCGCCTGCTTGTGCCACCTGCAGCAAGGCTTGCGGCTGCATGGGGATCTCCTCGGGGCCGATGCGCTCGCCGTTTGGCCGTGTAGCGCTGAGCACCAAAGAGGTGGGATGGGGTTGCACATCGGCGTAGATGCCCTGGTCGGTGCCGCAGATCAGGGTGTAGCCCATCTCGATGTCAGCATTGATGCGTCGGTAGCCGCCGGCCCAGTCGGAGTGCTCGCCGAAAAGACAGATACGTCCGGGAACGAAGAGTTTCATGTGTGCTCTACCGCCTCTGTTGGAACCTGTTGGGCGTGTTTGAAGTCGGTTGAGACCCTTGGGAGCTGTGTAGTTACGGCGACTCGTGATCGACACAGCAACTGCTTGTGCGGCGATTGCTAATCGACCACGGCAACCCAAAAAGGTCTGGCGCTCAACCAGACTCAAATACGCCCAAACCTGTTACGGCTCGGGCACTGGCGACTGCCCTAGAGCCTGCAGCGGGCTCGCAGACGCCATGACAAGCGCAAATTCCGGTGCCCGACGCCTTTGGCTAGTACTGGTTGCCGGTAACTGCTCAGGTGCCGGGCATTTGTAGGCGATTTGCGACCTAGGTTGGCTTCGCAGACATGTTTGCGAACCAGAATCCAAATGCCCGGCACCTCTGGCTGAGTAGTTACGGTTGCCGAAGGCAAACAAAAAGGCGAGTTGCTCTACAGCAACTCGCCCGCAGTATAGCATGCCTGGGGTCTGCTCACAAGACCGGCGTTGACCGGAAAGCACCTTGTGGCGACGGAGCGTTTCTAGGCATGTCGTATGGCGCTCCGCGATCGTAGACCGCGCGCCGTCTCAGCGATTGCCGGCCGAGCGTGGCTGCCGCCAACGGCTACTTGCGTCGCGTGCGCACCCGGAGAGCGTGGCCAGCCAAAGCATACATTGCCACAGCCAGCAGGGCGCAGGCGACCACGGCCGGCCAGAGCTCGCTCGGCTCCCAGCCTGTGAGCATGAGAGAGCGCATGCCGCCTAGCACGTAAGTGATGGGATTGATCTGGGCTGCGGTTTTGAGCCAACCGCTGAGCAGCTCCAGCGGCACGAAGCTGGCCGTGAGAAAGGTTAACGGGAAGAAAAGGAAGCTGGCGCTTTGCGTGGCAGCCGCGCTGCCGCTGCCCAGGGCTGCTGATACGGTGAAGCCAGCAAAGCCGGTGCCGAGCAGCACGGCCAGCCCGATCACCGCCAAGAGTCCGGGCAGGCCGGTGGCCGGCTCCAGCCCCAGCAGCAGGCCCACGCCGATCACGATGCTGGCTTGAATGCCCAGAATGAAGGCGCCGGCCAGGATGGGGCCGAGCAGGATCGCCGTGCGGCTGATCGGTGTGAGCAACAGCTTGTCGAAGTAGCCGTTCTCTAGGTCTTTAACCAGGTTCTGGGCGGCGATTCCGGCGCCGGCCAGCGAGGAGCTGACGATCGAGAGGGGCAGGATGAAGCCCAGATAGCCCTTGCCGCTCAAGCCGGGGATGAAACCGGCGGCCTTGCCCAGGGTGGACTGGTAGATCACCAGGAAGAAAACGCTGATGGCGATCGGTGGGATCAACGCCTCAGGCGTGCGGAAAACGTTGATCAAGTTGCGGCGGGTGAGCAGCAACACCTGTGTCAGCCAAGGAGCGCTGGACGAGGCGGCCTGCGACCGCCCCAGGACAGGAACAGAAATCTCAGCAGTAGTCATGGCTAAAATCCTCTTGCAATGGTTTGTGAGCGATGTTTTTTGTAACTGCCCAGGTGCCGGGCATTTGTAGGCGATTTGCGACCTAGGTTGGCTGCGCAGACACGTTTGCAAACCAGAATCCAAATGCCCTGCACCTATGGCTGAGTAGTTACGTTTTTTTACGGCGACGGACGTATCTCTGCCAGGGACCTCTGGGCGAACAGCCCGTGATCGAAAGCCGGTGAACCCCTGGTGATCGCCGCCATGTGTCGGTTCAACGCTTCGCTAGCGGCTGCGGCGCCCTCGGCGGCCTGCCGCGACGGCCACAGCCTCGGCCGGCGCAGGAGCTTCGTTCTGTAGGCGCTGGCCCGTCACCTGCAAGAACACATCGTCCAAGGTGGGCTGGGTTAGCGTGAGCGAGATCGGGTGCAGATTGCTGCCCTGCAGCCGGTTCATGACGGCCGGGATGGCCTGGGCGGCGTTCGCCATGTAGACGCGCAACATGTCCCGGTCAACCTGCGTGCGCTCGGCCATGTCGCCAAGCTCAGTCGCGGCCCGTTCTGCAATCTCTTTGCTGTCGAAGGCCAAGTTGATGGACTCGGCGCCCAAAGCAGCCTTGAGCCGCGCCGGCGAGCCCTCCGCAGCGATCTTGCCGCGGTTGATGATGGCGATGGTCTCGGCCAGCTCGTCTGCTTCCTCCAGGTACTGGGTGGTCAGGAAGATTGTCATGCCGAGTTGCCGGTTCAGGCGTCGTACTTCTTCCCAGATGTCGCGCCGGCTGGCGGGGTCGAGGCCGGTGGTCGGCTCATCGAGGAAGAGGATTTCCGGCTCGTGCACCAGGGCCATGGCCAGGTCCAGCCGCCGCCGCATGCCGCCGCTGTAGGTGCCCACGCGACGATCGACGGCCTCGGTCAGCTTGACTAGCTCGATCAACTCGGCAGCGCGTGCCTTGGCCTGTTGGTCCGAGTAGCCAAACAAGCGACCCTGCAAGGTGAGCAGCTCCAGCGATCTCATGGTGGGGTCGAGGCCGATCTCCTGGAGGGCCACGCCCGCTACGCGGCGCACCTGGCCGGCCTCGTGCACCACATCGAACCCGCCGACCGTGGCCTTGCCGGCGGTCGGCAGGGCGAGTGTGGTCAGGATCTTGATGGTTGTGCTCTTGCCCGCGCCGTTCGGCCCTAGAAAGCCGAAGATCTGGCCGGACTTGACGTTGAAAGAGATGTCATCCACGGCAGTTACGTCGCCGGGATAGCGTTTGACAAGGTTTTGGACAACGATTTCTCTGTCTGACATGCTTTGTTCTCCTGGGAAGGGTACCAATGCCGGTTTTGCGCCGGCAGTGTAGGACGTTTCCTCTCGAAGAGAGTATAGCACGGGCGAGCTGGTGTGTCAAGTTTCTGTATAGGAATAATATGCAAAAACTATTCATCAACAGTCGCGGCCGGGATTGGCGAACAAAAACCAACGCCCCACGGCAAAACCGTGGGGCGTTGGTGAACGTCGTCCAGCGGATTGTGGTGCAAGGTCAAGCACAAGCTCGCCGTTAGTCACCCGGGAGGTCGGCCTTAGAGACTGTTTGAAAAGCCCAACATCACCGCAATCAGAGGTTGAAACCATCTGGCTGAAAGTACGAAGCGGCCTCAGCCGCTGGAATCCAG
>DAOUBX010000140.1:0-29912 GCA_034432445.1 Anaerolineales bacterium
CAATGAAAGCGCGGCGGGCACGGTCGGAGACCGGCCCGAGCGATTTTCAGGTTAGAATCCAAATGCCCGGCACCTACGGCTGAGTAGTTACTCCCAATCTTCCAATTCTACCCGTAACTATTCAGGTGCCGGGCACTTGCGACCGGTTTCCAGCCTGAGCCGGCTCTGCAGACGCCCTGGCCAGCGCAGCCTTAAGTGCCCGGCACCTAGGGCTGAAAAGTTGCTTCTACCCAAGCTTCTTCATCACCGTATCCAGGTCCTTGTCCCCGCGTCCACTCAGATTGACCAGGATCACCGCGTCTTTGCCCATCTGTGGCGCCAGCTTGATGACTTCGGCGACGGCGTGGGCGCTCTCCAGCGCGGGAATGATGCCCTCCAGCTGGCACAGCAGTTGGAACGCGGCCAGTGCCTCGTCGTCGGTGGCGTAGGTGTACTCCGTGCGACCCAGGTCCCTCAGCCAGGCGTGTTCCGGGCCCACCGAGGCGTAGTCCAGCCCCGCGCTGACTGAGTGGGTGAGCGCAATCTGACCGTCGGCGTTCTGCATGACGAAGCTCTTGGTGCCCTGTAAGACGCCCAACCGGCTGACCACGGGGTCGGCGAAGCGGGCGGCGTGCTGGCCCGACTCGATGCCGTGGCCACCTGCCTCGACGCCGATCAATCGCACCGCCTCGTCAGCCAGGAAGGGGTGGAAGATGCCGATGGCATTGCTGCCGCCGCCCACGCAGGCCACAACCGCGTCCGGTAGCCGGCCGGGCCCGCCGGCGCTGCGATCGAGCATCTGCGCCCGCGCCTCCACGCCGATGACGCTCTGGAAGTCGCGCACGATAGTCGGATAAGGGTGTGGCCCCAGCGCTGAGCCCAGCAGGTAGTGGGTGCTGCGCACATTGGTCACCCAGTCGCGAATGGCCTCGTTGATAGCGTCCTTGAGCGTCTTGCTGCCGCTGTCCACCCCGCGCACCTCCGCGCCCAGCAGCTTCATGCGAAAGACGTTGGGCGCCTGCCGCGCCATGTCCACCGTGCCCATGTAGACCACACACTCGATGCCCAGCAGCGCGGCCGCGGTGGCTGTGGCCACGCCGTGCTGCCCGGCCCCGGTCTCGGCCACGATGCGCCCTTTGCCCATGCGCTTGACCAGCAGCGCCTGGCCCAGCGCGTTGTTGATCTTGTGCGCGCCGCTGTGGGCCAGGTCCTCGCGCTTGAGGTAGATCTGCGCGCCGCCCAGGTGTTTGCTCAGGCGGCGGGCGTGAGAGAGGGGCGTCGGCCGGCCAACGTAAGTGCGCTGCAGGGAACGCAGCTCAGCCTGGAAGGTGGGGTCATTGGCTGCCAGCAAATAGGCGCTCTCTAACTCTTCCAGGGCCGGCATCAATGTCTCCGGCACGAAGCGGCCGCCGTACGGGCCAAAGCGCCCGCGCTCGTCGGGCCAGCGATAGGAGGCGAAATTACTTTGGACAGTCATGCACGTTCCTTTTGCACCTGTGTGTCGATGGCGCGGATGAACTCGCTCTTGGCGTCGGTGTAGCCTACGGTGTCGTTGGGAAAGCGCCGGGCCAGGTCGCGCTTCAGGTCCGCGTAGGCCTGAGCGGCGGCGGGATGGGCGCGTAGGTAAGCGACGAAGTCAAGGTGACGGGCGATCTCGGGGTGGCCGGCTGCGAAAGCATGGACATGCACGCGCCTGACGCCTTCCACATCCTTGCTGAAGAAACGCCGGCCGGGGATCCCGTTCTCTCCCTTGGGCGTATAGCCTAGCGCCAGCAGCAGGTCGTTCAGGGCGTCGATGCGCTCGATGGCGCGCACGACCGGCAGGATATCGATGATTGGCTTGGCGGCCAGGCCGGGCACCGCCGTGCTGCCGATGTGGTGGATTGCGACCAACTCATCGCCCAGCAGCGCGGCCAGGCTGGCGGCTTCAGCCGCGAAGAGCCGCGGCCAGGCCGGATTGTAGGGGACAACCTCGACCTTGCGCCCCTGGCCGCGCAGGATTGGCTCGCAGCGCAGCAGCACGAGCGCGCTGTCGGCGTCGGTGATGCGGCCGTCGCGCGCCATCTGCACAGCCTGCTCCAACGGCAGCAGATGCACCTCGCATAGCTCGGTGGACTCAAGCTGAGGCCGGCCGTTGAGCTGCACGCCGGTGGCCAGGAAGTAAGTGCAGCGGGCGTTGCTCGTGCCGTTCATGGCGTAGAACCAGCCGATTTGGCGCATCTCCACGCACTCACCGCCGGTTTCCTCGCGCAGCTCGGCGCGCGCCACTTCGTCCAACGTTGCGCCCGGCTTGTCGCCCAGCCCCCCCGCCGGCAGCTCCCAGCACCAATCGTCCACCGTGTAGCGGTAGCTGCGCAGCATCACCACCCGGCCATCGCTGGTCACCGGCAGCACAGTAACGAAGCCGCTGTGCTCCTGGTACGTGTAGACGATCTCCTCGCCGCTGGGCAGGCGCACCTCGTCGCGGCGCAGGTTGTGCCAATGGCTCTGGTAAGGTCGCGTCGTGCCCAACAGTTGCCAGCCCAGGCTGCGGCCAAGTGGTTTGTCGTTAGCTGAAGTCATGTGAGGTCTCGTTGTGGCTTGGCGCGCTCGGCGCGGAGCAATAGGAGGCCGATGATGCGCAGCGCGTAAGGCGCACTGCACTGCGCGCCGCTCTGAACACGCATTGTTCAGCACGCATCACGCCTGATAGTTCTGCACCTTGGCAAACTGGCTGATGTCGATGTTCTGCCACGGCTCAGGCAGCGGCACGATGCTGGCTCGCAGCATGCCGTCGGCGATTTCCAGCATGCCTACAGAGATGTATTGGCCGGGCTGTGTGCGTCGGTCCAAGATGTTCAAGTAAGTGCTGCCGGGGTTGACCACCAAGGTGCCGTTGATGTCGCCTACAAAGGGCCGGTGCAGGTGGCCGCAGACCACGCAGTCCACGTTGTCGTTCTCGAACTGGTGCACTACATGCACGTAGAAGCGCGGGGCGAGAAACCAGCGTTGGCCGAAGAACATGTTCCAGGTGGCGCCAGGAAACTCCTGCCAGCGCGGCCGGTTGCCATGGATCAACCCGATGCGTTTGCCCGCCGCTTCCACCACCCGACGCACGGGCAGGTGGTCCAGGCTGCTCAGGTCTCGATCGCCGCGCACCGCCAGCACCGGCGCCAACTGTTCCAACTCCTCCAGAACCTCTGGCCCGGTCAGGTCGCCGGCGTGCAGAATGAGATCGACATCTTTGAACACCTTGGCTACGCCCGACGGCAGGCGCAACGCCACGGTGGGCACGTGTGAGTCGCTTAACAGTCCGATGCGCATGGTGGCCTCTTGGGGCAGGTAATCGATAACCGGTGAACGGGGAACAATGCTCGGTGGTGAAACGCCGGGGTAACGAAGCGGCCGGGGGGCGCCGGGCAAGTGCGGCTTGCAGCTTCAGTCGGTTCTGCCGACACCCTGGCAAGCGCAGGCTCAAATGCCCGGCACCTGAATAGTTGCACGCCGGCTATGCCGCGTGTTCCCTAGATTAGACGCAGTAGCTTGCCTGGTTGTTCACGTAGGCAATTCATGAGGAGGACGATGGCGCATCGGCGCTGTGTGCAGCAGCGATGAAAGCGTGCAGGCGGTGGTGATCCTTGCGTCCGGGTGCCGCCTCGACGCCGCCGGCCACGTCCACACCCCAAGGCCGTACTTGGGCGATGGCCGCAGCCACGTTGTCGGGCGTCAAACCGCCGGCCAGCAGCAAGCGGTGGCGACCGGCCAGGTCGGCGGCCAGCGACCAGTCGCCGGTCTGCCCTGACCCGCCGCGCAGGGTCGGATGATAAGTGTCGATGAGCAAGTTGGGGCCGGCCATGGGCCCCAGGCTGGCGTAGCGGCCGGCTGCTGTCTGAGCCTCGGCCAGCGTGGCCGGTCGCAGCGCCTTGAAGGCCCGTCCACCCAGCGCGGCCAGCACCTCTGGCTCTTCCTCGCCGTGCAGCTGCGCCAGGTCCAGGCCGCAGTGCTCCAAGGTTTCAAGCACCTGCGCTACGCTGGGGTTGACGAAGACACCCACCAGGATCGGCGACCGGTGACCGGTAACCGGTGAACGGTAGCCCAAGGAGCGCACCTGGGCGACGATGGCGCACACCTGGGTGGGGGTGACGTAGCGCGGAGAGCGCTCGTAGAAGATAAACCCCAGCAGGTCGGCGCCGGCCTCGGCTGCGACCAGGGCATCCTCTGCGTTGGTCAGGCCGCAGATCTTCACGCGAGTAGGATGGATTGGTGGGCTAGTAAATTGGTCGATGGGTTGAAAGCCCTGTTGCATGCACCGTTCACCGATTACTGTTCAGCGATCACCGTCTCCGCCACATCACGAATGCGCTGCCAGGCTTGTTCGACATGACGGGCCTCGGTCCAGGTCTGGCCGACAACCAGGCGCAGGGTGTATGCGCCGTCGAGCACGGTGTGGGTCAAGTAGAGCTCGCCGCTGCGGTTGAGCCGCTCGAGCAGTTGGCGATTGGCCTCGTCGCCGGCGCGCAAGCGGAAGCAGACCAGGTTGAGAGGTACAGGTGCAGCCAGCGCAAAGCGCGGGTCAGCCTGCACCCAGCCGGCGAACTGCTGCGCCAGCTCGACGTGTCGTCGCACGTGGTACTGCAGTCCCTCGACGCCGTAGTGGCGAATCACAAACCACAGCTTGAGGGCGCGGAACCGCCGGCCAAGCTGGATGTGCCAGTCGCGATAGTCGAAGACCGCGCCCGACTCGGTGGCCTGGTTCTTCAGGTATTCCGGCAGGATGCTCAAGGCCTTGATCAGCGTCGCCCGGTCGGCCACCCAAAAGCAGTCGCAATCGAAGTTGGTGAACATCCACTTGTGGGGGTTGAAGGCGTAGCTGTCGGCCAGCTCCAGGCCATCGTGGATCCAGCGGAACTCCGGGCAGAGCGCCGCGGTGCCGCTCATGGCCGCGTCTACGTGCAGCCACACCTCCTCGGCCCGGCAGATCTCACCGATCGCGCGCAGCGGGTCCATGGCGTTGGACGAGGTGGTGCCGACGGTGGCGCAGACGAAGGAGGGCACAAGCCCCGCGGCGCGGTCGGCGGCAATCTGCTGCGCCAGGGCGTCGGGTCGCATGGCGAAATCTTTGTCCACAGCGATCAGCCGCAGATGCTGGCTGCCAATGCCGGCGATCTTCACCGCCTTTTCCACCGAGGAATGGGCCTGGCCTGAGGTGTAGGCTGTCAGCCGGCCATCGCAGCCCTGTGCGTTGCTGGCGAAGCCCGTGGCGCGCTCACGGCCGGCCAGCACAGCTGTCAGTACTGCGCTGCTGGCGGTGTCTTGGATCACCCCGCCGCCGGCCGCCGTGGACTTGAACTTCTCGGGTAGGCCCAGCATCTCCACCAGCCAATCGAGCACATGGGTTTCCAACTCGGTGCAGGCAGGGCTGGTTGCCCACAACATGCCTTGCACGCCTAGCCCGGAGGAAAGCAGATCGCCCAGGATGGCCGGCCCCGAGGCGTTGGCGGGGAAGAAGGCGAAGAAGTTGGGCGATTGCCAATGGGTGATGCCCGGCATGATCAACGGCTCGATGTCGGCCAGGATGGCCTCGAACGGCTCGCCTTGCTGCGGCGGCGCGACCGGGAGGCCGGCGCGGATCTGGCCCGGCTGAACGCGGGACAGCACCGGATACTGTTCGACCCGCTCCATGTAGTCGGCGATCCAGTCGATCACCGCGCGGCCATGGCGACGAAACTCGTCGGGGGTCATGTGGTAGGAAGGCGGCTGAGAGGAACTCATGGGAACTCCAGAAGGCAGCGAATGCGGACATTATAGCACGGAGTGGGGGGCCCTTGGGAATTGGCAATGCTCAACGGCCAATGGTCACCGGTCAACGAACGACGACACCACGCCATTGACAAGTGATCATTGACGATTCACCGCTTTTCCCGCGCGCACCAGCTCGCGCACCTTGCCCAGTCGTTCTTCCGGCTTGGCCGTCACCAAGCTCTCGCCGACCAGCATGGCATCCACGCCCATCGCGCGCAGGCGGCGGACATCGTCGGGGCCGTGGATGCCGCTCTCGCTGACCAGCACACACTCCGGCGGAATCAGCGGCCGCAAGCGGGCAGTGGTGGCTAGGTCCACAGTGAAGGTGCGCAGATCGCGGTTGTTGACGCCGATCACCCGCGCGCCGGCCTTGAGTGCCCGCTCCACCTCGGCCTCGTCGTGCACTTCGACCAGCGCCTCCATGCCGAGGGCACGCGTCTCGGCCAGCAGGCGCCGCAGCTCGTGATCGCCCAGCACGGCCACGATCAGCAGCACGGCGTCAGCCCCCGCCACCCGCGCCTCCACGATCTGGTAGGAATCGAAGATGAAGTCCTTGCGTAGCACAGGGGGGACGGTGGATGGAGAAGTTGATAGATTGGCCGCACGGGTTTCCCTCTTTTCCTCCCTTTCCCTCTCCCCAGTCACCGTCTCCTTGACCGTCGTGAGATGCTCCAGCTCGCCCTGGAAGAAGCGGCTGTCTGTGAGGACTGAGATCGCGGCTGCGCCGCCCTGGGTGTAGACCTGGGCCAGCCGCGCCGGGTCGAAGTCACGGCAAAGCAGACCGCGGCTGGGGCTGGCGCGCTTGACCTCGGCGATGAGGCTGACGCCGGGCCGGCGCAGCGCAGCGGCAAAGTCCAGGGGATCGGGCACAGTAGCGGCCAGGGCGCGCAGCGTGGCCAGCGGCATGGCGCGCATGCGCTCCGGCAGCTCCTCACGCTTGTGGCGCATGATTTCGTCGAGCATCTTGCCCTGATGGCGCAGGCGTTCCTCACGAGGGGGCAAAGGGTTCGTTCGTTTGGCTGGCATGGCGGCTCCGGGTTGCAGAAGGGAAAGGACGGATCGTAGGGAAGGAATGGGAAGCAGGGAAAGGATGGAAAGAAAGGCAGCGGTGGGCCAGCAGGGGCGGCCGGGCCGGACGCCCAACGACCGTCGGTCCTCCGCTTACCGTTCACCGTCTACTGATGACTGACCTCCACCAGCCGCTCCAGCGCGGCCAGGGCGGCGCCGCTGTCGATGCTGACGCGGGCACGCTCGAGGGCAACCGACCAGTTGCCGTCCGTCAGCGCCAGGCCGGCCGCAGCGTTGAGCAGCACTGCATCTCGCTTGGCGCCGCGTTCCTCGCCCTGCAGAATGCACCGCGTGATCGCGGCGTTCTCGGCGGCATCGCTGCCTTTCAGCTCGCTGAGGTCGGCGCGGGGCAGGCCAAGGTCTGCCGGGTCAAGCGTGAAGGTGGCGACCTGACCGTCCCGCAGCGCGGTGACACGGTTGGGGCCGGCCAGGCTGAGCTCGTCTAGCCCGCCATAGCCGTGCATCACGAAAGCAGCCTGAGCGCCCAAACGGCCCAGCACGTGCGCCAGCGGCTCGGTCAAGTCGGCGTTGAACACGCCGATGGCCAGGTGGGTGGCGCCGGCCGGGTTGGTGAGGGGGCCGAGGATGTTGAATACGGTGCGCGCGGCCAGCTCGCGGCGTGGGCCGATGGCGTGGCGCATAGCAGGGTGGTGGTTGACGGCGAACAGAAAGCCGATGCCCGCCTCGTCGATGCACCGGGCCACCTGAGCCGGGGTCAGGTCCAGCCGCACGCCCAGCGCAGCCAGCACGTCGGCGCTGCCGGCCTTGCTGGTGACCGAACGGTTGCCATGCTTGGCCACCGGCACGCCGGCCCCGGCGATCACGAACGCAGCCGTGGTGGAGATGTTGAAGGTGCCGGAGTGGTCGCCGCCCGTGCCCACGATGTCGGTGAGGGGCGCGTCGGCTGTGTGGCCGCGCTGCGGACGCACGGGGATGGCGTTGTCGCGCATGGCGCGCGCACAGCCGGCGATCTCGGCCACGGTCTCGCCCTTCATGCGCAGTGCGACCAGAAACCCGCCGATCTGCGCGGGAGTCGCCTCGCCCTGCATGATCTGCATCATCGTGGCGTAGGCCTCGTCCTCGCTCAGGTCGTGACGGTCGAGCAGTTTGGCGATAGCTTGTTGGATCATGGAGCCTCCAGGGGGTAGCTGGGTAATCTGGTGGATTGGTCAAGAGCCCGTGCCATGGCGAGCACACGACCCAATTTGCCAGTCTACCAGTCTACTTACCCAACGTCAGAAAATTCCGCAACAACTGTTTGCCATGCTCCGTCAGGATGCTCTCTGGGTGGAACTGAACGCCGACGGTGGGGTACTGGCGATGGCGCAGGCCCATCACCTCGCCCTCGGTGGTGAAGGCGGTCAGCTCCAGCTCGGCCGGCAGCGGCTCTTGCACGATCAGCGAGTGGTAGCGGGTGGCTTGGAAGGGACTGGGCAAGTCGCGGAAGATGCTGCGGCCTGTGTGGTATACCGGCGACACCTTGCCGTGCATCAGCCGCGGCGCGCGGCTCACCACGCCGCCGAAGACGTGGCCGATGCACTGCTGCCCCAGGCAGACGCCCAGGATCGGCGTGGTCTGGTAGAAGCGGCGAATGACCTCGTTGCTGATACCGCTGTCCTGCTCCGGCGTGCCGGGACCGGGCGAGATGACGATGTAGCTGGGCTTGAGCGCTGCCAGCTCGTCCACCGTGATCTGGTCGTTGCGCCAGACCCGCAGCTCCGTGTGCGGGTCGCCCAGCCGGTCCTCGAGCATCACCTCGCCGATGAACTGCACAAGGTTGTAGGTGAAGGAGTCGTAGTTGTCGATGAATGCGATCATGGTGGTTGGTCCTTGCGTGAGATGCGTGTGCGACCAGTGATGCGTGACGAGTGATGCGTAAGGCGTGCTAGGAGAGGGGCGCGTCCTCTAGCGGGTCGAAGGGCTAGGTGATGTGGGCGGCGCATTCGTCCTTGATTTGGTCGTCGGATAGCTGAGCGCAAAGTTCATGCTAACCTCCAACTCACATGGGTCGCCGACTTACGCATTACTCGTTACTCGTTGCGGCCTGCTTCTTGCTTCGTTTCTCCGCCGCCCGCGAGATCCTGTTCCACACCCCCGTCAGCCCCATAGCCTTCTTTACCTCGATCAGCGTGGCCTGGGCCTCGACCGTCACCCGCTTTGTGCCCTCGTAGAGCAGTTCGTCCACGAAGCCGGTCTGGGCCTGATAGTAGGCACGGCGCTCGCGGATGGGATCCAGGAAGTTGTTCAGGGCGATGGCCAGCTTCTCCTTGACCTCGACGTCGCCCACCCGGCCCTCGCGGTACCGCCGCTTCAGGTCCTCCACCTCTTCCTTGTTGGGGTTGAAGTAGTCGTGGTACTGGAAGACCGGGTTGCCCTCGACCGTGCCGGGGATGTCGGCGCTGATGCGCTTGGGGTCGGTGTACATGCTGAACACGCGCTTGCGCACCGTGGCCGCATCGTCGCTCAGGAAGATGGCGTTGTTGAGGCTCTTGCTCATCTTGGCCTGGCCGTCGGTGCCCACCAGGGTGCCGCCGACCACATAGGCTTCGGGCAGCGGGAAGACCTCGCCATAGGCGTTGTTGAAGCGGCGGGCGATCTGGCGGGCCAGCTCCACGTGGCTCTCGTTGTCCTTGCCGACCGGCACCAGGTGCGCCTTGGGCATCAGGATGTCGGCGGCCTGTAGCACCGGGTAGCCCAGCAGGTTGTAGGGGATCTGCTCCATGCCGGCCGCATCGGCCATGTCCTTGATGGTGGGCAGTTGTTGCAGGCGCTCGACCGTCACCAGCCCGCTGAGCAGCAGCTGTAGCTCGTACACCTCGTGCACGGCCGACTGGAGGTAGAAGGTGACCTTGTTGGGGTCGATGCCGATGGCCAGGTGGTCCAGCACGATGGCACGAGCGTTGTCGGCAATGGCCAGGATATCCTCCTTGGCCGGCTTGGTGGTCAGCATGTGCAGGTCGGCGATCAGGAAGAAGCACTCATAGTCGTCCTGGAAGGCCAGCCGGTGGCGGTGGCTGCCGATGTAATGGCCCAGGTGCAGCTTGCCGGTCGGCCGGTCGCCGGTGAGAATGCGTTTCTTAGTCATGATGAAATCTCCTAAGGGGTAGATTGGTAAACAGGTAGATGGGTCAGCCCGTGGCGGGTTGTCAGACGCAACGCCCCGACCAATCTACCAATCTACTCTACTCGACTAACCCTCGCTCTGCTACTTCCACCGCCACGGCCAGCGCGCGGGCCTTGTTCAGCGTCTCGTTCCACTCGTAGGTCGGGTCGCTGTCGGCTACCACGCCCGCGCCGGCCTGCACGGTGCAGACGTTGCCGCGCATAACCACGGTGCGGATGGTGATGCAGGTGTCCATGGCGCCGTCGTAGCCGATGTAGCCCACGCAGCCGGCGTAGGGGCCGCGTCGCGTGCCCTCCAGCGCCTCGATGATCTGCATGGCCCGCACCTTGGGCGCGCCGCTGACCGTGCCGGCCGGAAAGGTGGCCCGCAGCAGGTCGAAGGCGTCGAACTCCGGCCGCAGCCGGCCGACCACGTCGCTGACGATGTGCATGACGTGGCTGTAGCGCTCCACCGCCATGAGCGTCGGCGTGTGGACGCTGCCGTACTCGCACACCCGGCCCAGGTCGTTGCGGCCCAGGTCCACCAGCATCACGTGCTCGGCCCGTTCTTTGGGGTCGGCCAGCAGCCCGGCGGCCAGGCGGGCGTCCTCGTCGGCCGAGGCCCCGCGCCAGCGCGTGCCGGCGATGGGGTGCAGCTGCGCCTTGTCCTCCTCTAGCCGCACATGCATCTCCGGGCTGGAGCCGATCAGGTGGATGGGCTGGCCGGCGCCGTTGTCGCCTGGCAGTTCCAGGAAGTACATGTACGGGCTGGGGTTGGTCATGCGCAGCGCTCGGTAGATGGTGAAGGCGTCGGCCTCGGTGTTCCGGCTAAGCCGCTGGCTGAGCACCACCTGAAAGATGTCGCCGGCGGCAATGTGCTCCTTCGCCTCCAGCACCATGGCTTCGAAGCGCTCCTGGCTAAAGTTGCTCTGCCATGTGGCGGCGCTGTACACGTTGGGCGTCTCGGGCAAAATCAGCGGCCGCCGCAGCCGTGCTACGATCTGATCAATGCGCGCGACCGCATCGGCGTAGGCCGTAGTCACGTCACCGGTCAGCCGGCAGTTGGCTAGCACCAGCAGGCGATGGCGCACGTGGTCGAAGATCACCAGGTTGTCGGCCAGCAGGAAGACGAAGTCGGGCAGTCCCAGGTCATCGGCGGCTGTGGCCGGCAGCCGCTCCACGAAGCGCACCCAATCGTAGCTCAGGTAGCCCACCGCGCCGCCGATGAAGCGCGGCAAGCCCTCCACGTGGATCGGCTGGCGGTCGTGCAGCACCTGCTTAATCACGTCCAGCGGATCGTCTGCGGTGCGCTCTTCCAACGCCGCCCCGGCCATGCCCTTGACGATCACCCGGCTGCCGCGCGCGGTGAGGGAGAGGGGCGCCTGCACACCGATGAAGGAGTAGCGTCCCATCTGCTCGCCCTTCTCCACCGACTCCAACAGGAAAGAGGGGCTGCCATCGCGTAGCTTCAAGTACACCGTCACCGGCGTCTCCAGGTCGGCCGGCAGCTCGCGGTAGATGGGGATCAGGTTGCCCTGGCTGGCCAGAGCGCGTACCTGGTCGAGGGTGGGTTTGTACATGGTCTCTCTTCTCACCTCCAATTCGCCAAACAAAAAGCCTCTCGTCCCGCGCAACGGATGCGCTTCAGGGACGAGAGGCGTCTCGCGGTGCCACCCTGGTTAGGCGGGCTTCTTGGCGTTCACAAAGCCAAGGCCCCACCTCGCTCTGCGGAGACGGGAGCATCACACGTAATGCGTAAACGTAATGGTGAGAGGGGACGGTCAGTTACGCATTACTCGCTACTTTCCTAATCTCCAGCGCCCTGATAACGGTGGCGTCTCCGGGGAAAGCTAGTAGATGGCTAATGGTGAATAGGTAATGGTTAATGTTCGGAGCCCCTGCTCATTAACCGTTAACAGTCACCCATTCAGCGTTAGCCATTGTTCACGTCCCGACTCCCCGGCCCATTCGCTGCCTGCGCTGCTGCCGACTTTTCAGCTACCGTCGGCTCTCTGGGCGCCCGCTCTGGCAGGTACTCTTCCGGTTCATCGTCTTTTGGTCTGTTGAATTGTGCGGCGATTATGCCACAACGCCAGAAGGACGTCAAATCATTCTGCGCGTCTTGTGCTGCAGCGGCCCGCAGAGTCCTGGCAATGCGACCCGCGCGGACGGCTCAAATCTCGCTTGGCACAACGCTGCGCCAATTCACGCGTTCGCCCACCGGCAGGCCCAGGGCCGCGGCAATCTCCTGGCCATGATCGCGCTCGTGCAGAGCCAGCACGCGAAAGATGCCCGCTACATCGGTTGGGAAGCCGGCCGGGTGCATACCCACCACGTCGAGCTGCTCTTCGCTCAAGCTGTCCAGCAGGGCCAGGGTGTCGACCCGGCTGGCCGTAAGGCTGGCGACAAAATCGGCAATGTCGCGCTCCTTTTGTTTGGCCACCTGGCGTTGGTTCCAGTAATCTAGCGAGAAGTCGGGGGGCAGCTCTTTGCCGGCCAGGAAGCGCTGCACGGTGGCCTGCAGCCCGCGTTCGGCGCCGGCCAGATGGGCCAGCAGGTCGTGGACGTTCCACTGCGGGTTCTCGGTTGTGGCCAACGCCAGGTCGGGCGTGATCTGCTGCACGACAGAGAAGAGATAAGCGCGGGCATCAGCCAGTTCGGCCTTGAGAGCGTCTTTACGTTGCGACATGTGATCCTCCATGGTTGGTAGCTTGTGGCTCCCGTGATTGCGATGTGGTTCATTGCGCACCCGGCGTCATGTCGCCTGGTGCAGCGCGATTTTGCCGTGACCGCCGCTGCGGGCGTAGGCGCAGCGGTCCTTGATGGAACAGAAATCGCAGTTGGTCAGGCCCTCGGCACCCAGCGGCCGGCTGCCCGCGCCGCACATCAGCGACAGCGACTTCAGCGGGGTCATGACCAAGCTGTCGTTGAGGCTGACGCCGATCTGGCTCGTGTCCAGCAGCTTGAAAATGATCCGCTGCTCGCGCACGCTCCAGGCCGATTCGCCGGGGGACAGGAAGGAGCTGGTGCGCCAGTCGCGCGCGGCAAACTGGCGTCTAAGCTGGGCATAGAGCTGCTGCCGCACCTGGTCTACCGCCCACGAGGCCAGCTCGTCCAGCACCAGGGCCTGAAAGCGCTCGCCTCCGGCGCTGAGCTGCCGGATGCGCTCGTCTACAGCCGATCCGACCGTCACCACGGTTAGCGCCAGCGCCTCGGCCCCGCACACCACCTCCACCACCGGCCCGCCGCCCAACGTTGCGCCGCCGGCCAGCCGGACCCGGTCGTGCGCGAAGCCGTCGGTGGGGAACACGTCCCAGCACGCCGCCGGCCGCACCACGTCATTCACCTCGGCGAAAACGCTCTCCAGCTCTGCCCGCACGCCGGGCCGTGTCAACAGTCGCGCAAAGCGCTCCCCGCGCAAGCCAACGTACTCGTCGAGGTCGAAGCTCAGGGTGAAGTCGTGGGTGGTGGGCATGGTCGGTGAGCGGTGAGCGGTGATCGGTGATCGGTGAGCGGTGGGCGGTGAGGCGATGGAGCGACGCGCAGGCCTGATTCTACTGTGAGTCGCGGGGAAAAGCTAATTGCTTCTGCTGGGCGCGGCAACGCCAAGTGTGGCTGCTGCCAGCCTGGCCGGAGCCGGTTGAAGCCCTACGCCGCGGCAGGGGGACTTGTCGCGCTCACCCATTTGCTTTGACAGCAACCGTCAAGCTGGATAACATCAGCCCACGCGGCGGCGGTCCGCTCCATTCATCTCGTGTCCTCATCGGGGCTTTAGCAGTTCGGCTCGGAGTCAAGGCTTTAGCCGGGTTTTGCTGGCAAGCGCCCTACCCAACGTCCATCTAAAGACTTGCCTCCGGCTTTGTGCAGCTCCCACGGTCGCCGCTCACCGGTCACCGTATGCTGTTCACCGCTCACCAAACACCCGCAGCCGGCAACTGCGAGCAAAGACCCGGGCAAAACGGGGGTGGGTGGCCAGCTCCAGATAGCGCACGCGGCCGGCCAGGGCCTGGGCGCGGGTGCCCTGGGCGGTGGACAGCAGCGCCAGTTTGGCGCCCACGCTGGCCGCGTTGCCCACCTGGCGGAAGCGCTCGGCCGGCAGGGCGAGGAACATGCCGATAGCCACGGCGTTGGTCACGTCGATGTAGGCGCCGAAGGCGCCGGCGATGATGAAACGCTCGATCTGCTCCGGAGCCACGCTGCGCTCGGCCAGCAGCAGCGCAATGCCGGCCTGGATCGAGGCCTTAGCCAGTTGGACCTCCCGCACGTCGTGTTGGGTAATGCTGACGCCGCGGCCGTCGGTCGTCGCCTCCACCAGCACAAACTCACGGTCGCCGTTGATCTCACGCACAAGCGGGTGTGATCCCAGCGCCATGCGACCGGCCTCGCTCAACACGTCGGCCAGGTGCAACTGCGCCACCAACAGGCTGCAAGTTGTTGTGCGATTGCACCATGATCTAAATCATGTTCTAGCGTAGTCGCCTGGGTTGTAGGAGATTGCGGGAGAGTCTTGATCTCCTTGGCCGAGGGGATGTGATCGAGATATTGTGTGTTTTGACACACCCTCGAAATCGTAGTATAGTTTCGAAGGGGTTGTCCGCGTGGCACAGACATGTCGTCTTATCTGTGCCTGTCTTTCATACACAAAGGAGTGGCACTATGAGACTACGCAGTATCCTCTCTCTCACGCTGGTCGCAGCTCTCTTATTGACCTTCATGGCTAGCTGTGCCCAGCCGGTCGTCACCACCGGTCCTCAGCAGGGAGCAGCTCCTGCGGCTGAGGAGCCCTACGAGATCGCCGTCGTCGTTAAGATCGCCGGCATCCCCTGGTTCAATCGCCTGGAAGAGGGCGTCAAACAAGCGGCTAAGGAGCTGGGGGTCAACGCCTACATGGTAGGACCCGCCGACGCCGACCCGGCGCAGCAGGCCAAGATCATCGAGGACCTGGTGGCCAAGGGCGTTGATGCCATTGCGGTCGTTCCCAACGACGCCAAGGCATTGGAGCCGGTCTTCAAGAAAGCGAAGGATGCCGGCATCGTCGTCATCACCCACGAGTCGCCAGACCAGGTAGGCAATGACTATGACCTGGAGCTGATCGACAACGTCAAATTCGGCCAGTACCACTGGGACAAGCTGGTGGAGTACATGGGCGACACCGGCAAGATGGCCATCATTGTCGGCTCTCTGACGGTGCCCCTGCACAACCTGTGGGCCGATGAGGGCCTGAAGTACGCCGCCCAGAAATATCCTGGCCTGCAGCTGGTCACTGAGCGCATCCCCAGCGGCGAGGACCAGGAGCTCTCCCGCCAGAAAACATTGGAGCTGTTGCAGGCCTACCCTGACCTAAAAGGAATCGTCGGCTTTGGTAGCCTGGGCCCGCCCGGAGCGGCGCAGGCTCTTCGGGAGAAGGGCTTGCAGGATGTTGTCGCTGTGGTCGGCACCGTCATCCCTAGCCACGCTGCCCCGTATCTCAAGGACGGCTCGATCGACCACGGCATCTTGTGGGATCCGGCCGACGCCGGCTACGGCATGGTTTGGATGGCCAAGCATCTCCTCGACGGCGGTAAGATCACCAACGGTCTGGAAATTCCTAACGTTGGCTCCATCCAGCTCAACGGCAACGTCGCTGTTGTGGATGCCATGCTGGACATCACTGCTGAGAACGCTGAGTCTCTTGGCTTCTAGTTAGCCTCCGTTGATGTTGAGCCTCCCCGGGCTGCCGGGGAGGCTCAACGCTTTCGATCTCTCGTCAAGCCCGCCAGATTGTTTGCGGCATGGCACAGCGACCCCGCAAGTGGCCGCCCTCCCCAATGCAAACGAGGTCTTGCTGCAGCCAACACTGACCTCTCAGCCGCTTTGACCCCTTCCGCAGTGTGAAATCTGACCAGGAACGCCACATGAGCGCCCCCTTCTTGTCCATGCAGGGAGTCAGCAAGCGTTACGCCGGTGTACAGGCCCTGCATGCTGTGGACTTCGAGATTCGGCCAGGGGAGATCCATTGCCTGGTCGGCGAAAACGGTTCGGGCAAGTCCACTTTGATCAAGATCATAGCCGGGGCGGAACAGCCCGACGAAGGCGCCGTCATCCGCATCAACGGCGAGATTGTACGCGACTATCACGCCATCGACTCGATTCGACGCGGCATTGCGGTCATCTACCAGGACCTTTCGCTGTTTCCCAACCTGAGCGTGGCCGAGAACATTGCGCTCAGCAAGGTCATCGCCAGCGGCGCACGCGTCGTCAACGGCCGCGAAGTCAGGGCGATTGCTGCTAAGGCTATGGCGCGCGTTGCCGTTTCCCTACCGTTGGACGAACTTGTGGGCAATCTCTCCGTGGCCGATCAACAGCTTGTCGCCATCTGCCGCGCCTTGACCCATGACGTCAAGCTCGTGATCATGGACGAGCCCACAGCCTCGCTGACGCGACGCGAGGTCGATGCGCTGTTCGCGGTGGTGCGCGACATGCAGGCCAAGGGCATCGCCACGTTGTTTGTCAGCCACAAACTGGACGAGGTGCTGCAAATCGCTGAGCGCGTGACTATTCTGCGCGACGGTCGAAAAGTCGGCACCTTTGTCGGCCAGGCAGTAGACGACGCAAAGCTCGCAGTCCTAATGACCGGCGTTGCCGTTGAGCAAACACAGTTTCGCAGCCAGGCGGCTGGCGGCGCACCTCTGTTGGAAGTCAAAGACCTGGGGCGGGCGGGCAGCTTCGCTGATATCAGCTTTACCGTGCACTGCGGCGAGATCCTCGGCATCACCGGCCTGCTGGGCTCAGGACGCACTGAGCTTGCCTTAGCGCTGTTCGGCGATGCACCGGCCGACCGCGGCCAGATTCTGATTGAAGGCCAACCGGTGACGGTGAGGAGCGTACAGGACGCCATCCGCCTGGGCATCGGTTATGTGCCGGAGGATCGCATCAGGCAGGGCCTGGTCATGCCGCAATCTGTGGGTAGAAATATCGTCATCAGCGTGCTGGACCGGCTGACGAGCGCTCTGGGCTTGTTAAACGGTCAGCAAGCCCGCCGTACGGTCGACACGTGGGTGCAGGACCTGGCGATCAAGGCGCCGTCACCAGAGTCGCCCGTGCAGACGCTTTCCGGCGGTAACCAGCAGCGCATTGTGGTGGCTAAGTGGCTTGCAACTCGGCCTCGCCTGCTGATCTTGGACGGCCCGACCATCGGCGTCGACATCGCAGCCAAGAGCGCCATTCATCAGATCATCCACCGGCTGGCTGCTCAGGGCATGGGTATCATTCTTATCTCCGACGAAGTGCCAGAGGTTTTCTACAACTGCAATCGGGTGATGGTCATGCACAAGGGTCGGTTCCTCGCCGAGTTCGACACGGCGCATGCCAGCATGGACGACATCCAGCGCTGCATCGACACAGCGCCTTGAGAGCTATGAAACGCTTACTCCGCTCCCAAGAGTTCTATGTAGCCATCGCGGTTGTTGTCTTCTCCGCGCTGATCACGCTGGTCAACCCCTCTTTCTTGACACTTGAGAACTTTCTCGATTTGTTGAAGGGGTATACTTTCTTAGGTATCCTCGCGGTCGGCGTGCTAATCGTGTTGATCTCCGGCGGCATCGACATTTCTTTCACAGCCACTGCCACAGTTGGCATGTACGTTGTGGCGGTTGTTAGCAAAGAATGGGGCGGCAACATGGCGACTGCCTTCCTCCTCGCCGGCGGCCTGGGCATTCTGCTGGGCTCGGTCAACGCCATTGTGACCTATGCGTTCAACATCCCCAGCATTATCACAACAATTGCTACTTTGAACATCTATTACGGCATCCTGACGGTGTTGTCGGGCGGCAAGTGGATCTACGGCCTGCCCGACTGGTTCCGCGATTTCGCTGCTGTCCAGATCTTCACTTTGACCAAGCCGAGCGGCGGGACCTATGGCCTGTCCATCATCCCGGTGATCTGGTTCATCGTGCTGGCCGTGGCCTGGGTGGTTCTGAACCGCATGACTCTAGGCCGCGGCATTTATGCCATGGGCGGCAACAAGATCGCAGCGCGGCGCGTAGGCCTGCCCATCTTCCGCCAGCAGCTGTTTGTTTACTCTTTCATGGGCCTGTTGGCAGGTGTTGCCGGCGTTGTGCAGCTGCTGCTGGTGCAGACCGCAGCACCCAACTCTATTGTCGGCAAGGAGCTCGATGTGATTGCCGCGGTCGTGCTGGGCGGCGCCAGCCTGGCCGGCGGAGCCGGCACGCTCACCGGTACAGTGCTGGGCGTTGCGCTGCTGGCCGTGCTGAGCAACGGTCTGACGCTGATGCGTATTCCCTCCTATTGGTACAACGTGTTGATCGGCCTAGTAATCATCGTCAGCGTTGGCGTCAGCGCCTATCGCCGCCGGCGGGCCACACGTCAACAGAAGACGACCCTGGTGGAGGCCGCATGACGACACGCATCTCTCGCCTGGGCAAGTTTTCCGAGACTTTTACCCTCGCCATGGTCATGGTGGTGGTGTTCCTGCTGATGTGGGCGCTCAACGGCCGCCTTTTCTTTCATCCGCGCAACTTTCAGTCCATGGCCTTTCAGTTGCCTGAGCTGGGCTTGCTGGCCTTAGCGATGATTGTTGTCATGTTGACCGGCGGCATCAACTTGGCCATCATCGCCGCCACCAACCTGTGCGGCATCATCATGGCCACAATTCTGACCCGGCTCATCACGCCGGAGACCGGCGCGGCGACCTCGGTGCTGATCGTCCTGTTGGCGATTGCCGCGGGTTTGGCGACCGGCCTCGCCACCGGCCTCTTGAACGGCTGGCTGATTGCAGTCATCGAGGTGTCGCCCATCCTAGCGACCCTGGGCACAATGACGCTGGTCAACGGTGTCAACATCGTGCTCACCCGCGGCTACGTCATCTCTGGGTTGCCCGACGCCGTGCGCTTCGTCGGCAACGGCGCTGTTTTTGGCGTGCCTGTACCGCTCTTGATCTTCCTGCTCTGCGCCGGTCTGGTGGCCTTGGTGCTCAATCGCACTCCCCAGGGGGTCAGCATGTATATGCTGGGCTCTAACGCAACTGCCACCTACTTCTCCGGTGTTGACAATCGCAAGGTGCTCATGCGCACTTATGTGCTGTCGGGTTTGCTCTGCGGTGTGGCTGCGCTAATCATGATCTCCCGCTTCAACTCGGCCAAGGCGGACTACGGCGAGTCTTACCTCCTGATGACTATCCTGGCCGCAGTGTTGGGCGGCACGGACGCCTATGGCGGCTTCGGCAAGGTTTCCGGCTTGCTGATTGCCCTGATCATCTTGCAACTTATCTCCAGCGGGCTGAACTTGCTGGGAGTGAGCGCGTTCCTCACCATAGCAGCGTGGGGTGTCATTATCATTGTGGTTATGGCCCTCAACCACCTGATCCGCAGTCGTCGCTCCGGTCGCGCGGCGACCGTGCAAGCGGAGAGGACGAACCCATGAACACGTTGTTAGGCATTGACCTGGGCACGACAGGACTGAAAGTGGCCTTGCTGCGTGAGGATGGCAGCCTAGTTGGCTCGGCCTATCGCGAATACCCGATCGCCACGCCGCAACCCGGCTATGCCGAGCAGGACCCGCGCGCCTGGTGGACAGGCTTCGTCAGCGCCTGTCACGAGCTGCAAGCGCGCTGGAGCGCCGCTTTTGCCGAAGTCGCTGGCGTCGGCCTTTGCGGGCAAATGCACACCCAGGTCTACCTAGACAGGTCGAGCCAGCCGCTGCGACCGGCGATCACCTGGATGGACCAACGAGCCGCCGGCGTGGTCGCAGCCATCGAGAGTGACCCGGCCACAAGCGCACTGGTATTCCAGGAAACGAGCAACTTCGCTACCACCACCTACACAGCCCCTCAAGTTCGCTGGGTGCAGGAAAACGAGCCGGAGGTGTGGGGTCGCACGGCGCACATCCTGGTGGCCAAGGATTACCTTAAGTACCTGCTAACAGGCCAGATGGTAACCGATTACGCCGAGGCCAGCGGCACGTTGCTGTTCGATGTCCAGCACGCTCGCTGGTCGCCGGTGATGTTCGACCTGTTCGGTATCCCGCCGAGCTACCTTCCGCCGGCGTTGCCCTCGGACGAAATCGTTGGGCAGGTGAGCGCAGAGGCCGCTGAGGCCACCGGTCTGCGCGCCGGGACGCCCGTGGTCAACGGTAGCTCGGACAACTCGGCCTCGGCCTTGGGCGCGGGTATGATCCATCCTGGCCAGGTGACGCTGATCATCGGCACAGCGGGCGTGATCACGGTCTGTTCGGAGCGGCCGTTGCCGGATGCCGGCCGGCGCACGCTGTGCTGGCATTACTGCTTACGCAATCGCTGGGTGACATTGGGCGTGATGCAGACCGCCGGCGAGTCGCTGCACTGGTTCCGCAACGCCTTCGATCGCGACATGGTCAGCTCTGGTGATGTTTTCGACCTGTACAACCAAGCCTGTGCCGCTATCCCTGACGGCAGCGGCGGGCTGATCTTCTTGCCCTACCTGAACGGCGAGCGCACTCCCTACTGGGACCCGGCCGCGCGCGGCGTGTTCTTCGGCATCAACCTGGCTACCGAGAAGGCACATTTCATCAAGGCCATCATGGAAGGGGTAAGCTTCGGCCTGCGGCACAACATCGAGACCGTAGAGTCCCTGGGCATCGTGATCGACCAGGTGCGGGCTGTGGGTGGCGGCCTGAAGAGTCCCGTCTGGCTGGCCATTCTCGGCAAGGTATTGCGCAAGCCGATCGTCACCGTGGCCGTGCCCGACACCGCCAACCTGGGCAACGCGCTGCTGTGCGGCAAGGCGCTAGGCCTCTACACCTCATTCGAGGAGACCGTGCAGCGCATGGCGACCGTCGACCGGCAGGTTCATCACCCGGTGCCCACCCCGGTCTACGAGCGGCACTACGCTCTGTTCTTGGAGCTGTACACGCAGCTAGCGGCGACTTTTCGGCGGTGAGCGAAGAGCCTCACCTTGGATGTCCAGGCTGCTGTGCGGCTGAGGACGACTAAAGTCGTCACTACGAAGGGTTCCAGTGAGAGAATATTCAATGCTAATCGCGGCTTCTGATTCCACCATCAAACCGATCATCGATGAGGCGCTCAAACAAACAGTAGTCGACGCCGGCCGTTTTATGATTCGCACGGGCCTGACTGTGGGTACGTGGGGCAACGTGAGCGCGCGCGATCCCGACACAGGGTTGGTCTACATCACGCCCAGCGGCATGGACTACGAAGAGATCCGGGTCGAGGATATCGTCGTGCTGGACAACGAGCTGCACGTGGTAGACGGCTTTCGCGTCCCCTCGGTCGAGCGTCACATGCACCTGGCGATCTACGCTGCGCGGCCGGATGTCAACGCCATCGTGCACACCCATCCCCTGTACTCAACCGTCTTAGGGGTGGTGCGTCAGGAGCTGCCCGGCATCAGCGAAGATTTCGTGCAAATCGTAGGCGACAAGGCTGTCTGCGCCGAGTATGCGCTGCCCGGCACACCGGAGCTTGGTCGCAACGCCGCCCGGGCGCTGGGCCAATGGAACGCCGTGCTACTGCCCAATCATGGCACGCTGTGCGTAGGCGCCAATATGAAGCACGCGCTGACCGTCACCCACGTGACGGAAAAGACCGCTCATATCTACATCATGGCCAAGAGCATCGGGACTGTGCACCTAATCTCCGAGCAGCACGCTCGCGCAATGCAGTACTTCGCCCGCCATTTCTACGGCCAGCGCGAAGCGCCAGAGGACCCATATGCGGGATTCCGCTAGTATGGCGCAACTCGTCCGTTGTTGGCCGTGCTGCAATCTAGATACGAAACGCGCTAGAAACGACCTCCATGGCTACCGATCTCCCTGTCTACGTCGAGTCTTCCATCATCCACCAACTTCTCCGTTTTCTTGCCCATCGTCGCTGGCTGCCTCTCACCCTGGTAGCGGACGCTAACACCTATGCTGCGCTGGGTAAGGCTGTTGCTCAGGCGTTACACGCCCAAGGCCATGAACTACGCATCACGCTACTGGCCGACCGCGAGGTCGTGCCCGATGAGGGTGCCGTGATGCAGGTGTTGGTGCCGGCCGGGAACGAGGAGCGACTCTACCTGGCCGTAGGTTCCGGAACCATCACCGATGTGACCCGCTTTGCCAGCCATCGCTCGCGCAACGACTTCATCTCCTTGCCCACCGCCCCCTCGGTGGACGCTTACACCTCGACCGGCTCGTCGCTGATCGTGCGCGGATTGAAGCAGACCATCTATGGCCAACCGCCCATTGCCGTCTTCGCCGATCTGGACACACTCTGCGCCGCGCCCCGGCCGATGATTGCCGCCGGCTTCGGCGATGTGGTGGCTAAGTACACCTCGGTGGCGGACTGGAAGCTGGCTGCGCTGCTGTGGGATGGCCCCTACGACGACGCCGTAGCGCGGCGTATGGCTGCGGCCCGTGACCGCTGCATGGCGCAGGTAGATCAGGTCGGCGCGGCCGAGCCGGAGGGCATCCGCAGTCTGATCGACGCGCTGATCGAGGCCGGGCTGTGCATGCTGGCCTTCGGCGGCTCCCAGCCGGCCGGCCAGTCGGAGCACTACATCTCGCACTACCTGGAGATGAAACTGGTGCGCGAGGGACGCAAGCCGGTGCTGCACGGCGCCAAGACCGGTATGGCTACGGTGATCGTCGCTCGCTACTACGACCAGATTCGGCGCATGACGCAGGACGAAGCCGCGCAGCGCCTGGCCGCCGCAGCGCTGCCCGACCGCGATGCCGAGATCGAGCGCATCCGCTACGCCTACGGTGAGCTGACCGCGCAGGTGATCGCCGAGCAGGCGGCCTTTCTAGACATCGGCGAGGACCGCTGGCAGCAGCTCAAGCAGCGCATCGTAGATCGTTGGCCACAGGTGCAGGCCGTTGCCGCCGAGGTGCCGTCGCCCGACGCATTGACTGACCTTCTGCAGCGCGCCGGCGGCACAGCAGACCCCCGCGCGCTTGGCCTGGGCGACGAGGAAATGGCGTTGGCTGAGGTCTATGGCCATTACGTGCGCAACCGTTTCACCGTGATGAAGCTCAGCCGCGTGCTCGGGCTGCTAGCTTGAACAGAAGCTGCTGTGCTGACGATGCACCGCAGGCAGGCCTGATAGCGAACGGCGTCAGCGGAATGCACAAAGGTTGCGCAGACATGACCTTGACAAACGAACCGATTCGGTGTATGCTATGCTCCGTGTGAAATCGATATCATTCCGTCGATGAAGCACACGGATCCCAGCTTCCACTTTCCCCGAAGCTTGTGATCCCCTCCGTTTCTCCCATTTCCACCATCCCCTGTGTTGTAGCTCCCTCGGGAGCATCATTTCCAATTCAGTGTCAGGAACAGGAGGTTTCGATGAAGAGCAAACACCTAGTTGCCGCTTTGAGTCTGCTGGTCGTGCTTGCTTTGCTGGCCGGCTGCGCTCCGGCGGCCACTCCGGCGCCTGCCGCCCAACAACAGGCTGCAGCCGCCAAGCCGTATATCCCCGTGATCTCTAAGGGCTTCCAGCATCAGTTTTGGCAGGCTGTGAAGCAGGGCGCCGAGCAAGCAGCCAAAGACTACAACGTGGACATCACGTTCGAGGGCCCGGCCACTGAGGCGGAAGTGGACAAGCAGATCGAAATGCTGCAAGCCGCCCTGGCCAAGAACCCGGCCGCGATCTGCTTTGCGGCGCTGGACAGCAAGGCCGCCATTCCGCTGCTCGAGGAGGCCAAGGCCAAGGGTATCCCGGTCGTGGGCTTCGACTCCGGCGTGGACAGCGACATCCCCGTTGCCACTGCAGCCACCGACAACATCGCTGCTGCTGCGCTGGCGGCCGACAAGATGGCTGAACTGATCGGCGGATCGGGCAAGGTGGCCGTTCTGGTCCATGACCAGACCAGCCGCACCGGCATCGACCGCCGCGATGGGTTTGTCAATCGCGTCAAGGAGAAGTATCCTAACATCGAGATCGTTAACATCGACTACGGCGGTGGCGACCACCTCAAGTCGACCGACATTGCCAAGGCGGTGATCCAGGCCAATCCCGATCTGAAGGGCTACTTCGGCGCCAACGAAGGCTCAATCATCGGCGTGTTGAACGCTGTGAAAGAGCTGGGCATGGAAGGCAAGCTGGTCGTGATCGGCTATGACGCCGGCAAGCAGCAGAAGGACGCCGTGCGCAGCGGTGCCGAGGCCGGAGCCATCACGCAGAACCCGGTTGGCATCGGCTACAAATGCGTCGAAGCTGCTGTAAAAGCGATCCGGGGCGAATCCGTGCCCAAGATCATCGACACGGGCTTCTTCTGGTACGACAAGAACAACATGGACGAACCGCAGTTCGGCCCCTTGCTGTATGACTGAGCCTGGAAGCAAGTCTGCGTGAGCAAGAGAGTCCGTTAACGAAGGAGCGTCACAGGACAAGAGAGGAGAGTACAAGAGGCCCTGAAAGACGAGTGGCAAGCTCCGCAAGTTGCTGCCGGCTCGCCGAGGGTCTCTTGTCTCTCCCCTTTGTTTTTCTACTGCCCAAAGGCCAATGTTCTGCTGTTGCAATCGGTTCGTGCCTCTGGATCCGACTGTCCTAGCCAAGTTCACGAGGTCCCACGATGAGCGATGTCTTGCTGGTGATGGAAGGAATCGACAAGACCTTTCCCGGCGTCCGTGCGCTGGATCAGGCCCGCTTTGATCTGCGGGCAGGCGAGGTGCATGCGCTGGTCGGCGAGAACGGCGCCGGTAAGTCGACCCTCATGAAGGTGCTGGCAGGTGTCTACAGCAAGGACGCCGGGCGCATTGTCTACAAGGGCAAAGAGGTCGAGATCCCTAACCCGCGCGCAGCGCAACACCTGGGGATCAGCATGATCCACCAGGAATTGAACTTGATGCCGCACCTGACGCTGGCGCAAAACGTGTTCATCGGCCGCGAGCCACGTCAGGGTTTGCCTTTCGTGCTGAACGAAAAGCAGATCAACGCTCAAACCCAGGCCCTCTTCGACTCTATGCACCTGAAGCTGGACCCGCGCACCAAGGTGGCTGAGTTGACGGTGGCCAAGCAGCAGATGGTCGAGATCGCTAAAGCGCTCTCCTTTGATTCACAGATCCTGATCATGGATGAGCCGACGGCCGCGTTGACCGAGGCAGAGATCGAGGAGTTGTTCCGCATCATCCGCCAACTGCGCGACCGCGGGGTAGGCGTTGTGTACATCTCCCATCGCTTGGAGGAGCTCAAGCAGATTTCCGACCGCATCACCGTGATGCGCGACGGTCACTATGTGGGCACGGAGGACGCGCAGACCATCCCCATCGAGCGCATCATCAGCATGATGGTGGGCCGCACGATCTACGAATCTGCGCCAGAGGTCCCTGAACACCCCAACGAGGAGATCGTCTTGGAGGCCAGGAACCTCAACCGCGGCAATGTCATCAAGGATGTCAGCTTCAAGCTGAAAAAGGGTGAGATCTTGGGCTTTGCCGGCCTGATGGGGGCCGGACGCACCGAGGTGGCGCGCGCGATTTTCGGCGCCGATCCCCTCGATTCCGGTGAGATCTACGTGCACGGTAAGAAAGTGGCCATCAAGCACCCGCGCGACGCCGTACGCCACGGCATCGGCTACCTCTCCGAAGATCGCAAGCGCTATGGACTGGCGTTAGGCATGGATGTGGAGTCCAACATCGTGCTGGCGTCCTTCAACAAGTTCCTGGGCAGGTTAGGCATCGTCAACAACAACAAGACACGAGAAACCGGCAAACACTATGTCGAAACCTTGGCGATCAAGACACCTAGCCTTCAGCAACGGGTCAAGAACCTTTCCGGCGGCAATCAGCAGAAGGTTGTCATCGGCAAGTGGCTTACCGCGGACACAGAGGTTCTGATCTTCGACGAGCCGACGCGCGGCATCGATGTCGGCGCCAAAAGCGAGATCTACCACTTGCTCAACGAGCTAGCGGCGCAGGGCAAGTCGATCATTATGATCTCCTCCGAGTTGCCCGAGATTCTGCGCATGAGTCACCGCATCATCGTCATGTGCGAAGGCCGCATCACAGGCGAGCTGATGGCAGCGGAAGCGACACAAGAGCGTATCATGACCTACGCTACCCAACGCCGCGTGTTGGTGGCTGACAATGGAACGCCCGGCAACGGCTCCAGTGCTCAGGAGACGCAACCATGACCACTACTGAAACGTCTGCAACCAGTCCTGCTGCCAAGCGGTCGATCTTTCGATCGGAGGCGGCGCAGAAGCTGCTGGCATTCGCCGCGCTGATCGTGATCTTCGTCTTCTTTTCGATTGTTTCTCCGTTCTTCTTGACACGCGACAACATTATCGGCATCCTGCTGGCCACAGCCGTCAATGGCGTCTTGGCCTTGGGCGTGACGTTCGTCATCATCACCGCCGGCATCGATCTATCGGTCGGTACGGTAATGACTTTGTCGGCGATGACAACCGCAGTGGCGATCGCAGTGTGGGGTTTGCCTATTCCTATCGGCATCCTCGTTGGCTTGCTAACCGGCATGTTAGCAGGCTTGACCAGCGGCCTCATCATTTCCCGCATGCGCATCCCGCCATTTGTTGCCACGCTGGGCATGATGATGATTGCCCGTGGCCTGGCGCTAGTCATTCCTGCCGCTATTTTTGGGTCGGTCAAGCCCGTCTACTTCAGCGATGCGCCGCTGTTCAGCCAGATCACGATGGGCTCGGTGGTCGGCGCAGTCCTGCCGGCGCTGCCTGTGCCCAACGCCGTGCTCATCCTGTTTGGGGCTGCCTTGGTCGCCTCGTTCATTCTTGGGAAGACGATCTTGGGACGTTATGCCGTCGCCATCGGCAGCAACGAGGAGGCGACCCGTCTCTCTGGCGTCAACGTCGCCAATTGGAAGACTGCTATCTACGCGTTGTGTGGGCTGTTCAGCGGCTTGGCCGGTGTGGTCATTGCCTCGCGCCTGAACTCGGCTCAGCCGGGCTTAGGCGCCGGCTATGAGCTGGACGCGATTGCAGCCGTGGTAATCGGCGGCACGTCGTTGAGCGGCGGCGAGGGCACCATCTTGGGCACCCTCATCGGCGCCTTCATCATCAGCACGCTGACCAACGGCTTGCGCATCCTCGGCGTGCCGCAGGAATGGCAGATGGTCATCACCGGCGTCATCGTCATTCTGGCGGTCTATCTCGACATTCTGCGCCGCCGCGCGCGCTGAGCCAAAGTGTCAGCGGCCTGGGCAACAGAGTGTCGCGTTGCCGCCCGGCCGGCAGCGTGGTAGCGCCCGACACTTGACACTTGTCACCGCCATGTCCTCCCTTATCCTCGCCCACGATCTCGGCACTACCGGCAACAAAGCGACCCTGTTCGATGAGGCAGGACGCGTGGTCGCGTCTTTCTTCGTCCCGTACGACACAAGCTACCCGCGGCCCAACTGGGCCGAACAGGATCCGACGCACTGGCGCACGGCGCTGTTCGACTCCACGCGCTGGCTGTTGGACGTAGCTCGTTCGGAAGCCGGCTACAGCGCCGCCGACGTGGCCGTGGTCAGCTTCAGCGGGCACATGAACGGCGCGTTGCTCGTGGACGCAGCCGGCGCGCCGCTGCGCCCGGCCATCATCTGGGCTGACCAGCGCGCCACGGCTGAGGCCGAGTCGATTCGGGCGCGCTGCGGCGAAGACGAAGTTTACCAGCTCACCGGCAACCGCATCAGCCCGGCCTATACGGCGGCCAAGCTGCTCTGGATCAAGGCACACCAGCCGGAGCTCTATCGCCGTAGCCGCTGGCTGTTGCAAGCTAAGGATTACGCCGCCTATCTCTTCAGCGGCATCATCGCCACCGACTTCTCTGACGCGTCGCTGACGCTGCTGCTCGATCTGGCCGGCCGGCGCTGGGCTGAGACGCTGCTGGAGCGGCTGGAGCTAGACGCTTCCCTCTTGCCCCCGATTGCCGCCTCCGCCCAGGTGATCGGCGAGGTGACGGCCCAGGCGGCTGCGGCCACAGGGCTGCGGCCCGGCACGCCGGTCGTGATCGGCGGCGGCGACGGTGCTTGCGCAACGGTGGGCGCCGGCGCCGTGCGCCCCGGCGATGCCTACAACTACCTCGGCTCCTCCTCGTGGCTGGCGCTGACCACAGCTCAGTCGGTGCTCGACCCGGCTCGGCGCACCTTCAACCTGGCTCACTTGGACCCTGCGCTCAACGTCGCCCTGGGCACCATGCAGACGGCCGGCGGCGCTTTCGATTGGTGCGAGCGTCTGCTGCGGGCCGACCGCGAGGCCGAGCCGCTCTATGCGGAAATGGACGCAGCCGCGGCCACAGTTCCGCCCGGCGGCAACGGTCTGCTCTTCCTGCCCTACCTGCTGGGCGAGCGCAGCCCGCACTGGAACCCCCTGGCGCGCGGCGCCTTTGTCGGTTTGGCCATGCCTGACGGCCGTGGCGAGCTGGCCCGCGCCGTGTTGGAGGGCGTGGCCTTCAACCTGCGCGCAATTCTGGAGATCCTGATCGATGCGAGTCCGACCGGCACAGTCTTGCCAGATCGCGCCGGTCTACGCCGCGGGGTGCGTTTGATCGGCGGCGGCGGCCGCAGTGCGCTGTGGCGGCAAATCCTGGCCGACGTCTACGACCTACCCGTCGAGTTGCTCGACCTGCCCGCCACTGCCACGGCCCTGGGCGCGGCCATCGCCGGCGGCGTTGGGGTAGGCTTGTATTCCGATTACAGCGTAGCGCAAACATTGGCACCGGTAGTACAAGTCAATCTGCCGCGCGCGGCGATGCGAGCACGCTACGACGCCCTATACGCCCTTTTCAGAGACAGCTACACTGCACTGGAGCCCATCTTTGCCCAGTTGGCAGCGTTGCCCGCATAACTCAGGGAAAGAGCAAGCACAGGCCGATGATGTCCATGACCACCGAAACCACCCTTCATCTCCATCCTTCGTTTTTCAGCGAGGCCGAGAAGCCGCTGGTCGAGCAGGGTGAGCTGAGGGCCACGGCGTTCACATTTCCCAGCGGCGTGCAGGCGCTGCGGCTGAGCAACGCGGTTGGCAGCATCGTCATGCTGCCGTTCCAGGGACAGCAGATCTGGGATGCGCAGTTCTACGGTCGGACCTTGACCATGGTGTCGATGTTCGATCAGCCCTACCCTACCACGGAATACTTGCGCACCTACGGCGGCTTCCTGGTGCACTGCGGCGTGACGGCTATGGGTGTGCCGGGGCCTGGTGACACCCACCCCTTGCACGGTGAGCTGCCCAACGCGGCCTATCAATCGGCAACCTTGCTGATCGGCAAGGACGATCGCGGGCCCTACCTGGCCGTCGGCGGCGCCTATCGCCACACTGTGGCCTTCGCTTACAACTACGTCGCCCGTCCTCTGGTCAAACTGTATGCCGGTTCGGCTCGCCTGCGCGTTTCGCTCACGGTGCACAACCTCAAGCGCACGCCGATGGAGCTGATGTACCTGGCGCACGTCAACTTCCGGCCGGTGGATCATGGCCGGCTGGTCTACAGCGCGCCGTGCACGCCCCAGCACGTGCGCGTGCGCAGCAGCATCCCATCACACATTCGTCCGGCGCCGGGTTATCGCGAGTTCTTGCAAGAGCTGGCAGCCCAGCCGGAAAAGCACAACGTGCTGGCGCCTGACCTGGCTTTCGACCCAGAAGTGGTGTTTTTGGTCGATTATCTGGCCGACGCAGCCGGTTGGGCGCACTCCATGCAGATCCACCCCGACGGCGCAGCGGACTTCATTAGCCATCGTCCCAGCCAGCTCGACCATGGCGTGCGCTGGATCAGCCGGACACCAGACCAGGACGCCATGAGCATCGTCTCGCCGGCCACGGCCGAGCCGGAGGGCTACACGGCCGAGAAGGCCAAAGGCAACGTCAAAACCCTGCCCGGCGGCGCCGAATGGCGCTGCGACATGGAGCTGGGCGCGCTGACGGCGGATGAGGCGCGGGCCATGGCTGAGACAGTTGAGCAAATGTAACTATTCAGGTGCCGGGCACTTGCGACCGGTTTCCAGCTTGAGCCGGCTCTGCAGACGCCCTGGCCAGCGCAGCCTTAAGTGCCC
>DAOUBX010000141.1:0-4056 GCA_034432445.1 Anaerolineales bacterium
CAATGAAAGCGCGGCGGGCACGGTCGGAGACCGGCCCGAGCGATTTTCAGGTTAGAATCCAAATGCCCGGCACCTACGGCTGAGTAGTTACGCTGAAGATAATATTCCGGCAATGGAGCGGAGCTCGCCCTCATGCTATCTCGTCGGGGAATGAAGTTCCCCGGCTACATAACGGCGCCCGTTGAAACGGGCTAGCGCGTGCCAGACACGTTTTTCAGCCCCGTTGACGGGGCGCTGTTGTGTAGCCCGGACGATTCACACTTGCACCTGCGGCACAAGCGCAGGTGTCGCCGGCGACCTCGCACGACCAACAGTGCGTCGGAAAAGGCCGATCAGCGGGTTCATTTTTGAGTGTCAGAAGTCATCACTACCAAGGTCGTAGGTCCGGCTGGCAGCCGGACCAGAGCGTCTGACCGGTTGCGATTTGACGGCGCATAGCCGCTGTGTTAGCATGGTCGTCCGGCGGGCGCGGTGGTTGTGCACGGACCGGCCCGAGCGATTAGGTTTGACTGTACAAAGCGACCCAAACCGACCGATTGGCTGCTTACATATGAAACTCCACCAGCGCGCTGTTTGCCTTGGCCTTCTCCTGACGGTGTTGCTCCTGAGCGCCTGTTCACGGCCTCCCAAGCCCGAGCGAGTAGTCATCCAGACTGTCCTTGCGCCGCAAACCGTGATCGTCAAAGAGACGGTCATCGTCGAACGCGTCGTCGAGGTCACGCCCACACCCGACCTCAGCCGACAGCCCGTGACTCTGCACCTCAACCTGGGCGGTGAACCACTGAGCATCGACCCTGCGCTGGTGAGCGACAGCGCCGGTAGGGACATTGCTGAGAACCTCTTCCTGGGCCTCACCGGCTTTGATCCCCAAGGCAACGTCGAGCCAGAGCTGGCCACCGGATGGAGCGTCTCCGACGATGGCCTGACCTGGACTTTCACTATGCGCGACGACGTGAGCTGGGTCAACTACAGGCCTAGCAGCGGCGTAACGACCATCGCGCCTGTGGTGGCTGACGATGTTGTCTACGCCGTGCGGCGTGCCTGCGACCCGCGCACGGACTCCGACTATGCGTTCCTCAACTACATCGTTGCCGGCTGCGAGGCGCTGCACACGGCTGATCCGGCCAGCCTGAGCGCGGCGGAGATCGAGGCGCTGGCGGAAGCTGTCGGCGTCCAAGCCGTGGATGACGTGACGGTCGAGTTCACCCTCGTTGCGCCGGCCGGCTACTTTCCCGCCATCGCCGGCCTGTGGATCAACCGGCCGCAACATCAGCCGTCGGTCGAGCGCTACGGCGACCGCTGGACGGAGACCGGCAACATCGTCAGCAATGGGCCGTTTGTGCTGGCCGGCTGGTTCCACGACGACAGCATGACCCTGGTGCGCAACCCCCGGTGGCCGGGTTGGAGCCAGACAGGGGGTAACATCGAGCGCGTCGAGCTGGCCATGCTGCCGGACGACACAGCAGCCTTCGCCCGTTATCTGGCAGGCCAACTGGACAGCGTTGAGGTGCGGTCTGCCGAGCTGGATCGCGCTCGAGCTGACCCTGTGCTGCGCGACGAGCTGGTAACCGCTCCCGCTCCCTGCACCGAGTACTACGGCTTCACCCACACCAAGCCACCGTTGGACAACCCCCTGGTGCGCAGGGCTCTCTCGGCCGCCATCGATCGCCAAACCTTGGTCGAGACGGTTGCCGGCGGCGGCGAGATCCCTGCCAACACTTTTGCGCCGGCCATGATCTTCGGCAACGCGGCCGGCGACCCGACGATTGCGCCGTGGGCGCTGCCGGAGGGCCAAGGCGGCTGGGGCTATGCCCAGGCGCTGGCGCAAGCGCAGGCCTGGTTGGCTGAGGCGGGCTACCCCGGCGGCGCCGGGTTCCCCCCATTGACGCTGATGCACAACGCAGCCGAAAGCCCTGGCCAAATCGCTGCTGCCGTTGCCGACATGTGGCGCCAAGGGCTAGGCATCGACGTGACCGTGGTCAGCCGCGAGTGGCGCGACTACCTGAGCCTGCTCGACAGCGCTACGCCGGTCGCACAAATGCCACACGCCTGGCGACTGAGCTATTGCGGGGACTATCCCGACCAAAACAACTGGCTGCACACGGTGTTCAACAGCGAACACGGCCCCAACCGGCTGCGCTGGGACGAGGCCGCCAACGCCCCGCTCAGCGCCGACGACCGCAGCTTCAACCAACTGACAACCGCGGCGCAACTAAGCACCGATCCGGTCGAGCGCCAGGCGCTGTATCGCGAGGCCGAACGCATCTTGAGCGATGCGGCGGCCGGCTATGCCCCCCTCTACCACTACGGCATCGTCTACGCTACGAAACCTTACCTGCAGCGCACCTTCTATGGCTTAGGCGGCAATCGCTTCGAGACGTGGGTTCTCGATTGGCCGGCGAAGCAGGCGGCAGTGGGTCGCTAGCACAGGTCAGTGTGCGTCTGTCCACGACGCGAGCTGCCAGCTTCAGCCGGCGCTGGCCGTCACTCCCGGCTGAAACCCAGACTCGCCGTGCAAAGCATTACAGCGCGCTCTTGGTCAGATCAGACTGCTCGGCAGCGCACTGGGGACAATGGCGGGGATCCTTGAGCTGCGCCATGTGCTTCGTGCACACGGCAAACACCTCCATGCGCGCAAACAGACCTACGCGTTTGCGAATGGTTCCCTCTAGAGCCAGGTGCGCGCAGTCGGTCTCGCGCAGGATGGCAGGCACCGGACAAGAATCGCAGATCTTGCGCTCCCAGCGCAGCGAGTCGCGACTGCGCGGCAAACGACACTCCAGCGTCTCGCGACCGCGGTGGTAATCCTCGTAGTAAAAGCGGCAGTTCGGACGGGGTTGCTGAGCCATGTGACAGTTGTTTCCGTTCTACAGGACCACCAGGGTGATCCCCGACAAGATAATTGCGGCCCCGACGATTTCGTTGGGCTGCGGCACGGCGCCTACCAGCAACATGCCCAGGACGATGCCGCCGACCACCTCCAGCGTGGCGATCAAGTTGACCGTGGTGGCATGGGTGTGGCGCAGAGCGGCGTTGTACAGGGTGTGGCCGAAGCCGAGGGGAAAGATGCCCAGAGCCACGACGGCCAGCGCCGAGCGCAGCGAAAGGCTACCCGGCTGATAGCTCAGCACCGCCGCTGGCAAGGCCCACAAGGCCGCCAGGCCGTAGACCAGCACGGCATAGGTGAAGAGCGGATAGCGCGCGCGCTGGCCGCGACCGGCAACCGAGTACAGCCCGAACATGACGGCTGAGCCTAAGGCCAGCAGGTCGCCGAGGGCCATTGTGCTGTTCCAACGCGGCTCGAAGCCGGCCAGCACCGCCACCCCTGTCACAGCGACCAAAACGCCTGCCCACTGCCGCGAAGAGATCGGCTCCTTGAGAAACCACGCCGAGAACAGCGCCACAAAGATCGGCGCCGTGTAGACGATGGACAAGGCATGGGCAATGGTGGTATAGCTGATCGAAGCGATGTAAAAGACGAAGTGGAGGGCCGTAATCAAGCCGAACAGCACAAACAGCGGCAGATCGCCGCGCACCAGCTGCACACGCTCACCGCGCAACCGCATCAGCAGCCAAATCGCCAAAGCTGCCACCGCCAGCCGCCCGGCCGTCTTGGCATAGGGACTGAGCGGATCGGCCCAGATGATCAAGACAGGGCTGGTGGAGAAAAAGAACACGGCCAGCGTTGCCAGCAGCGCGCCCCGCCGCGCCTCGCGGCGAACCGCAGCCTTGACTGCCGGCCCAACATCGGCCGCGTCAACAGCTGAAGATGCTTCGTTCGACATCAAGCTACGTCATGGGCTCGGCGCGGGTGCAAAAGTAAGCGCCAACCCCAACGCCATGCTCAAGATGATGAGAATGCTGATCGTAATCAGCAGGATTTGTCGCCAATCGCGGCGTTTGCGCCGCTGACCGGATCGCGCCATAGGGATCGCTCAGCCTCCTGGACCGCTGTTGGTCAAAAGAATGTAACTATTCAGGTGCCGGGCACTTGCGACCGGTTTCCAGCTTGAGCCGGCTCTGCAGACGCCCTGGCCAGCGCAGCCTTAAGTGCCC
>DAOUBX010000142.1:0-21823 GCA_034432445.1 Anaerolineales bacterium
TGACAGCACGAAGCGGCCACAGCCGCTGGGAACACGCTCCGCCAGGCCCTGAGGGGCCTTCGTACTGTCAGCCAGGGATTTCCAATCCTTGCATAGGCGCACGCCTGAGCAGTTACAATCGGTGACCGGTAATCGGTGGACAAGAGACAAGCACTCGTTGACAGACCAACCTACCAATTTACCAATCCACCAACCTACCTCTTCCCTTGTCTACTTGTCTACTTGCCTACATGTCTCCCTGTCTACCCCTTACCCCTCCCCAAACACCGCCCGCACGCGGAAGAAGCCGTCCTCGCGGTCGGGCGCGTTGGCCAGGGCGTCTTCGGTGGCCAGGCCAGGGCGAACGACGTCCGCGCGCATGACGGTGCGTAAGGGCAGCACGCTGGCGGTAGGGGGGACGGTGGAGGTGTCGACTTGCTTGAGGGTTTCGAAGTGGTCGAGAATAGCGGAAAGCTGCTGGCGATACTGTTCGATTTCCGCTTCGGTCAACGCCAGTTTGGCTAACTCGGCGATGTGTTCCACATCGGTGGTGGTGAGGGACATGGCTGCTCCTAAGTGCTCCGGCAAAGTCGCCAATTATTGTACCACATGCCACAGCGATTGCAGCAATCGAGAGAGCAAAGACACGGATGCAGGCTCTGCCTGCATCCGTGTCTTTGCCTGGCAACTGGCGGGCCGCACGGCGCAGCATCGCCGCGCCACGGCGCAAGTCAATTCGTTCGATGCTGGTACGGCCGCAGCGACTATGGATAGACGCCGCGTAGCTCAAGAGCCTCGGCAACGCGGCCGATGGCCAGGGTGTAGGCTGCCATGCGCGTGGGCAGATTCTTTTTCTCGGCTTCGGCCATGACCGACTTGAAGCCGTTGATCATGAGGCGTTCCAGGCTGCGCTTGACGTCATCTTCGCTCCAGAAGAACGATTGCATGCTCTGTACCCACTCGAAATAGGATACAGTCACGCCGCCCGCGTTGCACAGGATGTCGGGGATGATCAAAACACCGTTTTCGTACAAGATGGCGTCGGCAGCAGGCGTGCTTGGGCCGTTGGCGCCCTCGGCGAGAATGCGCGCCTTGACATTGGGCGCATTGTCCTCGGTGATCTGTCCTTCCAGGGCGGCTGGAATGAGCACCGTGCACGGCAGCTCCAGGAGCTCGGTGTTGGTCACCGAGTCGGTGCCGGGGAAGCCCACCACCGTGCGCGCCTCACGTGCGTACTGCTGCAGGGCCGGAATGTCGATCCCCTTCTCGCTGTAGATGCCGCCGTTGACATCGCTGACTGCCACGACTTTGGCGCCCTGCTGGTGCATGTGGAGGGCGGCAAACGATCCCACGTTGCCAAACCCCTGCACGACGACAGTGGCCTCCTCGATCGGGATGCCAAGGTGCTTCAATCCCTCGCGCGCCATGAACATCACGCCCAAGCCTGTCGCTTCATAGCGACCTTCCGAGCCGCCGATCTGCACCGGCTTGCCGGTTACCACGGCGGGCACCGAGTAGCCGCGATGCATGGAGTACGTGTCCATGATCCAGGCCATGATCTGCGGGTTGGTGCCCACGTCCGGCGCAGGGATGTCCCCTTCCGGGCTCATCAGGATCGAGATCTCGGTGGCGTAGCGGCGGGTGAGCTTGCGCAACTCGGTTTGGGAAAGCTGTTTAGGATCGACGATGACACCGCCCTTGGCGCCGCCGTAGGGCAGGTTCATCAATGCGCACTTCCATGTCATCCACATGGCAAGGGCGCGGGTCTCATCCAAAGTGACATCGGGGTGATAGCGAATGCCACCCTTCGTTGGGCCGCGTACCGTGCTGTGGTGAACGCGAAAACCCGTGAACATGCGAATATGACCATCGTCCATCTGAACCGGGAAATTCACGGTCAACTCGCGCTTGGGATAGCGCATGAACTCGATGGTATTCTCAGAGAGCTGCATATGCTTGACAGCTTCATCATATTGGGCCAGGGCTACTTCATGTGCGCTGCGGCGGGGGTGTCCGTTCATGGCGGGGTGTCTCCTCTTCGTTGAGATATCTATCGTCGCTGATAGGAATTGACCTGCATTCTATGCCATACCCACACACCCGTCAAGTTGCTTTGGCAGCGCGAGGCGCTCTCCGGCGGGGCTGGTATTCGGCTGAATAGCGACCATTCTTCGTCGTTCTAATCCCTCTGTTCGCCCGACGTTTTGTGCATGTCCTGCTGAAAAAGCGGGTCCGCGCTTGCCTTGACCGGGAAGCAATGCTATACTCTGATTGGCGCTCGATCGTAACTACTCAGCCATAGGTGCCGGGCATTTGGATTGTGGTTTGCAAGCGTGTCTGCGAAGCCAACCTAGGTCGCAAATCGCCTATAAATGCCCGGCACCTGAGCAGTTACCCTCGATCACAAAAAGCTGTGAGCACTCCGCATGGCGAAACATCACCTCTTTTGGTTGCCTTTGTTGCTTATTCCTGCGCTTTTGCTCAGCAGTTGCGCCGGATTAGCGTCGTTTGGCCAATCCCAGCAGACAGATGCTCTGGCGAACTTTCGCCTGGCCATGGCGTCCGGGCAGCGTGGCCTCCTCGAACAACTGGGACCGTTGCCGACCTACCGCATCACCGTGCGCATCGACCCTGCCGAGCTGTTGCTGACCGGCTCCATGCAGCTCACCCTGCCCCCGTTCGCCGAGTCCGAGCTACCCCCTGAGCTATATTTCCGGCTCTATCCCAACCTGCCACACTACGGAGGGCGGATGCGCATCGACTTGGCCACGGTCAACGGCCAGGGCGCGCCTTTCAGCTACACTGCCTCTGATACCGCCGTGCGCCTGGCCATACCGCCAAGCGCAGTGGCGCCCGGACAACCGGTGGTCGTTGGCCTCGCATGGCGCCTGGAAGGCCTGCGTTGGCCGCCCGAACGTTATACGCTGTTCGGCGAGGCGCAAGGCGTAATCAGCCTGCCGCTCTTTTATCCCATCCTGGCCGTCAGGCAGCATGATGATCCGTCGCAATGGCGCCTGGAGCTGGGCATAGCCCAGGGCGATGCGGCTTTCAGCGAGACCGCGCTGTACGATGTGGTCGTCACCGTGCCGGAGGGATACATGGTGGTCGGCACAGGATCGGTTCTGGCGGTGGCCGATCACCAGGTGCAGCAAGGGGGGCAACTGGTTACCGAAGCGGGCTGGAAGGACTGGCGTCTTGTCTCCGGGCCGGCGCGCGAGTTTACCCTGTTCCTGAGCGACCAGTTCCGCCTGGCAGAGACGACGGCTTACGATGTGCAGATCAACTCCTGGTACCTGCCGGGCGATGAGACGGCGGGTCGAGCGGCCGCCGAGTACGCTGCTGCTGCGCTGCGCATCTACCAGGATGTCTTTGGCCCGTATCCCTATCGCGAGCTGGACGTCGTGGCCGGCCCGCTCACCTTCCGGGGCATGGAATATCCCGGTCTGTTCGAGTTAGGCATCGGCCTCTACCGCGATCATCTCGATGAGCTGGAGTTCCGCGTGGCCCACGAGGTGGCGCACCAGTGGTGGTACAACGTCGTGGGCAACGATCCGGTGAACACGCCCTGGCTGGACGAAGGACTGGCCGAGTATTCCACCTACTACTACCTGCAGAAAACCAGAGGCCAGGCTGCGGCCGATCGTCTGGTGGCAAAGCGCTGGCAGGCGGCTTACGACTACGTGCGTAGCCTGGGCCTGGATGCGGTGGTGAACCAACCGGTGGAGGCCTTTCAACCCAACAACTACGAGACCCTTGTCTATGGCAAGGCCGCCCTCTTCTTTCACGCGCTCGCTGAGGCCATGGGCGAAGACGCTTTTCACGCCCTAGTGCGCCGGTATTACGAGCAGTTCCGCTTTGGCGTCGCCACCCCTGAGAGCTTCATAAGCTTGGCGGAAGAGATGGCAGGCCCCACAGCGCGCCAGCTCTTTGACGAGTGGATTCTGCAGGCGCCCAGCGCGCCGGAAGCCAAGCCCTAGCGACGGTCCAGATGCCGATTATGAGCGAAGCACTCCCATCCAGCTTAGATGAAATGACGTTATGGGCGGCTGTGGGTGGCCTAGAGGCCAGTTATTTGGCCGGCGGCCCCTCTCTGGTGTCCGTGCTCAGCGATAATCGCGCTGCCCAGGCGCCGGCCACGCCCGATCCCAGCACCATTGTGCGCGCGCCCGACCTACCGCAAGAGGTCCGGGCACTGTGGGTGACGCGCTGGGATTATCAAACTCTCGACGATGTGCGCATCATCTGCGACAAGGCCGCCAGAGCGAACTTCAACCTGCTCTACTTCCAGGTGCGGGGCAATGCCGACGCCTTTTACCGCTCGCGGCTCGAACCGTGGGGGGCGCGCTTGAGCGGTGTTCTGGGCCAAGACCCGGGCTGGGACCCCTTGCAGGTGGCAATCGATGAGGCGCACGTGCGCGGCATCGAGTTACACGCCTGGGTCAACGTCTACCCGGCATGGCTGGGCGAGACGCCCCCCCTGTCCTGCAAGCCGGAGACCATGTATGACCGCTTCAACCGGCTCTACGGCGACTCGTGGGTGATGTGGGACCGCAACGGGCAGCCGATGCGTCTGAACCAGCAGTATCTGTGGGCCAACCCTGCGCACTGGGCGGTAGTCGAGCACATCACCAACGTCTGCCAGGACATCGTCGGCCGCTACTACGTCGACGGGCTGCACCTGGATAACGTGCGCTATGCCGGCTGGGAGTACTCCACGGATGCCTTGACCACGGACCGTCATGCCCAGGCCGCGGCGCTGGAGCCTGAGCTCAGTCGCAAGGAGTATCAGCGCCGCCAGGTGAACCAGTTCATCGCCGGTCTGCGCCAGGCCATGGACCGGTTGAAGCCCGGCTTGCCGCTGAGCGCGGCTGTGTGGCCGGTCTACTACGACACGTGGGAGTGGTGGAACGCCGGCGATGGCTTTACCGGCTTTTGCCAGGACTCGATTGGCTGGCTGCGCGCCGGTATCATGGACACGATCTGTCCCATGCTGTACCTCAGCAGCATCACGACCGATCACAGCCAGTTCAGCGTGCTCGTGCGCGATTTTGTGGCGCGCGCCACCCCCAATGCCGTGATCGCAGGGATCACCACTACGTATGACAGCTTCGATCCCATCGGCCTGCGCATCGATCTGGCCCGCGCAGCGGGCGCGGCTGGCCAGTCGCTGTTCTCTTACGGCCACATCAACAGTCGCAACTACTGGGACGACTTCCGCGCCGGCCCCTATGCGACGCGGGCCGTGATCCTGCCACCGCCGTCGGCGCGGCAGCGCGTGACCACCTGAGGTTGTGGTGACAAATTGCCAAGGTAGTCGCGTCTGTACGAGGGAGGACCACGGTCACAAAGCTCCTATTCCTCTTCGAACCCTAAGCTCTCGGGATTCCAGGCGGCCAGCGGCCGCCGCGTCTATCATCAGAGCATCAGGCTGGGGTGGCCGTGGCGGATCGACTTCGCGCGCGCGGCCTCGCGGTTGATGGATTCCAGGGGGAGGGCGACTTCGATCAGTTTCTTGGGAAGAGTGGCCATGGCGCGCTCGCAAACTCGATAGACAGGCGCTGCAAGTTGACTAATGCGCCAGCAGTCGTGAGCACATCCATGCCCAGGATGCCGTTGATGGGAAAGCCATAGGTCATGCCGCCGATATCCACCTCGAAGTCGCGCAGCGTGACCTGGTCGATGGTCGGGGAAGGAATGCGCCGGGCGTAGACAGTCTCCATGCCGCCCACCCCGCCTCGATCACCAACCATTGATCGGGATAGGCCCGGCGCACTTGAGACCAGTTCATGGTTTCCTCCGTTGGCCATCCTGGCGTGTGCTGACTGCTTACTCAAGTTCGGCTTCCGGTAGTTTACCCTGATTCCATAGCTTCGCCCAATCGTAGTTGACGCTGACCGCGTCGAAAGCGGGCTCGCGCTGGTAGGCCAGGCGCAGCAGCCGGCCGTCGGCGTCGAAGCGCCAAGGCTGGCCCTCAGCGGCGATCTCCAGACGGGCCGCGTCGGCGCGGAAGAGGATCCGCGTCTCCGGCCGTCCGCCAGAATCCTTGAAGATCAGCTCGACCGCGGCCGTGCCGTGCCACTGGACGTCGACGACGGTGACGGTGTCGTTGGGCAGGATGCCGCGAACGGCGTTGCCGCGTGGCAAGTCTTCCAGCCGAAGCATCTGCTGTTCTCCCGTGATTGGCGTCAATTGGAGTGCACGCTGTAGCCGGGCGTTGGCGTGAAACTCGGCCGAAGCCTAAACTCCCGCCGCTTGCCGCAAGCCACTACATTGACGCCGGCTCGCATTGGCCCCTCAGGTGATGTTGGACGTGGCGCTGGCCAGAAAGCTCTCCGGCATCTGCACCGTCACCACCTCCCCCCGGACGCAGACCTCGCCCTGGCACGCGAGGGTGATCGCCACGACCACCTTGCGCCCCTTCACCTCCACGGCTCGGCCGCGCAGCTCCAGCGGCGGCCCCAGGGGCGTCGGCTTCAGGTAATCGACCTTCAGGCTGGCAGTGACATAACGTAGCGGCGGCTCGCTGTCCATGGCGCGGCCCTCGGCGCGGTAGGCGGCCGCCGCAGCCGTGCCTGTGCCATGGCAGTCGATCAACGACGCCAGCAAACCGCCATAGACGAAGCCGGGAATGGCGGTATGGTAGGGGCGTGGGGTGTAGGTGCAGACAGTCTCGTCACCGTCCCAATAGCTCTTGATCTGCAGGCCATGCTCGTTGAGCCGGCCGCAGCCGTAGCAATAGCTCAGCGCGTCGGGATAGTAATCCTGAAAAGCTTTCTCAGCCATGGGTAGTGCTCGCAGTTCTGGGTGTGAAACAACAAGCCGGCAGCGGCGAAAACCAGGTGCTCCTTGCTTTCGCCGTGTGCCGGCTCGCGGTGCCTTCTTGCGTTGGGTGCGATCGCGGCCTATTCGCTGGTCATGATGAACAGCGGCCGCATCTCGAAGCTGCGGTACTGCGGTCGCAGACGCTCCGTGTTGTAGTACTTCTCGACGTTCACAAGCTTCTTGGTCGCTGTGACCACTTCGATCGGCAGGTTGTCGTAACGGCCGTTCTTCAACACCACCAGCCGGCCATGGATGCCCTCCAGGATCAAGTCCAGGGCCAAGTTGCCGTAGGCCATGGGCACGATGGAGTCGATTGCATCGGGGTCACCGCCGCGCACCAGATAGCCCAGGCGCTGGTTGATGACGTCGATCTTCTTGCCGTTGTTGTACTTGGGCGAAAGCTCCTTCAGCTTGGCCGAGACCAGGTCGCCGATGCCGCCCAGCTTGGCGTGACCGTACATGTCCTTCTCGGCGCTTTGGAAGATCATCTCGCCGCCCTCGAACATGGCCCCTTCCGACACTAGCACGATCGAGTATTTGCTGGGATTGCGGTAGCGGTCGGCAACGAGCAGTTCGGTCAGCCGGTCGATGTTGAACTTCCACTCAGGGATCACGCAGCGGTTGGCCGCGCCGGCCATCGTGGGCAGCATGGCCGTGAAACCGGCGTAGCGGCCGAAGACCTCCACGACCAGGAAGCGCTCATGGGAGCCGGCCGATGTGCGCAGGGTGTTGATCAGGCTGATGGTGCGCGAGACACAGGTGCTGAAGCCGATGCAGTAATCGGTACCCGGAACATCGTTGTCCATCGTCTTGGGGATGGCGATGACCTTGACCCCTTGCTGGAACAGATGCACACCGTAGCTCAGCGTGTCGTCGCCGCCGATGGGGATCAGGTAGTCGATGTTCAGCCACTCCAGGTTCTTCAAGACTTCGGGGGTCAGGTCGTTGATGTCTTGGTTGTACGTATCGCGCAAGAACTCAGGCACGCTGGTGCGCGGCACATGGCTGGGCCGCGTGCGGGAACTGTGCAAGAACGTGCCGCCGGTGCGGCCGGCCTTGTTGACGATTTCCTCGGTCAGTTGAATGAAGCTCTCGCTGTTGTCATAGTCCTTTTCGCGCACGATGGACATCAGGCCGTTCCAGCCGCGGCGAATGCCGATGACCTCATAGCCTTCGCGCAAGGCGCGGATGGTAACGGCGCGAATGGCAGGATTGAGGCCGGGGACGTCACCGCCGCCGGTCAGAATGCCAATGACGCCTTTGGATTTGTGATTGCTCATAGGATGAAACCTCCGTGCAGCCTCTAGTCAAACGCAGGTCTGTGCAAGACCGACACTGCGCAATCTTACCATTTTCGCGCCGAATCATCAACTTCGGCGCGAGCCGGGTTGGACGGCCTCCAGCAAAAGCGCCAACACCACACCCAGCAACAAGCTGACCAGGGCCGCCAGCAGCACTAGGCGGAGCGTGAGAGATGGCGCGGGAGAGGTGGGCAGAAAGGCGGGCTCGACCACCTGCAAATAGCCCACTTCGTTGATTTGGCGTTCCTTCAGCCTGGCCTCCACCGACTTGGCGCGCAAGAACTCATAGTCGGCGCGGGCGTTGGCGAGGGCGGCCGTCAGTGCATCGTATTCCTTGCTCAGGCTGATCAGTTGGGCCAGCTCGCCAGCGCGTTGGCTGATGATGGCCTCTTGCGCTGCGGCTGCGGCCCGATGGCCGGCTGCTGTGGCCTCGGCATCGAGCGCAGTCCGGCGGTAGGCCTCGGCCGAAGCCTCTTGCGCCGCGATCTCGGCCTGCCAGGCCGCCAGTTGCGCCGCGTCGGGCGCAACGCCGGCGGCCTCGGTTGCCGTGATTGCCTCGGTCGCGGCCAACTGCTGGCGGGCTGCGGCGGCCTGCGCCAGGGCGTCTGCGGCCGCTTGCCGCCAATACGCCGCCAGGGCATCGGCGCGGCCGGCCTCCACCTGCAAGGCGGCGCGTTCGGCTTGCAGCGCGCGCAGGGCGTCCTGGCTGACGTTGATCTCGCGCGTCAGGTCGGCCACGTTGTGCTGCAACTGAAACGTTTGCAGCGCGGCCTGGGCCTCAGCAACGACCTGGTCCTGCTGCGCCATTTGCTTGTCCAAGAACTGGCCTGTGGCCTGGGAGGGTCGGGCGCGCAGCGCCTCGTAGTGGTCGATGGCGTTGGCCACGTGCCTGCTGAGAATTTGCTGGGCCTGCTCCGCGGTGTCGCCCTGGTAGGAGAGCGTCATGAACTCGCCGGCGATGGTGACATCCAGCCGCTTGAGCAGGCTGTTGGCGTCCAGAGCCAGGTCAAGATCGTCGATGGTGCGCCAGGCGATCAAGGGGCTGCGCACGATGTCGCTGAAGTCGGTCAGGATGATGGACATCTGATCGTTGACGCCCGTCGACGGCAAGCGCGTGAAGAGGGTCACCTCTTGGGGGTCTAGGATGATGACCTGCAAGCGCTCGGAGGAGCGATAGCTGGGCCGTGCCAGCAGGCCAACGACCAGGGCCACGAGTGTGGCGGCGCCGACCAGCAGGGCAATCAGCCACCAGCGCTTGCGGATAATGGCCCAGAGCGAGGGACTGCCGGAAACAGGCGCCGGCTCGATGGGCTGCTCAACAGTTTGCTGCATGGTACCTCGTCGAAAGCTCTAGACAGCCTTGGGCAGGTTACGCTGCCGCAGGCGAGCGATCACCTGGTTGGCTTCTTGGTGCACTTCCGGGTCTCGCCAGTAGATGACGGCGGCGTAGATCGTCACCAGCACTGCACCGCCCGCTATCAGCGCTGCGATCGGCCAAACGCCGAGCGCCAGCAACTGTTGCAAGATCAGGTAGCCCAGGGCGCCGGCCGCGCCGCCCAATGCCAGCAGCGGCAGCAGCACGCGCCAATAGGCGCTCATGCGGGCCTGCAAAATGCGGTTGGACAGGATGCCGGAGATGAAGAAATCGACCAACGCCACGACGGCAGATAGCAAGCACACGCCGTTAACACCGCCGAGCTTGATCGCAGGATAGAGCAGGACCGCCATGGTGATGAAGCGCCATAGAGCGATGCTCGACAACCACTGCGGCTTGCCGCCGGCCTGGAAGATCGTGCCCATGTTGGCGGCCACCGAGCGCAACAAGCCGTAGATGGCCAGCAGTTGCAGCGGCACGACGATCGGCGCCCAGGCATCGGTCAGCACAATGTGCACAAAGTCTTGGGCAAAGATGACGGTCGCTACAGCTACCGGCACGGCCAAAAAGGTGACATAGCGCACCATGCGAAAATAGGCGTTGCGCATGCGGCCGATGTCGCCTTGTAGCTGGCTGAAGGCAGGGAAGGTCACGCGCGTGACCAAGCGGGTGATGTTGGTGGCGGGCAGGTTAGAGATGCGGTAGGCCATGCCGTACTGACCCAGGGCCGTTTCGCCCAGCATGCGGCCCACGAACAAGTCGTCGATGTTGGTAACGCCGAAGATCAACACCTGGCTGGTGGCCACGTGTTTGCCGTAGCCAAACAATTGCCGGAAAAGCTCGCGGTCGAAAATCAGGCGCGGCCGCCACGAGCACGCCCAATAGACCAGCCCCGTGCGCAGCACGCTGTCGACAACCTGGCCCCACACTAGTCCCCACACGCCCCAGCCGATTATCACCAGAATCAGTGCGGCGACGTTGCCGCCAAAGCTGGCCAGAAACTCCGGCAGCACTTTGCGGCGAAAGTCCAGCTCCTTGTACAGCAGGGAATAGGGCACGCGGCTCAGGCTGCTGATGACGATGGTGAGGGCCAGCACCCGCAGCACCGCTGTTACCTCTGGCGAGCGAAAGAACTGCGCCACCAGGGGGGCTGCCAAAAAGGCGATCACGTACAGCAAGGCGCTGCTGGCGATGATCGTCCAGTGGGCGGTGTGCGAGGCTTTGTCCACCTCGTCTTGGCGGTAAATGAGCGCAGCGCCAAACCCAAGTTCCTGGAAGAAGATCAAGGAGTTGATGGCGAGCGTGGCGATGCTGACCAAGCCAAAGCTGCTGGGCGCCAGCATGCGGGCCAGCAACAGGGTGACCACCAGGCTGAGGGCGCGGCCGGCGATCATGGCCCCACCTTCCCACAGCAGCCCATACGATACTTTCTGGCGCAGAGTCATAGATTGGCCTCACGATTGGTCTGCGCAGTTTCCCGGAGTCTCCGAGCTTCCGGCAAACTGGCCCCTGGCCCCGCTTTACGTCCTACCAAGATCAAATCCCGGCCGAACAGCGTCGGCCGGCAGGCCGTCAGGTGCTCATAGAGGCGCGCCGGCAGCCCGCGGCGCAGCCAATCGGGATAGAGCCCGCGCACCCAGAGGCTGCTGCTGCCGTCCACCACCTCGAGCCGCACCTCGCGCTCGGTCAGCAGGCGGCGCAGGTCGGGCAGGGTAAAGAAGCGCAGGTGCAGCCAATCGGTGGGCGTATGCTCGACATAAGGAAAGTGACCGCGCAACAACCACCAGCGCACGCGCCAGTGCGCCGTATTCGGCACGCAGAGCACAAGCCGGCCGCCGGGACGCAACACGCGCACGCACTCGTCCAGGTAGTGAGCGTAGTCGACACGGTGCTCGATCTGCGAGTCGGAAAGCACAACGTCGAACTGGCCATCCGGGAAGGGCAGCGGCGCGTCGTCGAGGTCGAGCTGTTGCGCGGCGACGCCGCGACCGCGCGCGCGGCGCACGGCTTCTGCCGATAGGTCGGTGCCGACCACGCTGGCGCCTTGGGCCATGAGCTGCGCGGCCAGCACGCCGGGCCCGCAGTCCACCTGCAGCACGCGGTCGCCCGGATGCACGTGGCGCGCCAGCCGCGCCTGGCGACGCCGGTCGAAGGTGTCGCCTTGCTGTTGCCAGTAGGCGTCGTAAAAGGCAGCGAAGTTCACAGGATAGCTAGCTGTGCGTCCGCGTCAATCGCCTTGCCAGATCAAAGGCAAGTAGATCGGCGGCGGAAGATAGAAATCGCCGAAGTCCACGCCGTTGACGGTGGCGCCTGCCACGACGACAACGGCGCGCTCGTTGGGCGTGGTCGATTGAAACAGGTGCCCATCGGTCTGACGCACCGAATACATCCGGCCGGCCGGCACACTGTCGAAGCGATAGCCGCCGTCGGATGCCGTGCGCGTGTCCTGCAGCAGTGCGCCATCGCGCCAGAGGCTCACCAGCACGTCGGGCAGCCCTGACTCGTTGGTGTCCAGCAAACGGTTGCGGTTGGTGTCATGCCACACACGCCCTGCGATACTGCCGACCTGGGGGGTGGGGGTGGGCGTAGCGGTGGGCGTGGCCGTGGGCGTGGCTGTTGGCGTCGCGGTCGGTGTTGCGGTCGGTGTCGCGGTGGGCGTGGCCGTGGGCGTGGGCGTAGGCGTGGACAGGGGATAGACCACCAGCAACTTGGGCCGGCGGTCTAGGGTTCCTTGCTCGCTGCTGGCCAACTTGTGTTCCACCGTGCGGTTGTTGCTGCGCAAGATCAGGCCGTGGTTGGACGTCGGTGTTGCAACCCATTGCGAGACCAGGCTGGTCACGTCGAAGCCAACGCGAAAGCCGCCTCCTTGCATGGTGCGGCTGTCCACGACCACGTCGTCACGATCGGCCGGTACGGCATTGGCGCCCGGCTGGCCCCAGCGCTGGCCGGCTGCTGCCTGCTCGAAGGTCGCCAACGCTTCTTGCCAGGAGCGGTTCAGCCGGTGCACTTGGATCGTCGAGCTGTTGTTGTTGCTCGACTCCACCAGATAGGTGCTGAACGCAGCAGCGCGTACGCCGAGGGATGACACCAAGGGCGGTAGGTTGCTTAGGTCGAAGCGAAACAAGCCGTTGAACTCATCGGGCGCGCCGCGCAGCCGCACCAGGCTGTCGGCGCCGTAGTTGGTAGTGGGGTACCACGCTCCGATGTAGGTATCGGCCGCGCCGGCGAAGCCGCCGCTGCCTTCTTGCAACGTGACCGTGGCCATGGGCAAGGGCGACTGGCCGGGGTAGATCGTCAGACGGTGTAGGCCCGCTTCCAGCGTTGCCGTCAATTGGCCGGCGTTGAGCTGTTGACTGAACGTTCTGAAGGCCGCCTGATCGATGGCCAGGTCTTCCACAACGAAACGGTTGACGCCAGCCAGGCCGAGCGCCGTCATGTCGAAGCTGGCATCCACGCCTATGCGGTCGAAAACCTCCAGGGAGAGGCTGCTATCCACGGTTAAGCCGCCTTGCAAATCGCTCCAGCGGCCCGTGGCGCCGTTCTGCGTTACTGTAGCCCACCAAAAGGTGGTCGATTCGTCTGTGACGAAGTCGATCTGGGAAGGCGGCTGGCCTAGCTGGTGCTGTGCTAGCCAGTCCAACGTGGCTGCGACACCGCCGGGCGGCGGCGTTACATGGTCGCCGTTGATCACCACCAACTCCACAGGGGCAGCAGGGGCTGCCGCACGGATGGCGTTGTAAAGATCCTGGGAGTGGTGCAGCGGCACAACGGTGTCGTTGGTAGCGCCGTAGATCAGCAGCGGAATGTGGCCGAAGTTGCGCGCGTAGTTGAGCGGTGAGCGGCGTTGGTATTCCCACTTCGCGTCCGATGGATCACCGCCACACTCGTCGGCGATGAACACTCTGCGCCATTCCGGCGATTCGTCGTACCAGACCGCCAGATCGGTGGGGCCGCGGTCGTCCACGACCGCGGCGAACAGGCTAGGGTGCTTTGCTGCTGTGATGAAGGCGATCTGCCCGCCCATGGACTCGCCGGCCAGGTAGATGCGTTGCGCATCCACGTTGTAGCGAGCGCGCACCCAAGCGATGGTGTCCAGGATATCGCGCTGGCTGGCGCGTGAGGCCAGAGGATGGTCGTATTCCGGCATGGGATAGGCTGACTTCTCGCCGTGCATGTCGGGCGAGGCCACCAACCAGCCGCGCGCGTTGGCGGCGGCAGCGTAGTCGGCCAAGATGCCCCAACGATCATCCCCCCAACCGTGCACCGTGAGCAACAGCGGCGTAGCTCGGTCGGGGGAGTAGGTGGTGGGCACCATGAGGGCAGCCGGCTGCGTGGAGCCGTCGTAACTGCTGGTAAAGGTGAAGTCGATGAGCTGGGGGCCGGTCACACCCTCGCCCTCGACCACGAGGCGGACATTGGTCATGCCCCACTCGTCGGGCTTGCCGGTGGAGGGTAGGACAGGGCCTGGTCTGATCTCGATCACGTTTTTGCCCTGACGCAACAGAGCCAGATCGACAGGCCACTGCTGCGTGGCCCCAGGCCGGGGTTCGCACCAGGGACCGTTGGTGACGCCGTTGGCGCCTATGATACTCTGGCCGATCACTTGGCCGTTGAGGAGGATATCGGCGCGCGATGCCACGTTGAACTCGTCGCCGACCAGCCAGGCGCGCGTGGGAGTTCCATCCCAGGCCAGCAGCAGGCTAGCTGTGGACACGTTGTTGCCGTCGTAGCCGGCGAAGATGCACCCTGCCGTCGTGGAAGACACTGTGCCCTGCGGCGCTGAGGCGGCGAACGCCGCAGCACCGACAAAGCGGTTGTCGGCTATGCCCATCCTGATGGGCACCATCAGTGCTAGCCCGGTTAAGGTGGTGATGATAACGATTAGGTGTGTGGCAGCGCTGCGTGGCCGCCGCAATACTTGGCGAAGGACGATCTTACTCATAGGTCAAGCTAGGTGTTCGAACCGTGCGTCACGAGATTATACCGCAAACGTTGGATGGGGGCGAGTCGTTCCGCCTCGTTTGCGCAGCCTAGTGTCGCGCAGAGCGATGAAAATCGCGTGAAAGAGACGGGCGCGGCCGATGAAAATCCTGTAAGGTCGCTGCACCTGGCAGCAGCACAGCTTCTAGAAATGCAAACGCTGGAGCTTGTTGCTCCAGCGCTCGTGAGGGTCCGCCAAACAAGCTCTTCGATTGTGTCGGCGCCAGTCCGTCAACGGTCTAGAGTCTAAGCCGCAACTGGCTCACCGTCCAAACCCGACCGAAGCCGAAACTTTTGCCGAGTTCGCCGGCAGGGCCCGGCTGAAGCCTAGACTCCGACTGGGCCTGATGCCAGGGCCCGGCTGCCCCCGGTCGGGTGAAGACCGCTGGCGTATAGACGCCGTACTGTACTAGTTTTGCTGCTCCTGTTGCCGCCAGTCCCGCAAGACCAGGCGGAAGATATCGCTCTCGGTGACGATGCCCACCAGCTGGCGCCGCTCCGGCCCTTTGAGCGATTTGACCACCGGCAAACAGCCGATCTTGTGGGTCAGCATCATCTCGACCGCGTCGGCCAGGCTGGTTTCCGGCGTCACCACCAGTGGATCCTTGGTCATGGCCTCCCACACTGTGAGCCACTCCTCGTCGGCCTCTGGCGCATAGGGGTTGACGGCGGCGGCCTCGATCGAGCTCGCCTCGCGTACGTCGCCCCAGCTCAGAATACCAACCAGTTCGCCCTCGTCGTCGACCACCGGCAGCCGGCGCACGGCGTTGTCTTCCATCAACGCGCGCGCTTCGTCCAGCGACGCCAGCACGTCGACCACGATTACGTCGGTTGTCATGACTTCGCTCACGGTATGGGGCATGGGTACAACCTTTCTGCGGGGTTGCTGTTCGCTTACAAGCTCCGGACGCCTCAACCCAGGTCACCGGGAGACTATGCCATCACTTTGACCCGCGCTGTCTCGCCGATAGTCTCTTTGAGCAACAGTCCTAGGCGGCGAATGCCTTCTTCGATCATGTCCGGCTTGGCGTTGGAGAAGTTCAAACGCATCGTGTTGGTGCCGCTGCCATCCGGATGGAAAGCGTTGCCCGGCACAAAAGCGACCTTGTGGCGCGCCACCGCCCGCTTCAGCAGCTCGGCGGTGTTGATCTCCTCCGGCATCCAGGCCCATAGGAAGAGACCGCCATCAGGCCGCGTCCAAGTGACCTCTGTGGGGAAATAGCGCTCCATGGCGGCAAGCATCACATCGCGACGCTCGGCGTAGACCTTGCGGATCAGCTTGACGTGTTGATCGAGGAAGCCATCCTTGACCAGCTCGTAGGCGACCATCTGCGTGAAGGTGCTGGTATGGAGGTCGATGCCCTGCTTGGCCTGCACGCAGCGTTGGATCACTTCCACCGGCGCCACGATCCAGCCAAGCCGCAGGCCAGGCGCCAAGGTCTTGCTGAAAGTGCTGGTATAGATTACGTTGCCGGTGAAATAGCCATGGCCGTCGTGGGCGCGACTCTCCAGGTGATCGCAGTCCAGCACCACCAAGGGGGGCAGATGTTCGCCCGAATAGCGCAGCTGACCGTAAGGATCGTCCTCGATGATCGGGATGCCGTAGTCATCGGCCATCTTGATCAGCTCCATGCGCCGTTTCAGGGACAGGGTCACACCGCCTGGGTTCTGGAAGTTGGGCAGGATGTACATGAACTTCGGCCCGGAACGCAACGCCTCCTCCAGCAGATCGGTGCGCAGGCCGTGTTCGTCGATGGGCACGGTCACATAGCGGGCCTGATAAGCACGCCATGCTTGCAGCGCGCCCAGATAGGTCGGCTTTTCGGTCAAGATCTTGTCGCCGGGGTTGAGCAAGACCATGCCGATCAGGTCGAGCGCTTGCTGCGAGCCGCTGGTGATCAGGACGTTGTCCTCTTGGGCGTAGATGCCGTAGCGGGCCATGGTCTTGACGATGAAGGTGCGCAAGGGCATGTAGCCCTCGGTGGCGCCATATTGCAGGGCCTTGGGCCCCATTTCTTTTAGCACGGTATCGGCCGCTTGTCTGAACTCTTCCACCGGAAAGACCTCCGGCGCGGGCAGGCCGCCGGCAAAGGAGATCACATCGGGGGCTTCGGTCAACTTCAGCAGCTCGCGGATCACCGAGCTGGTCATTCCTTCCGTGCGCAGGGCATAGCGATTGCCCCAGGGTGTAGTCATCGGTGGTTTCCTCCTTGAAGGGCGCCGGCCTCATCGCCGGCGCCGGCCACGAACGTCTTTGTTCGCGACCGGCAGCTGCTATTTCTCCGTAGAGCGGATCAGTAGGATTGGGCAGGTCGAGCCTTGCAGCACGCGCTCGGCCACGCTGCCGTATACCCAACGCAATACTCCGCCGCGGCCATGGGTAGACATTACAATCAGATCAACGCCGAGCTGAGCAGCGTGTTCGAGAATTGCCTCGGCCACCGGACCTTCGCACACTTCTGTGCGCACCCGCAAGCCCTGGGCGCGGAGCTGGCCCGCAACACCTTCGAGGTATTGCGCAGCATGGGTCGACAGCTCACGCAGATCGGGATCTGTCCCGGCCAACACCAGGTCAGGGGCCACAATGGCGTAGGGGGAGACCACCACGCGCAGCAGCACGAGCTCGCTGTCGAACTGCTGGGCAAGGCGCGCGGCGTGGGGGAGGGCGGCCTCAGCCAGCTTGGAACCGTCCAATGGCAGCAGAATTCTCTTGTACATCTGACTAATCCTGAGTTGGCTACGCCAGCGCCTTCTCGGCGAACATGGCGCCGCGCTGCAAGGCGCGATGGTTGGGCTCCAGCCAGCGCCGATGGCGCTCGGGCAAGTGCGCTGCCAGCGCAGCGGCCAACAGGTCCAGATCGAAGATACCGGTGGCCTGCACCAGTGTTCCCACCGTGACGACGTTGGCCAGCCGCGCATCTCCCTGGCCACTTTCGTTGACCCGCGCCGTTTCTTCGATCGAGATGTCGTTAGCAGGCACAGCGATGACCCGCAGATCGGTGCGATAGACAGGACGTTCGATCAACGAACTGTTGTAGATCAACAGCCCGCCCGGTTTGACCAGCCCTTCGTATTTGTCGAGCGAAGGCAGGTTCAAGGCAATCACGGCCGATGGGTGACGCACCAACGGCGAGCCGATCGGCTCGTCGGAAATGACCACTGTGCAGTGCGCCGTGCCGCCGCGCATTTCGGGGCCGTAAGAGGGGATCCAGGTCACATGTTTGCCCGCATCCATGCCGGCGTAGGCCAGAAGCTGGCCGGCGAACAGCGCCCCTTGGCCGCCGAAGCCGGAGATGATGATTTCCTCGTGCATGGGTTGCTCCTTTCACCGGTTACCGCGCGTTTTCCTCGTCAGGGGTTCCACGGTTTCTGCCACGCGGTAATCGCCTAGCGGGAAGACCGGGATCATAGCCTCCTCGATCCAGCGCAGGGCATCGGGCGGCGCCATGTGCCAGTTGGTGGGGCAGGAGGACAGCACCTCGACCAGGCTCAAGCCCAGGCCTTCCAACTGCACCTGGAACGCCGTCTTCAGGGCAGCCTTGGTCTTGTTGATGTTGGCCACGTTGTGAACCGAGCGACGTACGACGTAGGCGGCTCCAGGCAAGACGCTGATCAACTCGGCCACGCGCATCGGCTGGCCTACCGATTTCACGTCGCGTCCAAAGGGACTAGAGGTGGTCACCATGCCCGCCAGCGTGGTTGGGGCCATTTGACCGCCTGTCATGCCATAGTTGGCGTTGTTGACGAAAACGACTGTGATCTGCTCGCCGCGCTGAGCCGCGTGGATGATCTCGTTGGTGCCAATGGCGGCGAGGTCGCCGTCGCCCTGGTAGGTGAAGACGATCTTGTCCGGCTGCACCCGCTTGAGACCGGTGGCCATGGCGGGCGCGCGGCCATGCGGCGCCTCGCAGCCATCTACGTTGAAGTAGTTGTAAGCAAACACGGCGCACCCTACAGGAGCTACGCAGATTGTGCGCTCGCGAATGCCTAGCTCGTCGATGACCTCGGCCACCAGGCGATGGATCAGGCCGTGGGTGCAGCCGGGGCAGTAGTGCGTGGAGACTTCGGTCAGGGCTTCAGGGCGTTGGTAGACAACCTCAAATTCAGATAGGTCGATGTTCATGGTGCATCCCTCACTCAAATCACTACAGCCCGTTCAATGGACTGCGCCGATGCTGTGTGGCCGTTGCGACCGGGAACACTTGTGACCAGGTCGAAACCGCTCGCCACCTTGGCGCATTGCTCGTAGATCTCGTCGGGTAACGGCACGATGCCGCCCATGCGGCCGTAGAAATGCACGGGCGCCCGCCCGCCGACCGCTGCCTTGACGTCCAGCAGCATTTGGCCGGCGTTCATCTCCACCACCAGGACCGCGCGCACTTGACCAGCCAGCTCTGCCAAGCGCTTCTCTGGGAAAGGCCACAAGCTAATCGGTCGGAGCAGGCCGACGCGCAGTCCATTCTGCCGCGCTAGCCGCAGGGTTGTGCGGCACACGCGCCCCACGGTGCCGAAAGCCACCAGCAGGAGGTCGGCGTCGGCGGTCATCTGCTCTTCCCAGCGCACTTCGTTCTTGCGTATCTCGGCCAGCCGCGCCTGCAAGCGCAAGTTGTGACGCTCCAGTCCTTCTGGCGTGAGGTTGAGGGAGGTAAGGATGCGGTGCTCGCGACCTTTGGCTCCGCGCAGTGCCCAATCCGGCCGTTCGGCCTCTGTCAGCAGCGGCCGCTCCGGCGGCATCTCGACCGGCTCCATCATCTGGCCAATGGCGCCGTCCGCCAGGATGACCACAACTGTGCGGTAGCGTTCCGCCAGGTCGAAGGCCTGGTATACCATATCGACCGCTTCCTGCAAGGTGGCAGGGGCCAGCACCAAGGCGTTGTAGTCGCCGTGGCCCAGGGATTTGGTCATTTGGAAGTAGTCGCCCTGGCTGGGCTGGATGTTGCCGAGGCCAGGACCGCCCCGCATGATATCGATCACAACGGCCGGCACTTCGGTGCCGGCGATGTAGCTGAGACCTTCGGTCATCAGGCTGATGCCGGGGCTGGACGATGAGGTCAGGCCGCGGGCGCCGGCGCAGGCGGCGCCATAGAGCATGTTGATAGCGCCCAACTCGCTCTCAGCCTGTAAAAACACCCGTCCCCGTTTCGGCATCTCGCGCGCCATGTACTCAAGCAATTCGGTCTGGGGAGTGATGGGGTAGCCAAAGTAGGCTTCCACCCCCGCGCGCAGCGCCGCTTCGGCCATCGCCTCGTTGCCCTTCCACAGTTCCTTTGCCATCGTTCGCCTCCTTAGTTGACGTCTGTCAGGCCGCAACGGCGGCGGACATGCTGAGTGGTTTTGGGCTGGCTTTGGCCGGCAGCCGATAGACGGTTAGCACAACATCGGGGCATATGACGGCGCACAACGTGCAGCCGGTGCATTTGCCCAAGGGATCGACCAGTTGAACCGGGCGATAGCCACGCGCATTGTAGAAATCGGCCATGGACAACACGTGCTGCGGACAGACGGTCGTACACAGCTCACACCCTTTGCAGCGGTTCGTATCGACAACGACAGTGCCTCTAGCCATGTCTTGACCTCCACTTCATTGTGGTTGGACGGCAACTTTGCCGCTTCTGCTTAGTTGACTTGTCATCGGTCAGTCACGAAACTGGACGTTTTACGCCTCCCTTTCCTCCAGGAGATGGATCAAGCAATCCAGCAAGTCGGTAACGGTGATCATGCCGACCAAATGATCATCCTCGACAACCGGTAGACCGCCGAACTTGCGTTCGCGCATCAGTTTGGCAGCGGCGAGAATGCTCGTCTCCGGGCTAATGGTGACAGGATCGGCCGTCATGCACGATTTCACCTTGATAGAGTCCAAAATGAAGTCGCTATACCATTTCTCGCTCAAGACCAAGGGCGAGTTGGTTGCCAGGCGCAGGTCCCTGTCGGTGATGATGCCCACCAGGCGCCCGTCTTGCAACACAGGCAAACGCCGAAAGTTGCCGGCATGCATCAATTGCAAAGCGGTCCCGATCGAGGCATCGGCGTCCACCGAAACAACCGGGCTAGTCATGATCTGACGTACAACCATCGCAATGACCTCTGCCTTTCTGAGTTCTCAGTTGAGCAAACGCGCAACAACCACGCAGCGGGCAGCCATTCCTTGGTTTCCATCATACGCCAAGTGCAAAGGGGCTGTCCATGATATGCGTCATATCGTACCAATTTACGCACGGCAAAAAAGGAAATGCGTTGGCTGTCCAGCCACACGCGTTGGCCTATGCGTGGGAAAACCAATCGGCCCCATGACCGGGGACGGTCACAGGGCCGACGACGTTGCGGGGCGCGTGTGCCGTCCTCACCCAAGGTAATAGGTCAGGTGTTGCAGATGGACGGCCGGATCAATCTGTTCCACGCGGATGCTGGACGGACACATCAGGGTGATCGGCGCATAATTCAAGATGGCAACCACGCCGGCGGCGATGAGCGTATTCGCAACACTCTGCGCGCTCTCGGCAGGCACGGCAATGATTGCGATCTTCCAGCCTGCTTCTTTGACGCGTTGCGACAAGTTGTTTACGTCTTCAACGACCAGATCATCGGCAATCTTCATGCCGATCTTGGCCGGGTCTTTGTCGAACACGGCGGCGATGCGAAAGCCGCGGCCGGCAAAACCGCGATAACTGACCAGCGCATGTCCCAGATCGCCTGCGCCCACGAGCACTACGTCCCACATGCGATCAACGTGGAGGATCTCTCTGAGATTGCGCTCGAGGTGGCCGATATCGTAGCCGGTACCTTGTTTGCCGAACTCTCCAAAGTGCGAGAGGTCTTTGCGAATCTGCGCTGAACTGATACCGAGGCGATCACCAAGCTCCTGCGAGGACGTGATCTCGCGGTTGTCTGCTTTGAGAAACGAGAGCGCCCTGAGGTAAATGGGCAAGCGTCCGACGACGATATCGGGAACTGCTTTATCTGTCATGCTTTGCATGCCTCCTTGCGCAATTAACTGAAGTCTTGTCCGGGATTTGTGAAGCGCCGTGCACCGTATATTACCACTACTTGAGTGTTTGTGCAACTACAAACAAAGACGAATCACAATCGCCGAGCCGTGGGCTTCGGGCGCTTGAGTTTTCGCCGCCTATGAGTTGTCACTTGCCGCACAGCTGACTAAGGTCGCAAGCCGGCTGCCGGCGCCCGGCGTCTGAGCGATTGATTGATAGAAGCGCTCGGCCTTGCGTCACCCAGGCCCGCGTTGGCGAATCGATGACCGCTGATTTTGGTCTCTTCAAGTAACTATTCAGGTGCCGGGCACTTGCGACCGGTTTCCAGCTTGAGCCGGCTCTGCAGACGCCCTGGCCAGCGCAGCCTTAAGTGCCCG
>DAOUBX010000143.1:0-24920 GCA_034432445.1 Anaerolineales bacterium
CCGGGCATTTGGATGCTGGTTTGCAAACGTGTCTGCGAAGCCAACCTAGGTCGCAAATCGCCTACAAATGCCCGGCACCTGAGCAGTTACCTCGTGACGCACACCTTTGCAGGCGCACGTTCGATTATACCCGCGCAAAATGAAAACTGCATGAACAAAACCGGCTTTGGCGCACGCCTTTTCTTACAATTTCGCAACTATTCAGCCCTGGGTGCCGGGCGCTTAAGGCTGCGCTGGCCAGGGCGTCTGCAGAGCCGGCTCAAGCTGTAAACCGGTCGCAAGTGCCCGGCACCTGAATAGTTATGTCGGGTCAATCTGTCAATGTTCAACAGCGTGCTAGAGTGCACACCACGAGCCAAATCGTGAACTACTGGACTTCTCTGTTTCCTTGTCTACCTGTCTACCGTCTACCTGTCTACTTCGCGCGCAACTTCGGAGCTCGGTCCCATGGCCTATTCCGCCTGGTTTCAGTGTTTTCGCGGCTGCACCGGCCGCTACTCGCTCTATGATGTGATCTATCGTTGCCCGACCTGCGGCGGCCTGCTTGAGGTGGCACACGACGTGGACGCGCTGCGCGATCGTAGCGCGATTGCCTGGATGCAACTGATGGATCGCCGCACCGGCACCACCCAATGGCCCTACGGCAGCGGCGTTTGGGGCAAGAAGGAATGGGTCATCCCCGACATCGACGACGACAACATCGTCTCCATGTTCGAGGGCAACAGCAATCTGTTCTGGGCTAACCGCTTGGGCCAGCAAATCGGACTGGATGACCTGTGGGTGAAGATGTGCGGCAACTCGCACACGGGCTCCTTCAAGGACCTGGGCATGACCGTCCTGGTGAGCGTGGTGCAGCAGATGATCCGCAGCGGCAGCTCGCCGGTGCGCGCTGTGGCCTGCGCCAGCACAGGGGACACATCGGCTGCGCTGGCGGCCTACGGCGCGGCCGCCGGCATTCCCACCATCGTCTTCCTGCCGCGCGGCAAGGTCAGCGCCGCCCAGCTCATCCAGCCTATCGCCAACGGCGCGCTGGTGCTGGCGCTGGATACCGACTTCGACGGCTGCATGCGCATCGTGCAAGAGGTGACAGAGGACAACAGCATCTACCTGGCCAACAGCATGAACAGCCTGCGCATCGAGGGCCAGAAGACGGTCGGCATCGAGATCGTGCAGCAGTTCGACTGGGCCGTGCCTGACTGGATCATCATCCCGGTAGGCAACCTGGGCAATATCAGCGCGCTGGGCAAGGGCTTGCTCTTGCTCAAGGACCTCGGCATCATCAGCAAGCTGCCGCGACTGGTGGCGGCCCAGGCCGAAAAGGCCAACCCCCTCTACCTCAGCTACCTCAACGGCTTTCGCGAGCCGGTCACGATCCAGGCGCAGAAGACGCTCGCCTCGGCCATTCAGATCGGCGCGCCGGTGAGCTACGAGAAAGCCGTGCGCACCTTGCGGCAGTTCGACGGCATCGTGGAGCAAGCCACAGAGCACGAGCTGGCCAACGCAGCGGCGCAGGCCGACCGCACCGGCATGTACACGTGTCCCCACACCGGCGTAGCGCTCGCCGTGTTGTTCAAGTTGGCCCGGCAAGGCGTGATCAAGCGCCACGACCGAGTCGTAGTGATCTCCACCGCCCACGGCCTGAAATTCACTCAGTTCAAGACCGGCTATCATGAGGACACGTTGCCAGAGGTCGAAGCGCTGGCAGCCAACCCGCCCGTGTACTTGCCGGCCGATGCCCGCATTGTGCAAGAAGCCATCAGCCGGCGACTGCAAGGAGGCTGACCATGGCAAGCGAGCAAACCCTGTTGCGTCCACCGCCTGCCTATCAGTTTCTTTTCACCCTGCCCGTCCTGCTGAGCACAGCGCTGTTGATCGACCTGATCCGACGGCCCACGGCTGAGAATGCCATCATGTTCATGGCTTGCGTCGCCCTGACCCTGATCACAGTGCCGCGGGGATGGGCCAGCGTGGCAATCACAGGCGAGCACGTCACCTTGCGCATGCCGCTCCACCGGCCCATCACCGTGTCCCTGCGCCAACTCGTCGGCTACGAGGTAGCCGGCCGCGGTTGGCGCACCTTGCTGCTGCGCTACCATCCCATGGACGACCGGGGCCGTCTGGACATCGCCAACCAACAATTCCTCAGCCTCGTGCCCCTGCGCGACCAATACGTTCTAGAAGAGCAGCTCCAGGCTGTGGTGGGTCGCGCACAGGAGCGCTGAGCCAGGCCTACAGCAAGCTGGCGACCATCTGTCAGCAGCTTCTAAGCAGAGAGAGTGTCGTGCCTAACCCCATGGGTTCTATAACTACGCACGGATCGTCCCGCAGCCACGCCTGTGGTAGAAGTCGCCTGCAGCCTAGGAGACACCGATATGGCAAAACTAAATGAACTCGGTCAACTGTGGAAAGTTGCCGGGGAGATCGACGTCCGAGCAATCCAAGAAGCCGCCATGCAGACGCCACGCCTAGCCTTCGTTGGCTCCGCTGAGGGCGCCGGCCGGCTGCAGGGCTTCTTGCAGCGCGGACCACACGCAACCAACCAGCCGTTGACCACAGCGCCCACTTTTCGCCTGCCTTTGAGCTACTCCGACGTGGCTACGCTGGCCAACTATGACCTGCGAGTGATGGTGCTGCAAAGTCTGGACCAGCTCCGGCGCGATGACGTGGCAGCCGTTGCCGCCCAACCCGCAGCGCTTTTGGTCATCTTGGACGGTGCGTCTACGCCCATTGCCACCATCGATGCGGGCGGCAGCGCCACAACCCAGCCGCATCGCGTGCTGGTGGGTGCACTGGACGATCCCAAGGCCATTGCGGACGTCGTGTTGCCGGCTTTCCTTGAAGCCGTACGCGGCCGCGAGCTGGCCTGGGCGCGCGCCTATCCCGGCTTGCGGCCACAGGTGGCGCAGAAGCTCATCCAGGACACTTGCCTCACCAACGCCGGCTATGCCCTGGGCACCGGCGTCGCCGAGCTCGTTCCCGTGCTCACCTTCCCTTTCGCCCTCGCCGACATGATCATCCTGACCAAGAATCAACTCGTCATGTCGTACAAGATCGCCATGTTGATGGGCGACATGGGCACGCTGCGCGATCTGCTGCCCAAGCTGGCATCGGTGGTCGGCGCAGGCTTCATGTGGCGCCAGATTGCGCGCGAGCTGGTTGGCTTGTTGCCCCTGGGCCTGGTGCTCAAGGTAGCCATCGCCTATGCCGGCACCTACGCCACCGGTCAGGCAGTCTACCACTGGTACGCCAACGGCGAAAGGCTCAATCCCCAGGAGTTGAAAGCGCTGTTCCAGGAAGGCGTCCGCCGCAGCCAGGCCGTCGCGGTTCAGCTCACGGCGCGCATGCGCAAGGAGAAATCGCCGCCGGCGCTGCTGACCGGGCCAGGAACAGCAGCCGACGTAACCGCCGGACCGGGTGCGCCCGCGGGCACCGGCAAGCGGCTACGCAAAGGACGGCATAAGCGCCCAGCCGCGCAAGGATGACCGAGCCTTGGCGCACGGACGTGTGCCACAAGTTGACAGCCAAGTGCTTTTGTGCTATAAGTCCGCCAGCAGTTAGCGCCCGGCGGCGCACGCACGAGAAGACCTATGACCCTAGCCATGTTGATCGCCATCAGGAGGCCTACACCGCGAACCGGACGACTGTCTGGGTAGTTGCGCGTGGGCCAAAGTCAACGGCGATGACGGCAGCGAAGCTCTCCAGATGGAGAGCTTTTTTTTGTCCGCAGTTTTCCCCGCTTTCCCTAGTTTCCCAGGGACCTCCGAGTTGCCAGGAAACGGGGGAAGCCACGAAGGAGTCATGCCATGATCCGAGCCGGCATTATGGGCGTCACGGGCTACACCGGCTTCGAGCTGTACAAGCTCTTGCGCAAACATGCGGCCGTACAAGTGGCCTGGCTGACCACCGAGAGCCACGGCGGCCAGCGGCTGAGCGACGTGTTTCCCTGCCCCTGGGATGAGCCGTTGATTTCCCTCGCCGAGGCCCCGCTGGGCGAGGTCGATGTGGTGTTTCTGTGTCTGCCGCATGCTGCCTCCATGCCGGCGGTGGCGTCGGTGCTTGCGGCCGGCGCACGCGCCATCGACCTCAGCGCCGACTTCCGCCTGCATGATCCGGCCACTTACGCAGCCTGGTACGGGCTGGCGCATACAGAGCCGACCCTGCTGCAAGAGGCGGTCTACGGCCTGCCGGAGCTGCACCGGGCTGAGATCGCGACGGCCCGGCTGGTTGCTAATCCCGGCTGCTATCCCACCAGCGTGATCCTGGGCCTCTGGCCGCTGGCGCAAGCCGCCTGGCTGGCTGGTCAGGTGATCGTGGACAGCAAATCGGGCGTCAGCGGCGCCGGCCGCAAGCCCAAGCTCAACACGAGCTTCGTCGAGGCCAACGAGAACCTCTCTCCCTACAGCATCGGCTACGCCCACCGCCACATTGCCGAGATGGAGCAGGAGCTCGGACAGGCGGCGTTGTCCGGCAGCGGCAGCCAGCCGGCTCACCCTTGGCGCATCGTCTTCTCCCCTCACCTGTTGCCGGTGAGCCGAGGCATCCTCTCGACCATGTACGTGACCTTGCCGGCCGCAGTGGACGAGGCCGCGGTGCGGGCGGCTTACACCGCATGTTATGCTCGCGAACCCTTCGTGCACCTGCTCCCTGCCGGCCAGGTGGCAACCCTGCAGCACACCGTGGGTAGCAACCGCTGTGCCATCGGACTAACCTTCGTGCCCAACACACCAACCCTCATCGTCACCAGCAGCCTCGACAACCTGATCAAAGGCGCCTCCGGCCAGGCAGTGCAGAACATGAACCTGATGTTCGGGCTGGAGGAGACGATGGGGCTGGAAGCGTAGGACATGACGAGAAGCGGGTAATGCGTAACTCGTAACCAGGGCTCCCGGCTGCGTTCTCACCTTCCACCAGCCTCGAGTTACGCATGACCCATCACGAGCCAAGTCACACATGCCATGAACACTCTTCCCGCACTCACCCCTTCTTCCATCGTCCTCAAGGTCGGCGGCAACGAGATCGACGACGACCAGTTTTTGGCCGGGTTTGTGCAGGCGGTAGCCGCTGTCCAGAAGTCGGCGGCCGTGGTGATCGTGCACGGCGGCGGCAAGGAGATCGCCGAGTTGCACACTCAACTGCACGTGCCGTTCGAGATCGTGGACGGCCTGCGCGTGACCAGCGCTGAAAGCTTGCGTCTGGTGAAGATGGTGCTCAGCGGGCTGGTCAACACCCGGCTCACGCGTTGGTTGGTCAACGCCGGCGTCGAGGCGCTAGGCATCAGCGGCGTGGATCTGGGGCTGGTCCGCGTGCGGCCGCTGCGGCCGCGCGGCCAGGACATCGGCTTTGTCGGACAGGTAGCTGAGGTGCGCAGCGATTGGCTGCGCCAACTGATGGGCCTGGGCATTGTGCCCGTCGTCTCCCCCATCTCCCTGGGCGTCGACGGCCAATCCTACAACGTCAACGCCGATCAGGTGGCCGGCGCGTTGGCAGTGGCCCTAGACGCCGCGCGGCTGGTCTTCGTCAGCAACGTGCCCGGCGTCAAAATCGACGACTCTGTCGTTCCGCACTTAACCGTGGCCCAGGTCGAAGCGTACATCGCCAGCGGCCAGATCAACGGCGGCATGATTCCGAAGGTGCGCGCCGCGGTCGAGGCTGTGCACAACGGCGTGGCCGCTGCGGTCATCACCAATCTGGCGGGCCTGGCTGCGGGCAGCGGCACAGTGATTGGTCAGCAGTAACCGGTGATCGGTGACCGGCGATCGGACTTCCGCTGCTCACCGCTTGCCGGCAATCGCAAAGGATTCGCATGAACACGCAAGACATTGTCGATCTTGAACATACTTATGTGTTGCAGGTCTACCCACGTCCCGATTTCGTGTTGGAGCGCGGCGAGGGCTGCCGAGTCTTCGACACAGAGGGTCGCGAGTACATCGACTGCGTTGCGGGCATTGCCGTCAACGCGCTGGGCTACAATGACCCGGAGTTGGTGCAGACTCTAATCGAACAGAGCAGCAAGCTGTGGCACGTGAGCAACCTGTATCACACAGCGCCGCAGGCGCAGCTGGCCAAGCTGCTTTGCGACACCAGCTTTGCCGACCGCGTGCACTATGCCAACTGCGGCGCCAGCGCCAACGAAAGCGCGTTCAAGTTCGCCCGCCGCTACGCGCGCGACAAGCACGGCGAAGGCAAACACACCATCGTGGCCTTCAGCGGCGGATTTCACGGCCGTCTCTTCGGCTCTCTGGCCGCCACGGATCGCCCCAAATATCAGGAACCGTTCCAGCCGCTGATGCCGGGTGTGCGCTTTGCTGCGTTTAACGACGTAGACTCGGCGCAAGCCGCCATCGCCGACGACGTGTGCGCCGTCATCGTCGAGCCGGTGCAAGGCGAGGGCGGCGTTCACCCCGCCACGCCGCAGTTTCTGGCCGGCCTGCGCCAACTGTGCGACGCCCACGACGCCCTGCTGATCTTCGACGAGGTGCAGTGCGGGCTGGGGCGCACCGGCAACCTGTGGGCCTACCAGGGTTACGGCGTGACGCCTGACATGCTCACGGCGGCTAAACCGCTGGCCGGCGGCCTGCCCATGGGCGCCGTGCTCATGACCCAGCGCGTCGCCGATGCCATCCATCCTTTCGACCACGCCAGCACCTTCGCCGGTGGGCCCCTGGTGGCCGCTGTCGCCGAGAAGCTGGTCAGTCGGGTGAGCCAACCGGACTTCCTAGCTTCCGTGCGTGCCAACGGCGCCTACTTGCAGGAGCGTCTGGCCGAGCTCAACAGCCCGCACATCAAGGAAGTACGCGGCCAAGGCCTGCTCATCGGCGTCGAACTGGCCGACTTGCTCGCCGCCGACGTGGCGAAAGCGGGCTATGGCCACGGCCTGCTGACGGTCGGCGCCGGCCCCAACGTCCTGCGCCTGGTGCCGCCGCTCATCATCAGTCGCGCCGAGATCGACCTGGTCGTTGAGCGCCTGGGCGCGGTGCTGGCCGGATTTTGACCCCGGTTTCTTCGGCAAATAGCTCTCAGTTTCCGGGAAACCGGATTACCCTTGCGGAGTCATCATGTCGCTTATCATTCGTCCTGCCGCCGAGTCTGATGTCCCTGCCATCGCGGCTCTGATCAACGGCTTTGCCGCCCAGAACCTGATGCTGCCTCGCAGCGAGGCTCAGGTCTGGGTGGCCTTGCCAGATTTCGTGGTTGCCGAGCTCGACGGCCGCTTGGCCGGCTGCGGCTCCCTGATCGCCCTCACTTCCAGCCTGGCCGAAATTCGCTCCTTGGCCGTCGCGACGGAGTTCCAGGGACAGCGCATCGGCGCGCAACTCGTCGCTTACCTGCTGGACACAGCGCGCCAGCGCGGGCTAGACCAGGTCTGCGCCCTCACCTTGCGCCCCAACTTCTTCCAAAACCAGGGGTTCCAGGTCGTCGATCGCTGGAGCATTACACCCAAAATCTGGGGCGAGTGTGTGTTCTGTGCCAAGTTTCATCGTTGCGACGAGATTGCGGTGGTGCTCAACCTCAGCGAGGCAGAGCGCGCAGTCGGCGAGCCCCCCTGGTGGCGGACGCTGGCGCAACACACGCCGCTGCCCGTGCTGCGCTGGCTGGCGCCCCGCCAAGCATAGTCGGTCTGGTCTGGCGCTTAACCGGCCGGCCTGGTATAATCTGGGCTATGTCCACGTCTCCCCCATCTCCCCACTGGAGCCGCGATACCAAATTCCTCGTCACGGTGATTGCGCTGTTGGTCGCCGTCGGCCTGGTGTATCTTGCGCGCTCCGTGGTGCCGACCTTGGCGCTGGCCGCGGTGCTGGCCTACATTCTCCAGCCGCTAGTAGGCTGGCTGGAGCGCCATCGCGTTAGCCGCGGGCTGGCTGCGCTGTTGTGCCTCTTGATGCTGGTGTTGTTGGTGGCGCTGGGGCCGGTTTTGCTGGTGCCGGCGATCGTTGGCGGCGTGCGCTCCATCGCAGACGTTCTGACCCAACTGCCGGCGCTGCTGCAACAGATACGCGATCAGATCGTCGACAACGCCGTGGCGATCAACGTACTCGGTCGCGCCGTCGACGTCAAACAGATCGTGCTCACCTACGAAGACGAAATCCAACAAACCATCAGCGAGCTGCGCATGCCGGCTGTGACCGACATGGTCAACTACTTTCTGGAGGGCGTGCGCACGGCCGGCGGCGTCTTTCGCACGGCCGCCGGCATCGCCTCAAGCGTCCTCGCCGTCGTTTTCAGCTCCTTCTTGCTGCTGGTCTACACATTCTACCTGACGAAAGACGGCAACCAACTGCGCGCGGCTCTCAACCAATGGACTCTGCCCACCTACCGCACGGAGATGCAAGAACTCGCCCGGCGCCTGGACGCAGTGTGGAAGAGCTTCTTTCGGGGCCAGATCGTTCTCTCGCTCACCGTAGGGATTGTCACAACGATCGTCTTGTCGGTGCTAGGCGTTCAGGGCGCGTTCGTCCTGGGCCTTCTGGCCGGCATTTTGGAGGTGGTACCCAACCTAGGCCCTATCCTGGCCATGATCCCGGCGGTTCTGGTGGCCTTGATTCAAGGACCGTCCTATCTTCCCGTTAGCAATCTGCTTTTCGCCGGCATCGTCGTGCTTGTGTACGTCGTGATTCAACAGGTCGAAAACAACGTGTTGGTGCCGCGCATCATGGGCATGAGCCTCAACTTGCATCCATTGATCGTGCTCATCGGCGTGGTTGTCGGCGCTGGGTTTGCCGGCATCCTAGGCGCCTTTCTGGCGGCGCCGGTACTGGCATCGCTCAAGGTGTTGGCGACGTATGCCGTTGCTAAGATCACCGATCAGGAACCCTTCGCCGCGCCCGAACCGCGTCCGCCCATCGCCAAGAAGCCGGGCAAGCTCAAACAAGGCCTGGCCTGGCTCAAGGCCAAGCACGGACGTGACCGGTCAGACATCCCGGCGCCCGACTCGGCCCAGGAACTCGGTCAGGATGTGGCAATTGCAGCCGCCGTAGTCGCCGATACCCCACCCCACGACACGGAGCCGTCATGAGCACGCTGCGCACGGTCGATTTGATCCTGGTGGGCCTGGGAAACGTCCATCGCCAGTTCTTGCGCCTCTTGGCCACGCGGCCGGACGTGTTGGCGCAGCGCTACGGCCTGCGCCTGCGCGTTGTCGGCGCCAGCGACAGCCGTGGGGCCGTAGCGGATGCGCACGGGATCGATCCGGCCGCCCTGCTGCACCACAAGCTGGCGGGCGGCGATGCCGGCACATTCTCCGGCGGCCAGCCCGGCGCCACCGCCCTTGATCTGCTGCGTCAAGTGCGCGCCAATGTGCTGCTGGAAGCGTCGCCGGTCAACCTGTGCGATGCCCAGCCGGCTCTGAGCTTCGTCTCAGCGGCCATCCACGCTGGCCTGGACGTTGTGCTGGCCAACAAAGGGCCGTTGGCTTTGGCCTACGCTACCTTACACAACCTGGCGCAACAGCAGGGCGTGCGGCTGGCCTTTTCGGCGACGGTCTGTGGCGGGCTGCCGGTGGTCAACGTGGGTGTGCGCGACTTAGTAGCGGCTACCGTGCAGCGCGTCGAAGGCATCTTCAACAGCACCAGCAACTACATCCTGACGCAGATGGCCGCCGGCCAACCTTACGACAGCGCCCTGGCCGAAGCGCAGCGCCGCGGCATCGCCGAGGCCGACCCAACGCTGGACGTGGACGGCTGGGACACGGCCAACAAGCTAACTATCGTGGCCAACGCTGTGCTGGGGTTTCCGGCCACGGTGGCCGATGTGCAGCCCGTGATCGGGATCCGCGGGATTCCACCCGCCCCCGGCCCTTCCCTTGCGGGAGGAGAGGTGTGCAAGTTGGTGGGCATTGCCGAGCGCCGCGCCGATGGCGGGTACGATCTCAGCGTTCAACCGGTGTGGCTGCCGGCCACACACAAGTTGGCGCAGGTTAACGGCTGGGAGATGGGCGTCATCTTCGAAAGCGATCTGTTCGAGACGATCTTTGTCGCCATCGACGAGCGCGGCCCTACCGGCACTGCAGCAGCCATGCTGCGCGATGTGGTCAATCTCTACCATGCCTGATTGCAACACAACCCACCCGTAGGACGATCTTCCAAGATCGTCCTACAGTGCTCCCCATCTTATCAGAAAGCAGGACCAACTCTCTCTATGGCAAAACAAACCAAATCCAGCGTCGAAAAAGTCGTTCTGGCCTACTCCGGCGGCCTTGACACCTCGGTAATCGTTCCCTGGCTGCGCAACAACTACGGCTGCGAGGTCATTTGCTTCACAGCGAACCTCGGCCAGGGCGAAGAGCTGGGCGGCCTAGAGGAAAAGGCCATCGCCTCTGGCGCCAGCAAGATCTACATCGAAGATCTGCGCGAGGAGTTCATCACCGACTACCTGTATCCCATGATGCAGTCGGGCGCCATCTACGAGCGCAAGTATTTGCTGGGCACCAGCGTGGCCCGGCCGTTGATCGCCAAGCGCATGGTCGAGATCGCCGAGCTGGAGGGCGCCGACGCCGTCTCCCACGGCTGTACGGGCAAGGGCAACGACCAGGTGCGCTTCGAGCTCACCGTCATGGCGCTCAACCCGCGGCTGCGCGTGATTGCCCCCTGGCGCGAGTGGACCATCCGCAGCCGCAAAGATGCCCTAGACTACGCTGCCGAGTACAACGTCCCAGTCACCGCTACGGAAAAGTCGATCTACAGCCGCGACCGCAACCTCTGGCACCTCAGCCATGAGGGCGGCTTGCTGGAAGACCCGTGGAACGAGCCCGAGGAGCCCATGTACCAGTGGACCACCTCGCCGATGGCCGCGCCCGACGAGCCCGAAGAGGTAGTCATCGATTTCCAGAGTGGCATTCCCAAGCGCATCAACGGCGTGGCGCGCGGGCCGATCAGCCTGCTGAGCATCCTCAACGAGTTGGGCGCCAAGCACGGCATTGGCCGCGTCGACCTGGTCGAGAACCGGCTGGTGGGCATGAAATCGCACGGCGTGTACGAGACCCCCGGCGGCACCATCCTCTACACTGCCCATCAGGCGCTGGAAGAGCTGTGCCTCGACAAGCTCACGCTGCACTACAAGCAGGAGATGGCGCTGCGCTACGCCGAGCTGGTCTACAACGGCCAGTGGTTCACGCCCCTGCGCCGCGCCCTGGATGCCTTCGTGCAAGCGACGCAGGAGAACGTCACCGGCTCAGTACGCCTCAAGCTGTACAAGGGCAACGTCATCCTGGTCGGCCGGCGCTCACCCTACTCGCTCTACCGCGAGGACTATGCCACTTTCGGCGAGGAGGACGTCTACGACCAGAAAGATGCCGAGGGCTTCATCAAGATCTTCGGCCTGCCCATGAAGGTCGAGGCCATGCTGGACATCGCCGGCCTGGGCGCCAGCAAGTACCGCGTGCCTGACTACTCCACGTTCAAACGGGACTAGCGAACGTCCGTGACCACCTTTCAGCGCCGCGCCGCAGCAGCCCTTGCGAACGCGTCCCAGCGCGCCACCTTGGCGCGCTCCATGGGGCTGCTGCGTCGCTGGCGCGCCGCTGCCTTCCCGTCGCCGCGCAGCTTTAGCGACCTACAAACCCAAGCGCGCGCGGCGCGCCTGGGTGCGCTGCACCGTCTGCCCGAACTGCTCGCGCAGCTCGAAAGCCGCATCACGGCTGCGGGTGGAACCGTCTTTTGGGCCGAGGACGCTGCCGCCGCCAACGCTTACATCGTGAACCTGGCAAAACAACAGGTAGCCGTGACCGCGCTTGGCCAGCGCCCGCGGCCCTGCCGCGTGGTCAAGAGTGGCTCAGCCCTCAGCAGTGAAATCGGCCTGGCCGCTGCCTTGCAAGCCGCCGGAGCAGAGGTGTTGGACGTCGCCCTGGGGGATTACATCACGCAGCTGGCCGCAGAACCTGGCTCGCACCCCCTGTTCCCGGCCGTGCACAAACGCAAGGAAGATGTAGCAACGCTCTTCCAAGACAAGCTCGACATGCCTGAAACCCTGGATGTCCAGGCCATGGTCAGCATGGCACGCTTCAAGCAACGCCGCGCCTTGGCGCAGGCCGATCTGGCGGTCACCGAAGTCACGTTGGCCGCCGCCCAAAGCGGCTCACTGGCCCTGGCCAGCACCAGCGGCAGCGAACGTCTCGCGATTTCCTTGCCGCGTGTCCACGTGGCTCTCCTGGGCATCAACGACGTTGTGGCAGATCTCACGGAGCTGTTTCTCTTGCTGGAGGCGTTGGCGCGCAGCGCGGCCGGCCATCCGTGGCCGCGATCGATCACCTTGCTGCATGGCCCCGCCGCAGCCGGCGCCGCAGAAGGCCCAGAGCAACTGCACCTGGTGCTCATCGACAACGGCCGCAGCCAACTGCTGGCGCGCGGCTACGGCGAAACGCTGGCCTGCCTCCGTTGCGGCGCGTGCGCCAACGCCTGTCCTGTGTATCAAGAGGTCGGCGGGCAGGCCTACGGCAACCGACCAGGCCTGGCCGGGCCCATCGGCGCCGTCATGATCCCCTTGCTACCGGCGCTGCCAACCGCTGGCGAGCCGGCAGCCGCTCGTGGGCGTTGGTCGCCTGCGCGCGCCTTCCTGGCCCCCTTGCTGACGACGCCTTTCGCCGACTTGCCTTGGGCCAGCACGCTGTGCGGCGCCTGCGCCGAGGTGTGTCCGGTGGGCATCGACATCCCTCGCTTGTTGGTGCAGTTACGCCACGACCTGGCCGCAACCGGCCAGATGCCCCGCCGCGGCCGGCCGGCCGCGCGGCTGTGGCTCTGGGCCATGCGCAATCCCGGTCGCTATCGGGTCTTGACGCAAGCGTTGTTGGCCAATGCCTGGCTCAGGCGCAGCAGCAACCTGCCGCGGCCGGCCGAACGCTCGTTCCGTGAGCGCTGGCAACAGCGCACGCGCTCGCACAAGTCGTGAACCGCTCCGATCGCCATACGGACCCGCCGGTTGTGATCACCGCGCGTCAATCGATCCTCGCCCGCCTTGCGGCCGGCTTGTCAGCCCTGCCTGCGCTCGACGTCCCTGATCGGTCTGCGCCCCAACCGGAGCCCAGCGGGACCGAGCAGATCGCCGCGTTTTGCGCACGGCTGCAGGCGTTGTCCGTCACCTGCGAAGTCGCCGAGAACCCGGTAGTGGCGCGCCTTGGCCTGGTCACCTACCTACAGAGCCAAGGCGTCAAGCGCATCCTCTCCTGGTCAGACGATGAGCTGCCCGTGCCGGGGATTGTTCCGGCGCTGGATGTACTGGGCATTGCGACGGTGATACCGCACGCACGACCGCTCGATCCGACCCTGGCGCAGCTCGATGCCATCGATGTTGGCCTGACCGGGGCCGACGCCGCTTTTGCTGACACAGGCGCCTTGGTCCTGCGCGGAGGGCCGGGTCGCCCCTTGCTCGTCGCCAACCTGGCGCGCCATCACATCGTTCTCCTGGCGCAGAGCCGGATCTTTGCGCAGCGCGCGGCAGGGTTGGTCGCGCTACCCACCTTAGGGCAGAGTCCATCGCTGCTCGGCCGTGTTCCAATTGCAATCATTACCGGCCCCAGCCAAACGCTTGACATCGAACTCACCCCTGCGGTGGGTCTGCACGGGGCGCGACAGCTGCACGTGATTGTTGTAGGCGGCATCTAGACGCAAGCAGACCCGTGTGGTATACTCTGCCACACTGCCAGATCTCCACGCAGGTGGCCCGGTCGATTGTCCCCTGGCCGCCTTGTCCGAGTCGCATGAGCCACAGGTGTCGGGCACTTGAGTCTGCGTTGGCAAGGGTGTCCGCAGAGCCGACTTAAGCTGCAAATCGGGTAACTACTCAGCCACAGGTGCCGGGCATTTGGATTCTGGTTTGCAGACGTGTCTGCGCAGCCAACCTAGGTCGCAAATCGCCTACAACTGCCCGGCACCTGAGCAGTTACCAAATCGGTCGGAAGTACCCGGCGCCGGAGTAGTTACCGAGCACGAAGGAGCTTGCGATGTTGTATTTCAGGCGCTTTTGGGTTGTTGCCATACTCGCCAGCGTGCTGGTGGCCGGATGTGCGCCGCCCGCGCCTTCTCAACAAGGCGCAGGTACACCACAACCGCGCGCCACGACGACCGCCGTTGCCATCGATCTGGCCAAGCTGTTGGCTGTGGACTACCGACGCAGCGGGGGAATGGTAGCCGTCAATGATCACGCCCAACTTTTTCGCGACGGTCGTGTGGTTCTGCAGCGCCGTGGTCAGCCGGAGGAGACTTTCTGGCTGACGTCCGATGAACTAGACCAGATCGACGCCGCCTTCGAGGCTGTCGATTTTCACCGTAGGGTCTTGCAAGAACCCACGCCGCCTCCGACGCCACCGGATGCCTATGAGTACACCATCACGCGTCGCGGCCTGCTGTTGGAGAGCACCCTCAACACGCACGACGGCGCAGTGCCGGCTTGGGCGCAGCGACTGTTGCCCCTCTTGAACGGTTTGCTGCTCACCCCACAGCCCGGCCGCGCGCAGCCGGCTGTATCGGCCACGGCCGAGGGCGAACCCGCCGGGGTGCGGCTGGTTCTGGTGGAGTTGCGCCGTAGCGGCGCCAACGGCGAAGAGCAAGTGCTCGTGCACCTCGACGGCAGCTACAGCGTCGCCCGGCAGGGCGTGGTCACCACCGGCCAGCTCGACCCGCAGCAGCTGGCAACGCTCCTGCGCCTGTTGGAGAATGCCAATCTCCCGCAGCGCGCGGCCAATTATCTGCCTGACGACACCTGCTGTGATCGCGTGGCCTACGAGCTGGTCTATCGCAACTTGCTCGGCGGCTATCAGGTGCGCACTATGGACGGCGCCGTGCCCGATTGGCTCCAGCCCATCCTCGACCTCATGACCAACACCTTCTTTGTCGGCGCCGTGGCGGCTGCGCCCACCTCAGCGCCGGCAGCGCGCGCAGCAAGCCCAACCGCCGCTGTCGCCACGCCCACGACCACTCCCACACAGCCGCCTGCACCGACCGCCGTTGCACGGCCCAGCGCCACACCTCTGCCCACTGCCACGGCTGTGCCAACCCCGTCGCCTGTACCTGCTGCGCCGGCGACGACGCCGACATCCAGCGCCGCAACAACGACCACCGAGACGCGGCCATCACCCGAGCTGGCAGCTTTCTACGGCGAGCTGGTGGCCCGCGGCGCGCTGGTGGCGCCCACCAACGCGCGCGTGACTAAGCCGTATTTGTCCACACCCGGCACGCTGGTGCACATCAACGGACAAGGCGTGCAAGTGTTTGAGTACGCCGATGCCGCCTTATTGGAGGCCGAGATCTCAGGCCTGGCGCCCGATGCCAGTAGCATCGACGGCCGGCCGCTGGCCTGGCAGGGCACGCCCCACTTTTGGCGCCGTGGCCCGGTGCTCGTGCTCTGGGTGGGCGATGACCCCGCCATGCTGCAACTGTTGAACACGGTGCTCGGCGAGCAGATCGCAGGCGGTTAAGGCATGGCCAGCGCGCCGACAGCAACGTCTCCTCAGCGGCTGCGCATCGCCATTCAGGGCGCAGTGCAAGGCGTGGGCTTCCGGCCCTTCGTCTATCGCCTGGCGACCGAGATGGGACTGACCGGCTGGGTCATCAACAACAGCCAGGGGGTGTTCATCGAGGTGGAAGGAGCCGCCGCTGTCTTGCGGACGTTTTTAGCGCGGCTGCCGGCCGAGAAGCCCCCGCGCGCGCTGATCCAGGAGATCACCAGCGAGTGGTTGCCGCCCGCCGGCTTTGCCGTCTTCGAGATCCGCCACAGCGAGGCCGAAGGCAGCAAGACGGTGCTGGTGCTGCCGGACGTGGCCACCTGCGCCGACTGCCTGGCCGAGGTGCTCGTCCCGGCTAACCGCCGCCACCGCTACCCCTTCACCAACTGCACCAACTGCGGGCCGCGCTTCACAATCATCCAGGCGCTGCCCTACGACCGGCCCAACACCACCATGCGCCGGTTCACCATGTGTCCGGCCTGCCAGGCGGAGTACGACAACCCGCTGGATCGTCGCTTCCACGCGCAACCCAACGCCTGCCCGGTCTGCGGGCCGCAGGTGGCGTTGTACGGCGCGGCGCCGGCGCACGAGGGGTCGGGTGATCGCCTGCTGGCGCGCCAGGACGCGGCGCTGCGCCTGGCGGCTGAAGCCCTGCGCGGCGGTCAAATCGTGGCGGTCAAGGGCTTGGGCGGCTTCCATCTGATGGTCGATGCCAACAACGCAGCGGCGATCGAACGGCTGCGCCAGCGCAAGCCGCGCCGCGATAAGCCCTTTGCCTTGATGGCGCTCAACCTCCCTCAGGTGCAGCGTCTGTGCGTTGTATCGCCGGCAGCCGAGGCGCTGCTCACTGCGCCTGAGGCGCCGATTGTCCTGCTGCCCAGGCGGGCCGACGCGCCTGTGGCTGAGAACGTTGCGCCGGGCATTCCGACGCTGGGGATCATGCTGGCGTATACGCCGCTGCACCATCTGCTGCTGGAGGAAGTGGCTTGGTCGGAGATCGGGGACCGCGCAGAACCCCGGAGGGGCGAGGGGATCGGTCAGGGCATGGGCGTTGTGGTCGCCACCAGCGGCAACTTGACCGATGAGCCCATCTGCACCGACGAGTGGGAAGCTATGCAGCGGCTGGGCCACATTGCCGACCTGTTTCTCGTGCATGACCGGCCCATCGAACGCCATGCCGACGACAGCGTGGCCTGGATCCTGGCCGGCGAGCCACGCCTGTTGCGCCGCGCCCGAGGCTATGCGCCGCTGCCGGTGCTGCTCAAACGCGCTGCGCCCACCATCCTGGCCGTAGGCGCGCACCTCAAAAATACCGTGGCGCTCAGCGTGGGCCGCCAGGTCTTTGTTAGCCAGCACATCGGCGACCTGGAGACGGCGGAGGCCATGGCCGCTTTTGAGCGTGTCATCGCCGACTTCCTGCGTCTCTACGAAGCGCAGCCCGTCGCCATCGCCCACGACATGCACCCGGACTACTTGTCGACGCAGTGGGCGAAGCGCGCGGGGGAAGCGAGGGAAGTGAGGGCAACTGAGGAAACGATAGAAACCAGGCAAAGCAGGGACATGGGGGATGGCGAGAGATCTGCGCAGCCCCTGCATGCGCGCCTTGCCCCCTCCTCTGCCTTCCCGTCCTTTCCCTCTGCCCCGTCCTTTCCCTCTTTTCCCTCCTTTCCTGCTTTTCCCTCCTTTCCCTCCCCCCCCATCCTGCTCCCCGTCCAACACCACCACGCGCACCTGGCGGCGTGCCTGGCGGAAAACGGCGTGCAGGGGCCGGCGCTGGGGGTGACGTGGGACGGCACCGGCTACGGGACCGACGGCACTGTGTGGGGCGGCGAGTTCCTGCTGGGCGACGCAGCCAACTTCGTGCGGGTGGCCTGTCTACGCCCTTTCCGGCTGCCGGGCGGCGACGCCGCTGTCAAGGAGCCGCGGCGGGTAGCCTTTGCCATGCTGTGGGAGCTCTTCGGCGACGAGGTGATCGAGTGGGAGCAGCTCGCGCCGGTGCGAGCCCTGCCGCTGGCTGAGCGGCGCGTCTTGGCGCGCATGTTGGCGCGCGGCGTCAACGCGCCGGTCACCACCAGCGCCGGCCGCCTATTCGACGGCGTCGCTGCGCTGATCGGCCTGCAGCAAGAGGTCACCTATGAGGGCCAAGCGGCGATGGCGCTCGAGTACGCCGTGGACGCGGGCGAGACCGGCGCGTATCCGGTGCGCCTGGCAAAGGGGACGCCAACGTGGGAAACGAAGGAAACAAGGGCAAGCAGCGATCGGAGGAGTACGGGGGGAGCAGTGGAGAGCGCGCAAGGGAGGGAGATGAAAGTCAGTGGCAGCAGCGATGCTTGGGCCCTGCCTAGCCTTCCAGTTCCTCCTAGCTCCTCGTCACCGGCTCGTGATTTGCTCGTTGCCCCTCCCTCCCTCGTCCTCGACTGGCAGCCCCTCGTCGAGGCCACCCTGGCCGACTTGCAGCGCAGCGCGTCTTCGGGTATGATGGCAGCCCGGTTTCATGGCGCGTTGGTCGACGCCATCGTGAAGGTAGCGCAGCACGTCGGCGAGCCGCGCGTGGCTCTCAGCGGCGGCTGTTTTCAAAACCGCTGGTTGACGGAACGCGCCGTAAACGCCCTGCGCCGGGCTGGCTTTGAGGTGTTACTGCATCGCCAGGTGCCCCCCAACGATGGCGGCATCAGCCTAGGGCAGATTGCCGTGGCCGCGGCCAGGCTGGCGCGCTGAGGTCAGAAGTGAAACCAGGGAAATGAGGAAAAGAAGGGGCAGCAGCATTGGCGAGGCGCCTAGTACCTGCCGCTTCCTGAACCCCTGTTCCTTTCTTCCCTTCTTTCCCTTCGTCTCTTGTGTAGGAGCGTGATGCAATGTGTCTAGGTGTGCCAGGACGGGTTGAGCGCATCGAAGAGAACGCGCTGGGTATGACGATGGGCCGGGTTAATTTTGGCGGCATCGTGAAGGAAGTCTGCCTAGCGTATACCCCAGAGGTCAAGGTCGGCGACTACGTCATCGTCCATGTCGGCTTTGCCATCAGCCAGGTGGACGAGGCCGAGGCGCAAGAGGTCTTCCGTTTGCTGCAGCAGATGGAGGAGCTGGGCGAGCTGGACATCCCACAACCGGTGTGAGCATGAAGTACGTCGACGAGTACCGCTCCGAAAGTGCGGCGCAAAAGTTCGTTCAGGCCATCCACGGGCTCGTCACGCGGCCCTGGACCTTGATGGAGATCTGCGGCGGTCAAACGCACACGCTGATCAAATCGGGCATCGACCACCTGCTGCCGGAGGAGGTAACCCTGGTGCACGGCCCCGGCTGTCCGGTCTGCGTCACACCGCTGGAGCTGATCGATCGGGCCGTGGCCATTGCGCGCCGGCCCGAGGTGATCTTCACCTCCTTTGGCGACATGCTGCGTGTTCCCGGCACCTCGGCCGACTTGCTCAGCGTGAAGGCGGCCGGCGGCGACGTGCGCATGGTCTATTCGCCCCTGGACGCCGTCAAGCTGGCACAGAAACACCCCGACCGCCAGGTCGTGTTCTTCGCGGTGGGGTTCGAGACCACGGCGCCGGCCAACGCCATGGCGGTATGGCAAGCCAGCCAGCTTGGCCTGGCCAACTTCTCAATTCTCTGTTCCCATGTGTTGGTGCCCCCGGCCATGGAAGCCATCCTCAGCGCACCGGGCAACCAGGTGCAAGGCTTTCTGGCGGCGGGACATGTCTGCGCCGTAATGGGCTACTGGGAATACGAGCCCATCGCCGACCGCTACCGCGTGCCGATCGTGGTCACGGGCTTTGAGCCGCTGGACCTACTGCACGGCATCTATCTCACGTTGACCGCCCTGGAAGAAGGCCGCTGGGGCGTGGAAAACCAGTACGCCCGCGCCGTCACGCGAGAGGGCAACCGGCCGGCCCAGCAGCTGATGCGCCAGGTCTTCGAGGTCACCGACCGCCAGTGGCGCGGCATCGGCGTCATCCCCCAGAGCGGCTACCGCTTGCGGCCGGAGTACGCCGCCTTCGACGCCGAACAACGTTTCGACGTGGCCAAGGTGACGGCTGAGGAGTCGCCGGTGTGCATTGCCGGTCAGATCATGCAAGGCCGCAAGAAACCGCACGATTGCAGCGCTTTCGGCACGCTGTGCACGCCGGAACACCCGCTTGGCGCGCCAATGGTCTCATCGGAAGGCGCATGCGCGGCGTACTATCATTATGCGCGGTCGGCGAGTTGAGAGTGGTTATGCGTGATGCGTAACCCCGAAGGCGCCATGCGCTTGGTGCAGACCAATCCGCATCCGCCGCCACGCGCGCTGGCACCGGCGCTGAAGTGCAGCGCAGGTGCGCGCGTGACTCGTCACTCGTTAGGCGGCGCTCTCCGCGTCCCCCTGGTCAATCCGTAGCCGCTATGACCCAACCTCCTGACTTTCTCGCCAACCTCGCCTGCCCCATTCCGATCAGCGAATACCCGGCCATTACGTTGGCTCATGGCGGCGGCGGCCGGCTGACACAGATGCTGATCGAGCGCATGCTGCGGCCGGCCTTCGCCAACCCGGCCCTCGACACCCTCCACGACGGCGCGATGCTCCCCCTGCCGACGCAACAAGCGCCAGCGGAGGGTGAAGTCCCGACCGCCTCCCGCCTCGCCTTCACCACCGACTCCTACGTCATTAGCCCGCGCTTCTTCCCCGGCGGCGATATCGGCTCGCTGGCTGTCCACGGCACGATCAACGACCTCGCCATGTGTGGCGCGCGGCCGCTGGCCCTGTCTGCGGCCCTGATTCTGGAAGAAGGCCTACCCATGGAGGAGCTGTGGCGCGTGGTGCGGTCGATGCAGGCGGCCGCAGCCCAGGTGGGCGTACCCATTGTCACCGGTGACACCAAGGTGGTGGACCGAGGCAAGGGAGATGGACTCTTCATCAACACCAGCGGCATTGGCCTGATACCGGCCGGTGTCAGCATTGCCCCACAGCGCGCCCGGCCCGGCGATCTGGTGTTAGTAAGCGGCGCCATCGCCGTGCACGGCATCGCCATCCTGTCCGTGCGCGAGGGACTGGAGTTCGAGACCACCCTGGCCAGCGACTCGGCGCCGCTACACGGCCTGGCAGGGGCGATTCTGGCCGCGGGCGGCCACGGTGTACACGTCTTGCGCGATCCCACGCGCGGCGGCGTAGCCAGCGCAGTCAACGAAATCGCGGCCGCGGCGCAGGTCGGCATTCGTCTGGACGAGCAGGCGATTCCCATCGACGATGAGGTGCGCGGTGCGTGCGAGATTCTGGGCCTCGACCCCCTTTATGTGGCCAACGAGGGCAAGTGCCTGGCCTTGGTCGATCGTGAGGTGGCGGAGGCGGTGCTGGCTGCCATGCGCAGCCACCCTTTGGGCCGGCAAGCCGCCGTCATCGGCGAAGTGGTCGACGTCCATCCCGGCAAGGTGTTCCTGCGCAGCCGTATCGGTGGGCTGCGCGTGGTGGACATGATCAGCGGCGAGCAGTTGCCGCGGATCTGTTGAGTGCGCTTGCTGCGCCGTTCCCCACTAACCTCTGAGAAACTGGAGAAACTGTTGGAGCAGTAACGCCAAGACCGCGCCAGTGGCCGGCCTGTGCACACCGTGCGATCTGGTCCGGGCGAAAAAGCGGCTTGTTCTGGCCGCGCAACCACTTCCGAAACAACCTGGGATTGCTTACGCCCCACTGCACAAGCGGCGCAGAGCCTCCAAAGCCTCGCCCTCAGCCACGACCACCAAAACGTCGCCGCTGTGCAACACGGTATCACCATGGGGGATGAGCATCTGGTGGCCGCGGCGAATGCTGGCGATCACGCAGTCGCGCGGCCACTGCACCTGGCTGACCCGCTGGCCGGCGCAGGGCGCCTCCGCCTTCACAGGTAACTCAACCACGTCGAGCCCGCTCATGCTGCCCAGACGCAGCTGCTGTGCTTGATGGCGTTGGGCAGCGCGCTTGGTCAGGGCCACGTCGTAAGCGCGAATGACGTGGCTACGGCGCAGCACGCCCAGCAAGCGGCGGGGGTTATCGCGCGCCACCACAGGCAACCGCCCTATATCGCGCACACTCATGCGCCGCAACGCTTCGCCGATGCTTTCATCGGGATAGGCCACCGTGACGTCGCGCGTGCACACCTCGCCCACGGTCGCGCCACCGCCGTTGGCCTGAGCCACGGCAATGTCCTGCAAGGTCAGGATGCCGACCAGATCGCCGGCAGCGTTTACCACCGGCAGGCCATGCGAATGGAGCTTTTCCAGGACAGCCGTGGCAGTCTCAAGGGTATCGGTCTCGCGGAGGGTGGGCGCATCGGTTTGCATCACTTCGGCCACGGTCAAACGATCCAACACCTCGACATCGCGACCACGCTCGATGCGCACGCCCTTGCGCGCCAGACTCACCTCGTACACCGAGTCGCGCTGCAAACGCCGCGCAATGACAAGGCTCACCACGACGGCCATCATGGCGGGCAAAACGATGCGGTAATCGTTGGTCATCTCAAAAACCAGCATGATGGCGGTGAGCGGGGCGCGCACGGCGCCGGCAAGCATCGCCGCCATGCCGACTATCGCCACGGCCGCGGACGTCAATCCCAGGCCCGGCCACAGCGCCTGGCCCACCACGCCACACGCCGCGCCCAGGGTGGCGCCGAGGAAGAGAGAAGGCGCAAAAACGCCGCCGAAGAAGCCACCACCGATGCTGACCGGCGTCAGAAGCAGCTTGGCCAGCAACAGGGCCAGCAGCAAGCCCAGCCCTAGTTGGTCTCCTGTCAGAATTGCCTCGATGGTCCCGTAGCCAACCCCAAAGACCTGCGGCAGAAAGATGCCCACGATGCCCACGACCAGGCCGGCCGCGGCCGGCTTGAGCCAAGACGGTGCATGCCAGCCGTGAAAGAGGTCGTGCGCCCGATACAACAGGCGGATATACGCTGCAGCGATGGGCCCGGCCAGCAGCCCAAGCGCCACATAGATCGGCAGTTGGCTAAGTGTGTAGTGCGGGTGGGGTGGAACGGTAAAAGCCGGCTGTGGCCCGGCGACCGCCTGCGTGAACACCGCCGAGACCACGGCGGCCAGCACAATCACCTCCAGCGCCACCGCGCTAATCTCACCCAAAATCAACTCGACGGCGAAGAAGATGCCGGCAATGGGCGCGTTGAAGGCCGCGGCAATGCCGGCTGCGGCACCGCTGGCCACGAGCGCGCGCATGCGCTCGTCCGAGAGGCGAAACCATTGCCCCAGCATGGAACCCAGGTTAGCGCCGATCTGCACGGAAGGGTCTTCTGGCCCCACGGACGCACCGCTGCCGATCGACAAGGCTGCGGCAACAGACTTGGCAGGGATGCGGCGATAGCGCAAGCGGCCGCCCGCCAAGGCTACCGCTTCGATGATCCCGGCGACGCCATGATGGCGTTCCTGGCCGATGAAAAAGAAGGCAACCAAACCTACGACAACGCCGCCCAGCGTGGGCAGAAGGGCTACGGTCCAGCGCCCCAGAGGCGCCAACGCGCCGCCGATGTGCTCGAAGAACACGACATGGGCGAGCTCGATCAGCGCCTTGAACAGCCAGATGCCGGCGCCGCTGGTCAAACCGACGATCACCGCGGTGACGCCGAGCATCACGGCCTCAGAGGGTTGCCAGCGATCCAAGAAGCGATGTAACGGCGCAAACCGAGAGAAAGCTTGCATGAGTTCCCTGTGCGGAGCGAGACAAACGCCGCCGGCTCGGTTGGAGATCAGCCAGAGCGACTGTTTCAGGACAACGACCGGGCGGCAGCAAGCAGCCAGAAGAAGAACAGGTAAAGACAACGCGCTTGTGCAACGCCGCCTACAAGTATACCTACTCGCCGTCCATCGGCAAGCTGTGGTGTCAGACGCCGACGGCTGAACCGTGGCCGCAGGTCTCCAAGCTGCATCCCTTCAACCGCCAGTTGGGGACGTGGATCAACTTCGTCAACAGCTCGCCGGAGATCAGACAGATCATCTCGCGGCCGGCGAAGCCGGCCACATTGCGCAGAACGCGCTGCTGGCCGCCACAGCCACTGGCTGCGGCGGCCTTCCCGTGGGCGGCTTCACCGACGACGTGGTCAACCGACTGCTGGGCGTGGACGGTGTGCACGAAGCAACGCTGTATCTGATCTTGCTGGGAGGCGAGCCCCAGACGACGGCAGTCGCGTCCGCTTTGCCCCTGGGCACGGCACGCTAGGCCGTGGCAGCGCCCACTGCCAGCGTTCCAGCCATGCGGGCCGGCGCCGGCTGCAACTGGGCATAGGTCACACCGGTCAGGTCTTCGGACGCCAACCACAACCGCGCCGCCAGCTCGGCATCATACGAGTCTCGGCTGGAGCGCACCTTCGTGGGGTAGCCCCTGGATCCCCCCAAACCGTTGGGGCCAATGTAATCGCCGCCCTGCACGTCGGGAGCGCAGGCGGCGTATAGGGTCGGCAGCGCGCCCATGCTGGCACTCTGCGCTAGCAGACGATTGAGCAGCCCGAAGAGCTTGACCTGCGCTTGCGAGCCCCGCATCGCCGGCCCGGCGGCCTGCAAGTTGGTGGCGGCATAGCCCGGGTGCGCAGCGACGCTGATCACGTCGCTGCCGGCGGCGGCCAGGCGGCGCTGTAGCTCATAGGCAAAGAGCAGGTTGGCCAGCTTGCTTTGGCCGTAGGCGCTCCAGGGGTTGTATGACCGCTCAGCGTTCAGGTTGGCCAAGTCGATCTTGCCCAAGGCGTGCGCGCCGCTGCTGACCGTCACCACGCGCGCCTTGGGGGTGTGCAGAACCACGTCGAGCAACTGACCGGTGAGGGCGAAATGGCCCAGGTGGTTGGTGCCGAACTGCAGCTCAAAGCCGTCGGCGGTGCGGCGATAAGGGGTGGCCATCACGCCGGCGTTGTTGATCAGCAGGTGCAGGGCCCGATGCTGCTGCTTGAAGTCCGCGGCGAATTGGCGGATCGAGGCCAGGCTGGCCAGGTCGAGCGGCATGACCTCGACCGAGGCGGTGGGCGCCTGGCGCCGGATCTCGCGCGCGGCCAGCGTGCCCTTCTCGACGCTGCGACAGGCCATGACCACGTGTGCGCCCTTGGCGGCGAGGGCCAGGCTGGTCTCGAAGCCCAGGCCGCTGTTGGCGCCGGTGACCAAGGCGACCTTGCCGACCAGGTTGGGGATGTCTTGTGCAGTCCACTTGCTGTTGTTGAAAACCATGTTGGCGTCTCTCCTTTGCCTTCTTTTTTGCGCAGCCTAACAGGTCTGACAACCAACCGCAGCAAGCTGCCCAACAATTGGGCTAGACACCCCTCCACCAAACCAGGGGGGTTTGTCTCCGGCGCAATGGAGCGCCGCGCAGTCACGTCAGGTCGTCTTTGGAACCGGGCGCGCTGACAAACGGCGACTTATGGCCTAAGATCATGACACCAACAACAGCAATCGTTCAACGCTCGTAACTGCTCAGGTGCCGGGCATTTGTAGGCGATTTGCGACCTAGGTTGGCTTCGCAGACACGTTTGCAAACCAGCATCCAAATGCCCGG
>DAOUBX010000144.1:0-18363 GCA_034432445.1 Anaerolineales bacterium
ACAAACTGGTTGCATTTCCAATCAACGCAAGTGTTGAAATAACAATCATTGTTTGAAATGTAGGAACATCGCCAAGCCCAAGAAAACGCCTAATGACTTCGGTTATGCCAAAGATTGCCAGAACAATTTGGAAATATCCACTTGCTTTGGCGATATTCTTTTTCTTGGCAACCGTTCCACCAATCGCAAAAAGAGCAAGCCCATAGACAAGGCTGTCTGCAAGCATATCCAAACTATCTGCAACAAGCCCCATTGAGTTAGAAATGAACCCCATCAATATTTCAAGCACAAAAAAGAAAAAGTTAATGGATAAAACTTGCCAAAGCAATTTTCTCTCTAAATTAGCATTATCAACTGGCACAAACTCATCCGTTGTGTTACTTTCAACCAAAGTTGTATCGAGTTGTAAACTGTTAAGCGCTTCAAAAATTGATTGATAATCACCTATATGAAAAACGTCCAACCTGCGGTTAGGAAGGTCAAACTGTAAAGAAGATATGTTGCTGATTCCTTGAAGTTTCAGGCGGACTAATTGTTCTTCAGATGCGCAGTCCATTTGCTGGACTGCAAAAGTCGTTTTTTGCATACTTCACTCCTATAGATATTTTCAGGACAGGCGGCTAACTAGTGATTCGCGGGAATGCCGGTCGTCTGATCTCACCGTTCCGCCATTCCGCTTTTTGTCCCGCTGCGGGGTGTTATGCGGAAATTTCGCCGCATAATGCTCGTCCAGGGAATTTTATGCGGAAACGCTGGTGTGATAAAATGCGGATTGCGTCAGACCGGACCACCGCCGCCCCGTCATCGCCGCACCAATTCTAGCGCAGATTCCATCCCTCGTCAAGCGCCAAAATGAGCCCAGGCCCGCGCCCCAAGAAGCTGCTCGAACAGGTTGACGACGCCATCCGTCGCATGCACTACTCGCCGCGCACCGGGGAAACCTACGTCCAGTGGATCAAGCGCTTCATTCTCTTTCACGACAAGCGCCACCCCAAGGACATGGGCGCCGCCGAGGTGGAGGCCTTCCTTACGCACCTGGCCGTTCAGGAAAAAGTCGCCGCCTCTACCCAGAACCAGGCGTACAGCGCACTGCTCTTTCTATACCGCCATGTCCTGAACCAACCGCTGGACATGCCCCTCGACGCCGTGCGCGCCAAGAAGCCGGAACACCTGCCCACCGTGCTCTCCCGAGACGAGATCCAGCGGATTCTGGACAAAATGACCGGCGTCCCCAAACTGATGACGCAGCTTCTCTATGGCACCGGCATGCGCGTCTCCGAGTGTGTACAGTTGCGCGTTAAGGACATCGACTTCGACCAACACGAGATCTTAGTGCGCGACGCTAAGGGCATGAAGGACCGGCTCACCATGTTGCCCGACAGCCTAGTCATTCCACTGCGCGAACACCTGGCCCACGTCAAGCTGATCCACGAGCGCGACCTGGCGCGCGGCTACGGCGCCGCGCCGCTGCCCTTCGCCCTCGATCGCAAATATCCCAACGCCGAGCGCGAGTGGGGCTGGCAGTTCGTCTTCCCCTCGGCTCGTCTGGCCAAGGACCCTGAGACCGGCGTCGTCCACCGTTGGTACACCAGCGAGAGCACGGTGCAGAAAGCCATCCGCCAGGCCGCGCAGGCCGCCGGCATCGCCAAACCGGTCGGCCCCCACACCTTCCGCCATTCCTTCGCCACCCACCTGCTGGAGGCCGGCTACGACATCAGAACTGTGCAGGAATTGCTCGGCCACAAGGACGTCAAGACCACCATGATCTACACTCACGTCCTCAACCGCGGCCCCAAAGCCGTCCGCAGCCCGCTGGACCAAAAGCTGCTCCCAGCTCCCCCAGTTCCTTAAGTTCCCCGAGGAGAACTCCTATGCCCCGCACCATCCGCGCGCCGCGCGGCACGCAACTGACCTGCAAGTACTGGCTGATCGAGGCCGCCTACCGCATGCTGCAGAACAACCTGGACCCCGAGGTGGCCTTCGACCCGGACAACCTGATCGTCTACGGCGGCCGCGGCCGGGCCGCGCGCAACTGGGCCTGCTTCGACGCCATCCTGCGCTCCCTCGAAAATCTGGAACCCGATGAGACGCTGCTGGTGCAGAGCGGCAAGCCGGTGGCGGTCTTCCGCACCCACGAGGACGCGCCGCGCGTGCTCATCGCCAACAGCAACATCGTCCCCGCCTGGGCCACCCAGGAGAACTTCGACCGCTGGGAGCAGCAAGGCTTGATCATGTTCGGCCAGATGACCGCCGGCTCGTGGATCTACATCGGCACCCAGGGCATCCTGCAGGGCACCTACGAGACCTTCGGCAGCCTGGCGCGGCAGCAGGGCTGGCCCTCGCTGCGGGGCAAGCTGGTGCTGACGGCCGGCCTGGGCGAGATGGGCGGCGCGCAGCCGCTGGCCGTCACCATGAACGAGGGCGTGGCCCTGGTGGTGGAGGTCGACTCGTGGCGCATCGAGCGCCGCCTGGCCCACCGCTACCTGGACGTGGCCACCGACAACCTGGAGGAGGCCATGACCTGGGCCGAGGAGGCCAGGGCGGCCGGCCAGGCCAAGAGCATTGGTCTGCTGGGCAACGCCGCCGACGTGCTGCCGGAGCTGGTGGCGCGCGGGGTCGTGCCCGACGTGGTCACCGACCAGACCAGCGCCCACGATCCGCTGATGGGCTACATTCCGGCCGGCCACACGCCCCAGACCGCAGCCGAGTTCCGTCAGCGCGACCGGGCCGGCTACCTGGCCGCGGCCATGCACAGCATGGCGCAGCACGTGCAGGCCATGCTGGCGATGCAGCGCGCCGGCGCCGTGGTCTTCGACTACGGCAACAACCTGCGTCAGCGCGCCTTCGACGCCGGCGTGCAGGACGCCTTCACCTACCCCGGCTTCGTGCCGGCCTTCATCCGCCCGCTCTTCTGCGAGGGCAGCGGACCCTTCCGCTGGGTGGCGCTCAGCGGCGACCCTGAGGACATCCGCGTCACCGATCAGATCATCCTCGACCTGTTCCCGCAGAACGAGCACCTGCGCCGCTGGATCACCATGGCCGAGGAACGGGTGGCGTTCCAGGGCTTGCCCGCGCGCATCTGCTGGCTGCGCTACGGCGAGCGTGCCCAGGCCGGGCTGGCCTTCAACCAGGCCGTGGCCGAGGGCCGGGTCCAGGCGCCCATCGTCATCGGCCGCGACCACCTGGACAGCGGCTCGGTGGCCTCTCCCAACCGCGAGACCGAGGGCATGCTGGACGGCTCCGACGCCATCAGCGACTGGCCGATCCTCAATGCGCTGATCAACGCCGTGGGCGGCGCGACCTGGGTCAGCTTCCACCACGGCGGCGGGGTGGGCATCGGCTACAGCCAGCACGCCGGCCAGGTGATCGTGGCCGACGGCACAGAAGCTGCCGCGCGCCGCTTACAGCGCGTCCTCACCACCGACCCCGGCATGGGCGTCGTGCGCCACGCCGACGCCGGCTATCCCGAAGCGATCGCGTTTGCTAAGGCGGCAGGCGTGAAGATACCGATGCTGAGTGAATGACAGGGAGGGAAAGAGGGGAAGGGAGGAAAGGCGGGGAAAGGGCCGCGTCCGGTCGCTGTCCTTTCCTCCCGCCGTTTCATTGCTTGGCTTGCTTGGCCTTGCTTCTGTGCTGTGCGTCCTCAGGCGGCGGTCTGGTGGGGATCGCCCGCGCTGTTGTGATCGAGGGGTGTGTCAGCTGCAGGGCGAGGCTCCTCCGTCTCTGCGTCTGCGGCAGCCGGCGTTGCGGCTGCAGGCTCCGGCGCGCGCAGACGGCTCAAGGCGACTGCGGCAGCTTCCCGCACCAACGTGTCTTCGTGAGGATCTGCCTCCCGTGCAGCCAGGGCCTCTGTCACGGCCGGATCGCCGATGCGGCCCAGAGCCAGGGCTGCTGCGCGACGCACAGAGGCGGCGGGGTCCGACTGCAGCAGGTCAAGCAAGGGAGGCACACTCTCCGCGCCGGGCGCGGGCGTCTGCTCGGCGCTCGCTTGGCTGGCGAGCCGGGCCAACGCTTCGGCTGCGCTCTGCCGCACCTGGGCCTGCCGGCTGGTCAGCGCCGAGATCAAGGCCGCCAACGTTTCCGGCTCGGCCGCACACAACCCCAGGCCATCGGCGGCCGCAGCTTGGGTCTGTGGATCAGACGCCGCCAGGGCCTCCAGCAAGACCTGTCGCGCGGCGTCCGAGCCGCTGCGGGCGAGGGCCGTTGCCGCCTCCCAGCGCAGGATAGGATCGTCGCTGCTCAGGGCAGCGCTGAGGCTGCGCAGCGCGGCGGTCGTGAGGTTGCGGGCGCGCAGCGCCTCCGCTGCCAACCAGCGGTCGGCCGGTCGCTCACCGGCCAATTGCTGCACTAACGCCTCCTGCTCGCCGTGGCTGAGCTTGTCGGCGCTGTGTTGGGGGGAACGCAGGGTGCTCAGCCAGCCCTGCAAGCGATCGATCAGGTTCAAGAGAGGTCAAGCTCCCAGCGCCGGTTCCGTGCATCTGTCGCAAAGCGCAGAGACCAGAGCCGGCGGCTATGGTTAGGGCGCGGGTGGCTAGGAAGAGGCGGAGAAGAAGATGTCCCGCACCTGGTCTTGCAGCAACACGTACAAAATGACGCCGCCGGCGATGGTGCCGATCGGCACCAGAGGGATGCGAAAGATGGCGGCGATCATAGCGCCCATGCGTCCCCACGGCTTGAGCTGCCACAAGCCCCAGCCCAACGCCAGGTTGACGCCGGCGATCAGGGCGATCGAGCCGGCGATTACCAGCAAACTCACGCCCAAAAACCAGCCGGGCAGCTGCGCCAAGAACTCGCTTTCCTCCAGCGCCACCGCCGCCAGGGGCACGATCAACACGCCCGCGGCCAAAACCAAATAGAGCCCACCCACGATGAAGTGGTAGGCGGCGATAATGTTGACCTTGGTATACGTGTCCAAACGCATCGACCCGTCCCTGCAGCGACCCACAACCGGTTGCTGATCACCGCTTACCGTTTACCGTTCACCGCTCACCGATCACCGTCTACCGCTCACCGTTCACCAACTACGGCGCGACCTGCACAAAAGCGTTGTCCTTGACCTGGAAGATGTAAACGGTTGGGTCCTGTACGTCGCCCTTCTGATCGAAGGACAGCTTGCCGGTCAGCAGATCTATCGTGGCCCCGTGCAGCGCGGCGGCGATCTTGCCGGCGTCGAGCGAATTGGCCTTCTGTGCGCCGGCAGCCAGCAGCATCAACGCGCTGTAGCCGTTGATCGAATAGGTGTCGGGATTGCGGAAGTCGACGGCCTGATACTCGCGGATCCACTGCGCGTCGGCTACGGTCTGCGGGCTGGGCGCGAACGCGCTCACGTACATCCCTTCGGCTGCGCCCGCTGCCTCGTCGATCGTGGCAGACAAAAACGCGCCGTCCGAGGCCAACATCGGCGCGTTCACCCCGGCCTGCACCAACGCCACCCGCAGGTAGGGCGCCTCGATCTCATAGCCGGCGTAGAAGATGGCATCGGGGTTTGCCTGTTGCACCAGCGGCACTTCCACTGCGTAGCGGTCCTGGCCTTCGGCAACTTGTCGCGTCAATACAACCTGCACGCCCAGGGCGTTGAGCGCTTGCGTGATCTCCCGGGCCAGGCCGACGCCGTACTCTGTGTCGTTGTGCAGCACAGCGACGCGCTTGGCATTAAGCCGGTTCACCAGGAAGTCAGCGTCCACGCGCGCCTGCACCGCGTCGTTGGCGTTGACGCGGAAAAAGTTGCGATAGCCGCGCTGGCTGATCGAGGTTTCCGAGGCGGTAGGGGTGACGACGATCAAGGGCAGATCCTTGTAGACCTCCATCGCGGCCAGGGTTTGTCCGCTGTTGTAGTGACCGATCACGCCCAGCACGCGCTCGCCGCTGGCCACCGCGGCCTTGATCTCATCGGCCACAGCCACGGCCACGTCCGAGTCGGACTCGTCGTCCATCGGCACTACCTTGACCGTGTAGCCCAAGATGCCGCCAGCCTGGTTGAGCTTGGCCGCCGCCAGCTTGGCGCCGCCCAGCACCGTCTGCCCGCCGTTGGCCTGAAAGCCGGTCAGCGGCGCGGCCACGTAGACGGTCACCTCCCCTTTGGGCTGCTGCGTGCAGCCAGCCAGCGCCAGGGTCGTCAAGAGTAGGATCATCAGCCATCGTCGCATAGTTCGCTCAACTCCTTGGGCCGGGGTTACCCGGTAACCGATGAGCCGTCATCAACACCGATCACCGTCCACCGATCACCGTCCACCGTCTACCGTTTACCGATCACCGCTCACCGCTCACTTGCCCGCGCCCAGCGTGTGATAGTCGTAGATCTCGTTGATCGAGTCAACCACATCCTGCAAGCTGGTCACCTCACCCTTGATGTCGGCCTGCAAGCGCTCGGTGCGGTCGCTGTCCACTTCCTTGCTGCCCACCAGCAGCAGCTGGCTGTAAACCGTGCCCAGCGCGGCCAGCGAGCTGTCCAGCTGCAAGTCGGCGCGCTGCATGCGATTGTCCAGCTCGGCGATGCTGGCGGCCAGGCGTCGCTTGTCGGCCAGGGTCGTCTCGATCTGCTGGCGCACCCGCGGATCGGCCTCCTGTTTGAGCCGACTTTCTAGCCGTGGAATGGTCTGCTTCAGCTCGTCCCGGTCGCCTTCGATGATAGGGTCATTACGATAGGCGTCCAGGCGGCGGGCCAGCCGCACCATGTAGCCGATCCAGTCGTAAACTTGGTCGGAGGTACGCTTGATGCGATCCTTCAAGATGCCGTCGCGCTGGCTGGCCACCGCTTGCTTGATCTGCAGGTGATACTCTTCGGCGCGCTTGAGCTTGTCCTTCAAAGCCTTGTCGCGCAGGCCGTTGATGTTGTACTCCTGCCGGAAAAGCTCCTCGATAGCCTTGTCGGTCTCCTGGCGATCGGTCAGCGTACTGACGACCACGGCCGCCACCGCCAGCACGCCCAGCAGCAGCCAGGTCCACCAGTTCCACCAGGGCAACACCGTGGGCAGTGGGTTGGGCAAGAAAAAGGCCAGCAGGATGGCGCCGGCCAGGATGATGGCGTTTTCGACGCGAAACAAAGCGCGCTCGAGAATCGCCCGGCGGGCTTTGCGTTCGATGGACTCGTGAATGGACGGTGATGCCATTTCAGCGCACTCGTGAGGCACCCGGCGTAACCGGCTCGCCGACCAGCGCTGCAGCGCCTGGTGGCTTGCAGCAACACGCCGACCGGCGCCTGCCCATGATAATTTCCCGATTGGCGTCTCAGCAACTTTCCGCCAAGGTTCTTCTCACTCAGGCTAGAAGTACGAGCTCAGAACCCGGTACAGTTGCCGGATCGTCTCCAGATCGCCCTTGCGCACTTGGCCACCGCTGGCATCCGCGAGGGTTTGCAAGACCTGATAATCGGCGTCGTCGCCGAAGGCGATGGCGAAGATCACCACAGGCACGCCGGAGCGGTTGCCCCGCTCGATCTCGCGGCGCAGTTGCTGCAAGGATACGCTCGAAGCATTCTCCCGGCCGTCGGTCATGACTACAATGGCGTTGATGCGCTCAGGATCGTTCAGCGCTTGCAGACGCGCATAGGCAGTGCGCACGCCGTCCAACAGCGCCGTGTTGCCGCCGGCCTGCAGGGCATCGATCGTGCGCCGTAGCTGGTCGCGGTTGACCCTCAGCTCGGTCAGCTCGTCGATGTTGTTCACCGTGCTGCTGAACTCCACCAGGCCGACGCGCTCTTGGTCACCCTTGATCTGGCCCAAGAACTCGTGCAAGGCGGCGCGGGCGGCCTCCAGCTTGGCGCCCTGCATGCTGCCGCTGGTGTCGACAACCAGATAGATGTTGGTCTTGCGCTTGGTGTACTGCCAAGCGTTTTGCACGACATCCACCACGGCAGGGCCCGGCACCTGCAAGGTGGTCTGCGGTTGGCTGGGATCGACGCCGTTGGCAGCGCTGATCGGGCTACCCTCCAAGGGGATCGACAGGTCGGCCGGGCGGAAGCCCGCGTCGAGCACCAACTTCTGCGCCTCGGGTGATTGCACGTAATCGCGGAATGCTTTGAAGGTCTGGCGCTGGTTGTCCGTCAACGTCGCCAGCTCCAGCAGCGCCAGCGGGTGGTCGGCCCACAAGGTGCCCTCGGCCGGGTAGACGGCCACTAGCTTGTCGCGGTTGCCCTCGCGGTTGTAGTTGGTGACCAGGTGCTCCTGCACGACAAAGGCGTCCAGAAAGCCGCGGCCTTCGCTGCGCAGCCGCTCCATGATGGCCGACTCGCCCTCGCCGTAGAACTTGACCGTGCGCTCGATGGCGCTGACGTAGTCCAGCGTGCTCGGGGCCGTGGCGTCCTCGACGGTCAGGCCACGCGTTTTGCCGGCGCCGGCGTAGAACTCGGCCAGGGTGGCCAGCAAGCCGCTGGCCTGGCTGGTGCTTGCATGGCTCCAACGGAAATTCGGGTCACGGGTCGCCCGTTGCTGAATGGTCTGCCAGCCCACGGGCTGATCGGGCCAGCCCAGTCCGCGCGCCACATCTTCCCACATGGCGATAACCACCGGACTGACGGCGAAGCGCACCGACTCGCCCACGAGCGACGGCGCAATGGCTCCCGCTTCTGCCTGCTGCAACTCTGCCCAGCGCCGATCGAGCTGGTCGATCCACAGGCTGGAGTCCGGCGTCAACGCCTGGAAACCAGGGCCACGCAGCGCCTCCTCCACCATGACATCGGCGGCCTTCTCCACCAGCTCCACACGCATGGACTGGCGGTCGGCCGTGCGCCGGTTCTGACCGTTGAAGCGGTCAACCAACTGTCGCATCAGCGCTGCCTTCTCCGGGGAATAGGCCAAGGTGAGGGTGGCGTTGCGCGGGTCTTGCTGGGCGGCCGCGGGAGTCTCGGCCGGGCCGGTGGAGCGAGCAGGCAGCAAGGCGAGCAGCGCGACGCAGAGGCACAAGACTCCCGCCATCGCCGCTACACCCACGCCGATCAGCCAGGGCGCCACTGCCGGTTGTTGCCGGTTCCTGTTGCGCCGTCTTTGCGTTCTCTTGTTGCTTGCGCTCATGGCACTCACCCTAGCGGCCGACGTTCAGATCGAACCAGCGTAGCAGCGCCAACAGCACCTCGCGATCAGGCGAGCGCATGGCGTCGGTGCGCGACACGATCGGCGTCACACCCTGCGCAGCCCAGCGGGTAAACGGGCTGCCGGGTTGGTCCACCGACACTGCGGCGTTCACCGGCCGCAAGCCGTAAGCCACAGCCTGGGCCTGGACCTCAGGGGACAGCAGGTAGCGCTGGAACTCCAAGGCGGCGTTCTTCTGCGCAGCCGTAGTCTCCGGCCCCATCCACGTCGTGAACGGAAAGTCGAACCACGTCACGTACTTGGGATAGAAGACGGATAGCGGCTCACCCCAGCGCGTCTGGATGCCTTCCATGTTCTTGAGCAAGTCCGACTCCAGGAGCTGACCGCCGTCGCCCTGTGAATAGCCAAAGAGCGCGAAGTCCTCGGCGGTGTAGGCGCTGCCGCCGCTGAGATCAGTGGTGCTGCCCATCAGCTCGCCCAGCCACCGCAGGAACTGCGGATCGGTGACCTCGGCCGTGCCGATGCTGGTCTTGTCGTAGTACTCGCCGGCCGCCGCGACCATAGCCGCCAGCCCGCCGACATTCTTGCGCGGGTTGGGCACGACCAGCTTGAAGAAGCCCCACGCCGGGTCGCCGCCCAGCTCCGGCCAGCCACCTTTGGCAATCGCTGCGTCGTGGATGATGCGCCAGTTGATGTCGCCGAACTTCTGCGCCAGCGCGTTGGCCCGGCTTTGGTAAACGCCCCAGGCAAACAGGCTGAGCGCGATGGGACGCGCCCGGTACTCGCCGTCGGTCAGAAATACATCGCGGCCCAGCCGCTCCTTGTAGGCAACGTTGGCCAGCTCAGGCAAGTAACGGCTGTCGGGGATCCACACGGTGGGAAAGCGCTCTAGCGCCTTCTGCTGCTCGGCCGTTAGGTTCTGCAGATTGGCGTCGGGCGGCAACGTGCCGAACTCGTCGCGGTCGAACTTACCCAGGGCCGTGAGGCCATCCATCGAGATGATCTCCACCTCGATCGGGTTGCCGTCGAGTGTGCGCTTCTCAGTGTTGAACTGCTTGGCGGCCTCGTTGACCCAATCATACACCGGCAGAGCGGTCAGTACCCGCACCTTGATGGGGCCTTTCTGTTGCACCGCCAAGGACGACGTCGATTGGTCGCTGAGCAGGCGCACAGCGGCAGCAGCAGCCACGATCAGCACCGCCGCTGCCACAATGACAATGAAGATGATGCGAGTACGGTTCATGGGTTCAGTTCTCCGCAGGTGAGCCGTAGTTTACGACGCCCTCTCAGCCCTCGGCCAGGCCCAGCCGACGCTTGCGCTCGATCAACTGAGCGTCGATCTCGCTGCGCTCCAAGACCTCGTCCATCTGCTTGTCCAGGTTGGCGGCCAGCATCTCGCTCTCCGCCGAGGCCTTGTCTAGCCGGCCGCGGATGCTCTCGGCGATGCGCGCCACGTCCTCGTCTCGGCTGCCCACCAGATCGTCCAAGCTCTTGATGGTGCGCACGCTGATCTCCTTGGCCTTGGCCAGGTCGAGCAGCGCCTGTAGCTCGTCCTTCTCCTGCTTAATGGTCGTGAGCTTGGCCTCCAGCTTGATCTTGGCATCGCGCAGGCTCTCATATTCGCGTTCCAGCGTCGCCAGCTGCTCGTTGTAGGCGTCAACTGTGCGCCGCGTGGAGTTCAGCTTGGCCTGAGCTGCTACGGCCAGGGACTCTTTGCCGCTCGTCAAGAAGATATCGATGTTGCGATCCAGCTCATCCGCCTTGGCCTGGTATTCGTCGCGTTTGCGGCGGATCGTCTTCACCTGACCGCCCACGGTGGCAACAGCGTCGTTCAAGTTCTCCAGGTTTGTCTCGACCTCGCGAATGTACTGGTTGATCACCGCAATCGAGTTCGACTTGAGCGCCTGGTCGACCATGTAATGCAAGTTCGCTTTGATCAGAATATTGACCTTTTCCAACAGTGATGCCATGGAACTATACCTCCTGAAACGTGGCTGATTTGACACCGCAGCTTGGCGTCGTAGCTTGATGGAGCCGGCGCCTAACGAGAACGCCGCTTGCGGGTGACTTGCTTGCTGCTCGCGGCAGCCGGACGACCTGAGCCGGTGGCAACAGACGCCTTGCCGGCCGGCGCGGGCGCCTTGCCGGCTACCGGCGGCGCTGCCTGTGGCGCTCCACCACCCTCCAAGTCGGCGCGCATGTGGCAATGCTTGTACTTCTTGCCGCTGCCGCACCAGCAAGGGTCGTTACGCCCCAGCTCAGGGCTAGAGCGTCGCTCCGGACGGCGCTCGCCGGAGTCGCCGCCGTTGCGATTGGTCTGCACCATGCGCCGCACCGGCTGCTGCTGGCGCACCACATCGACCTTGAAAAGCGCGTGCACGACGTCGTTCTCGATCGCGCTCGTGAGGTCCACGTACATCTCGTGGGCCTCTTTCTTGTAGGCCACCAACGGGTTCACCTGGGCGACCGCGCGCAGGCCGATGCCCTCGCGTAGGCTGTCCAGGTCGGTCAGGTGGCGCACCCAACGCTCGTCCACCGCACGCAACAGCACCATGCGGTCGCGGTAGAGCGCTGCGCCATCGATGATCCCTGCCTGCACAGCAGCCTGCGTCTGGGCATCCAATTGCTTGAACGGCAGCGTTGCCTGCTCTGCCGTCGGCTCGGCGCCCAGGCGTCGCACGATCGCTTCGTACAACGTCGTCAAAAACGCATCTTGATGGCTATGCAGCGCGGCCAAGGTCATGTCCTCGGTCGCCAACTGCCGCCACAGCTCGCGCCCGTTGGCCTCGGCGCGGCGGTCATACAGCTCTTCGGCGTAGGCGATCAGCTGCTCGACGATCTCCGGCGCAGTCAACCCCAGCCAGGACTCCGCCGTCATCTGCTTGGGCAGCGGCATGATCGCACCTACAGCGGCGTGGAGGCCGGCCAGATCGCGCTCGTCGCTGTCCTCGCTGCCCGCAAAGCTCTGCACCAGGCGCTGAATCTGCGAGGCCACCATGTCCAGCAAGTTATCGCGCAGCCGAGTGGAGCGCAAGATACGTCGCCGCTGGTCGTAGATCACCTCGCGCTGCTTGTTGACAACGTCGTCGTACTCCAATACGTGTTTGCGGATGTCGAAGTTGTAGCCCTCGACGCGCGTCTGCGCGCTTTCGATGGACTTCGACACCATGGAGTGCTCGATGGGCACGTCCTCCTCGATGCCCAGTCGATCCATCAGCCCTGCTACCCGCTCGCCGCCAAAGCGACGCATCAGGTCGTCGTCCAGGGCCACGTAAAAGCGGCTCTCGCCGGGGTCACCCTGGCGGCCGGCGCGGCCGCGCAGCTGGTTGTCGATGCGCCGCGCCTCGTGCCGCTCCGTGCCGATCACGCGCAGCCCACCCGCTTGCAACACCACTTCCCGATCGCGCGCGCACTGCGCCTTAGCTTCGGCCAATGCCTGCTCCCACACGCCGGGCGGCAACTGGGTCAGATCATAGCCTGCGCGGCGCAGCTGGTCGCGCGCAATGCCTTCAGGATTACCACCCAAGAGGATGTCCACGCCGCGGCCGGCCATGTTCGTCGCAATCGTCACCGCGCCTGGCCGGCCGGCCTGAGCGATGATCACAGCTTCCCTTTCGTGCTGCTTGGCGTTCAACACGTTGTGAGGGATGCCGCGGCGCTCCAGCAGGCGGGACAGATACTCGCTGGTCTCGATGGCCACCGTACCCACCAGCACCGGCTGCTTGCGCTGATAGCAGTCGCTGATCTCCTCGATCACCGCCGAGAATTTAGCTCTGCCGGTTTTGTAGACTTGGTCAGGATGGTCGACGCGGATCACCGGCACGTGGGTGGGGATCACCACCACATCCAGGTTGTAGATCTTGCTGAACTCTTCCTTTTCCGTTTCCGCCGTACCGGTCATGCCGGCCAGCTTGTCGTACATGCGGAAGTAGTTCTGGAAGGTGATCGTGGCCAGCGTCAGCGACTCGCGCTGCACTTTCACCCCCTCCTTGGCCTCGATCGCCTGGTGCAACCCCTCCGAATAGCGCCGACCCTCCATCAAGCGGCCCGTGAACTCGTCGACAATCACCACCTCGCCGTCGCGCACGATGTAGTCCTTGTCGCGCTTGTAGAGCACATGGGCGCGCAACGCGTTGTCAAGATAAGGCGTCAGCTCGAAATGCTCCGGCGAGTACAGGTTGTTGATGTTCAGCCAGGATTGCATCTTCTCGATGCCGGACTCGGTGAGGGTGACCGTGCGCTCCTTTTCCTCCACCACATAGTCGCCGTCGGCCGCCTCCTTGCTGGAAGAAGGCCGCAGCCGCGGCACAAGCTGGGCAAACGTGGTGTACCAGTTGCTCGACTCCTCGGCCGCGCCAGAGATGATCAGCGGGGTGCGCGCCTCGTCGATCAGAATGTTGTCCACCTCGTCGACGATGGCGTAGTACAGCTGGCGCTGCACGCACTGGCTCAGGTCCTGCACCATGTTGTCGCGCAGGTAGTCGAAGCCGAACTCGTTGTTGGTGCCGTAAGTGATGTCGGCCTGATAGGCCTCGCGCCGGAGGATCGGCCGCAGATGCTGGAAACGGTCGTCCGCTGACTGATAGGTGGGGTCGAAGAGATACGAACCGCGGTTGGGATCACTGGCCGACGACTGGATCACCGCCACGCTCAGGCCCAACAAGTGATAAATCGGGCCCATCCACTGCACACCGACCTTCGACAAGTAGTCGTTGGGGGTCACCAGGTGCACGCCGCGACCGGTCAGCGCATTGATGTAGAGCGGCAGGGTGGCAACCAGCGTCTTGCCTTCGCCTGTCTTCATCTCAGCGATCTGGCCGCGGTGCAGCACGATGCCACCGATCAACTGTACATCGTAGTGGCGCAGACCGATCGTGCGCTGGCTGGCCTCGCGTACCAGGGCAAAGGCCTCGGGCAGAATTTGATCGAGTACATCTTCCTCGATTTGACGGATCTCACGTTGTTGGCGCTTGATCTCGAAGTCTACCCGCGCACGACCGGTGGCGTCGGCCGCGCGCTCGCGTTCCTCCCACAGTTGCGCCAGAACCTGCTTGGGTTGCGCCGTCGCCTGCTGCAGCCGCTCCCGAAACTGCGCCGTACGCCGAGAGAACTCAGCGTCGGACAGCTTCTCCATGGCAGGCTCCAGGGCGTTGATCTGATCGACATAGCCCTTGATGCTCTTCAGTGTGCGGGTGCTGGTGTCGCCGAACGTCTTCTTCAGTAAATTGCGAAACATGATCTTTCTCTTCGTCGATCGTCAAGACCTAAGATAGGCAGAAAACGAGCCCCGGCGCAGCTGGGCCAGGCGCTCTACCTTCGGTGCGCCTGGGGTTCAGACACGGTCCCGAGGCTCAGGGATAAGGCCGGTCGCTATTATACCACATCCCCGCCCAAGCAACACCTTGGCGTGTACCGCCAAAACAAACGCCCCGCCTGTAGTCGCAACAGGCGGGGCGTGCGGTTTGAAAATCGTAACTATTCAGGTGCCGGGCACTTGCGACCGGTTTCCAGCTTGAGCCGGCTCTGCAGACGCCCTGGCCAGCGCAGCCTTACGTGCCCGGCACCTAGGGCTGAATAGTTACAGAAAATCGAAATAAGCTACCTGCCCTGCAGGTGGCGGCGCGGAGGCAGCATGAGCCTGCCCGTGATGCCCTTGCCGCTGCGCCCAGACGCCTGCTGACGCGCCATGCGCAAGGCAAGCGGGTCTACATCGATGTTGTCAGCTTGCTCTTCCATCGTTACGAGCAACTGCAAAACACGCTCGCGACGGCTTTCGTCTTCGGTCAACTGCGCTCGCCAAAACGACGAGTCCACACGCATCGTCTTGTGCATGGTCAGACCTCCATCATTGGTACTATCCCTTCGATTATAGTACCAAGAGGAGGCTGTTGGACCCATCTCGACCTTACAGTTGGCTAACAGCTGAAGAACGCTCACTCTCTGGGTCGGGTGACTACCACGCGCCAAATATCGTCGCTCAGATGCAACAAGGACAAGCAGTTTGTGCAGCGGGCCTCGTCTTCGGCCGTCAACTGCGCCGCGTGGCCGCAGTTGGGACAGACGATCTCCGCCCGTGTGTATGCCTGGCGGAGCAACGCATGCAGGACTTGCTCCGGCTGCGCCAGCCCCATCTCCTCCTGCAACGCCTGCAGCATCTTCAGGTCGTCGTCACTCAAGTCTACCCACAGTTTTTGTGTTTGGGTCATGACAGATCTCCTTGCTGTGATCGGCGATCGCTTCAACTGGCAACCTGCCCGCTTGCCTTGACTAGAAGCCCTGCAACAGCGCCAAATCGGCAATCCCATCCGGCAGCGCGGCCACGTGCTGCACCAGGCCCAAGCGTGCGCGGCGCAAGGCTTCGTCCTCGGCCATCACCAGCACCTGGTCGAAGAAGGTGTTGATCGGCTTCACCAGGGCCTGCAACGCGGCGTAGAGCGAGGGCGCATCGCCGGCTGTCTGCACCGACGGCGCCACGGCCTGATAAGCGGCCAGCAGCGCGTGCGTAGCCGGCTCTGGATCGGCCGCCACGTCCAGTGGATAGTGCTCCGGCAGCTTGCGCACGATGCGCTTGCAGCGGGCATAGGCGGTCAGCACGGCCGGCCAGTCGGGCTGGGCCACCACCGCGGCCAACGCCGCCACCGTTTGGCGGGCCGCCGCAGGATCATCGCCTCGCGCCGCCAAGACAGCCTGCACCACATCGAACGGATAGCCTTCGTCGCGCAGCCAGTTCTCCAAACGGCCGACGACAAAGGCTACGGCCCGATCCTGCGCCTCTTGCGCAGCGGCCACAGGCAGCAGCCGCGCAGCTTCGGCAATGCCGTCGCGCACCGAGAAGCTCAGCCCCGCCTCGGCCAGGTTCTGCACAATGCCCAGCGCGTCGCGGCGCAGGCCAAAGGGATCGGCCGAGCCGCTGGGCTCCAAGCCAACCGCAAACAGGCCGGCGATGCTGTCCAGCCGGTTGGCCAGGCCCACCGCCAGGCCCGGCAGCGAGGCCGGCCGGCGGTCGCCGGCGTAGCGCGGCAGATAGTGCTCGAAGATGGCCTGGGCCACGGCCGGGGCCTCGCCGCTGCTCAAGGCGTACTCGCGGCCCATGATCCCTTGCAGCGACGTCATCTCGATCACCATGGACGTGGCCAGGTCGGACTTGCACAGGCTGGCCGCGCGCAGGGCTGTCGCCGTGTCCGCGGCCGACAAGCCCAGCCGCGCCGCCACCCAGGACGTCAACTGCTCCAGCCGGCGCACCTTGTCCAGCATCGAGCCGAGCTGCTCCTGGAAGGTCAACGTGGCCAGCTTGGGCGTGAACGCCTCCAGCGGCTGCCGCCGGTCGTGCTCCACGAAGAATGCCGCATCGGCGTAGCGCGCCCGAATCACCCCCTCGTTGCCCGCCCGCACCACCGCCGGATCGCTGGGCTGGCCGTTGGCGACAGTGATGAAGTAGGGGAGGAGATTGGTAGATTGGTACGCCGCAGCGGCGGGTAGATTGGTGGGGTCCTCGGCGCGGGCCGGAGTCTCACTTCGTACCAATTTATCAGTTTCCCAATCTACCAGTGTCCGAACCACCGGAAAATAGCGTTGGTGCTTCTTCATGACCGTGGTCAGAACCTCGGCCGGCAAGCTGAGATAGCGCTCATCGAAGCTGCCCAGGATGGCGGCCGGCTGCTCCACCAAGTCGGTGACCTCGTCTAGCAGGGCCGGCTCGTCGGGCACGACGCCGCCCACGCTGGCTGCGGCCGCGGTGATCTGCTCGCGGATAAGCTGCCGGCGCTGCGCACGGTCCACGACGATGCCGTGCTGGGCCATCAGGTCGAAGTAGTCGGCCGCGCTGGGGATGGCGATCTCGGGCGCGTCCAACGAGCGCAGACCGCGGCTGATGCGCCCACTGCGCGCCCTGGCGTAGCTGAATGGCACCACGTGTTCGCCGAAGAGGGCTACAAACCAGCGAATGGGCCGACTGAAAGCGATGCCGTCCGAGGCCCAGCGCATGGACTTCTCGAAGCGAATGCCGGCCACCAGCTTGACCAGCAGAGCGGGTAGGATTTCGGCCGCGGATTTGCCGGCCACCTGTTGCACGGCGAAAACGTAGCGGCCGCCCTCGGCCTCGCGCAGCTCCAAACGCTCCACTGCCACCCCGCGGCTGCGCGCAAAGCCGATAGCGGCCTGCGTCCACTGGCCGTCGGCGTCCAGCGCTCGGTTGGCCGGCGGCCCGCGGAAGATCAGCTCCTCGTTGGCCTGCCGGCCGGCCAGCTTCTCCACGTACACCACCAGGCGCCGCGGTGTGCCGGTTACACGCAAATTGGCATAGTGCAACCGGGCCTCAGCCAGCAGCTTAGGAGCCGCAACAGTCAACTGCTCAATCGCTGCGACCACATCATCTACCGGCAGTTCCTCGCAGCCGATCTCCAACAACAAGTCCGCTTCGTCTACCGTCAGCGCAGGTTGCTCACCCTCCGCCCCCTCACTTTCCCTGCTTTCCCTTGTTTCCTCCTCTCCCTGCTCCAAAAACGGATACCCCATCCGGCTCCGCTGCTCGGCGTACAGCTCGCTGACCTGCCGCGCCAGGTCGCGCATGCGGCCGAAATAGGCGGCGCGCTCGGTGACGCCGACCGCGCCGCGCGCGTCCAGCAGGTTGAAGGTCTGCGAGCAGCGCAGCACGTAGTCGTGGGCCGGAATGACCAGGCCGGCCGCGATGGCGCTCTTGCCCTCGGCTTCGTACAGGTTGTACATCTGCTTGAGCCGGTCCACGTCGGCCAGCTCGAAGTTGTACTTGCAGTACTCGATCTCCTGTTGCAGGTAGACATCGCCGTAGCTGCGCTTGCCGTCCCAGGTGATCTGCCACACCTCGCGCACGCCTTGCAGGAACATGGCGATGCGCTCCAGGCCGTAGGTCAGCTCGACGCTGACCGGCTCCAGCACCATGCCGCCGGCCTGCTGGAAATAGGTGAACTGGGTGATCTCCAGCCCGTCGAGCCAGACCTCCCAGCCCAAGCCCCAGGCGCCCAGCGCAGGGCTGGCCCAGTTGTCCTCGACGAAGCGGATGTCGTGCTTGCGCCGGTCGATGCCGATGGCGTCCAGGCTGCCCAGGTAGAGCTCCTGTGGGTTGCCGGGGTCGGGCTTGAGGATGACCTGGTACTGGGTGTGCATCTGCATGCGGTTGGGGTTCTCGCCGTAGCGGCCGTCGTCGGCGCGGAAGGACGGCTCGACGTAGGCCACGTTCCACGGCTCTGGCCCCAGCACGCGCAGCACGGTAGCCGGGTTCATGGTGCCGGCGCCGACTTTCTCGCTGTAGGGCTGCCAGATGATGCAGCCGCGCTCGGCCCAGTAGCGCTCCAGGCGCATG
>DAOUBX010000145.1:0-22670 GCA_034432445.1 Anaerolineales bacterium
CGTCTGACAGCACGACACCTGCGCCTGCGCCGACGAAGCCTTAAGGAGCGAAGCGACTGGTGGGCCGCAGGCGAGGTGCAGGTGAGCGGCCACAGCCGCTGGGAACACGCTCCGCTAGGCCCTGAGGGGCCTTCGTACTGTCAGCCAGGGATTTCCAATCCTGGGTTAGGGGCACGCCTGAGCAGTTACGTTTTTGCATAACCATCCAGGTGCCGGACACTTGCGACCGGTCTGCAGCTTAAGCCGGCTCCGCGAACAACTCTGTCAACGCAGACTCAAGTGCTCGGCGCCTATAGCTGAATCTATGCTTAGGCTGCGCCTTGTTCCATGCCCAGCGTCTTCTTGCTGAATCCGCCCGACCTGCCAGGTACTACGGCCAACCGCGAGGGCTCGGCCGGGATGGGCGCGCTCCACGAAGGGACAGGCGGTTTTGTCTACCCGCCGCACCTGCTGGCAACCGCCGCGGCCGTGCTGCGCCAAGCGCGCTGGCGCGTGGCGGCGCTCGATGCCCAAGCGGCAGGGCTGGACATCGAGCAAACGCTGGCGCGACTACCGGCGGCAGACGCTCTGGTGTTGCCGGTCAGCTATGCCACAGCGGCCTCCGATCGCGCCTTCCTCAATCGCCTGCGCGAGGTCAAGCCACTGCTGAAAGTGCTGGCCATCGGGCCCGCGCTGCGCTATCCGCAAGTTGCTCATGCGCTGAACGATCTGGCCGATCTGCTGCTGGCGGGCGAGCCTGAGCTGGCCTTGCCGGCCGCGCTGCGCCATTTGTTGGTCGGTGACGTGCGACCAGGCATGGCAGTGAACCCTTACACCCTGGCCTATGAGCACTACCTCCCCGATGGTCATCTGGCCAATCTCGACGCCCTCCCCATGCCGGCCTGGGATGTGTTCCGCAAGGCCGGTCACAACTATCCCTTTCTCTCGATCATCAGCAGCCGCGGCTGTCCGGCGGGCTGCCGCTTCTGTCCCTACGTCACCGCGCAGGGGTCAGAGTTCCGCGCCCAGGCGCCGGCGCGCACCGTGGACGAGTTAGCCTACCTCCAGGAGCGCTTTCGACCGCCCCACGTGATGTTTCGCGATCCTGTCTTCGGCCATGAGCGCAGCCGCGTGCTGGCTATTTGCGCCGAGATCCGCCGGCGCCAACTGACGCTCTCCTGGGAATGCGAGAGCCGGCCCGAACACTTCGACGGCCGGCTGCTGCGCGCCATGCATGCTGCCGGCTGCACCACGATCAAGATCGGGCTCGAGACCACCGACCCTGAGCTGTTGGTGGCCATCGGGCGTGTCCCCGATGAGGCAGCCGCCGCGGCCTATGTTCATCACGTCGAGGAGCTCATCGAGCAGTGCCGTCAGATCGGCATCGTCTGCCGCGTGTTCGTGATGGCCGGGCTGCCGGGCCAAACCCTGGCGGCTGCCCAGCGCACGCGCACCGACCTGGAGCGCATGCGGCCCCCGCGACTGCATGTCAAGCGGTATCACTGGTATCCGGGCATCGGCCTGCCCCACATCGAGGCTATGGATGTGACGCAGCAGGAGACAACGCTGCGCCGCGCCGATCAAGGCGGCTCCCGCTGGCGCCGCCTGGCCACACGGTTGCGCCGAGGCGACCATGGCTGACACCCCGAACGGTCAAGCACGCACGGTACGCACGGCTTTTGTAACGGGCGCAGCCGGCTTCGTTGGCTCGCACCTGGTGCATCGACTAGCGGCTGAGGGTGTGGCCGTGCGTGCCCTGGCGCGGGAGGGCCGGCCTGCAGCCGCGCCCGCGGCGCCTGGCGTGGAGTGGATCGAGGGAGACCTGACGGCGCCGCAAGGGTGGGCGGACCGCCTGGCCGGATGCGATGTGGCGTTCCACCTGGCCGCGCTCTACAGCCCACGGCCCGAGGACGCCCGGCTGCTCTACGCGGTCAACGTGGGTGGCACACAGGCCGTGCTGGCCGCAGCAGCCGCGGCCGGAGTCGCCTGCGTCGTCCACACCAGCACCATCGGTACGATCGGCCGGCCGACGGACGGCAGTCCGGCCACGGAGGATGCGCCCTTCAACCTGTGGCCAACTGCCAGCGACTACGTGCGCTCCAAATGGCTGGGCGAGGCCGCAGCGCTATGGTGGAACCAGCGCGGGCTGCCTGTGATCGTCGTGCATCCCACGGCCCCGATCGGTGCGGGCGACCACAAGCCTACAGCAACCGGTCAGCGCATCGTCGATTTCCTGGCCGGCCGGCGCCCCGACTACCCCAGCGGCGGCATGAACCTGTGCCCCGTGGTAGACATCGCCGCCGGGCATTGGCTGGCCGCGCGCCATGGTCGGCCCGGACGGCGCTACATTCTAGGCCACGCCAACGGCAACCTGGACGAAGCAACGTTTCTGGCGCTGTTGGCGCAGGTAAGCGGTTGTCCTGCGCCTCCGCCGACTGTCCGCGCCGCCGGACGACGGCCCCAGAGCCTGACCGCCAACCCCCAGCGTGCCATCGTCGAACTGGGCATGCCGCAGAGCGATCTGATCGCGGCCTTGGCCGCAGCCGTGGCGTACTACCGTGCGGCGAGCTGACTCCTGCACGCCGCCCTGTGATGGCGTCAAACCCGGCTAACGTCTAGCCTCCTGTTGACTGCAGTGGCGCCATATTGACCTCGCCCTTGGGCGCTAGAGGTGAAGCTTGTGAACAGATGGCAAGCCCGCTGGGCCGCCTTTTGGATGCACCGCAGCAACTTGGGCCGCTGGGGACGCCTGGCTATGCGCCTGGCGGCGTGGGGACAGCCCCCTTACAAGGCGCGGCGCAGCCTGGCGCGGCTCGGCCCGCTGGGTTACGTGTCTCCGCGGGCAACGCTGCACAGCGACGCCCTGATGTTGGCTTCCGGTTGCTTTGTGGACGACGACGTGACCATCTTCCAGCATCCAGGCGGCGGGCCGGTGCAGCTCGGCCCGCGCGTGCACCTCTATCGCGGCTGCATCGTAGAGACAGGGCCCGGTGGCAGCCTGGTCATCGGCGAGGATACTCACGTGCAGCCGCGCTGCCAGTTCACCGCCTTTGCCGGCCCCATTGTCATCGGTGCGCGGGTGCAGATTGCGCCCAACTGCGCCTTCTACCCCTATGACCACAGCTTCGCGGCGGAGCACCGGATCGTTGACCAACCGCTGCGCAGCCGGGGTGGCATCGTCATCCAAGACGACGCGTGGCTGGGGGTGGGGGTGATCGTGCTGGACGGCGTCACCATCGGCGCGGGGGCAGTGATCGGTGCCGGCGCGGTTGTCACGCGCGATGTACCGGCCGGCGCCGTTGCCGTCGGTGTGCCGGCGCGCGTCGTGGGCCGGCGCCGGTAACGGTCGCTAACTCCTGCGCAATAGGCAGCCTTGCTGCCCTATCCCCAGCGCCAAACCAGAAAGGCCGACAGCGCGCGCACAGCGGCGGCCAGCAGCAGCGCCGCAGTCAACCCCACCCCATCGGCGAGAGCCGGGCCGAGCAACGATCCGATCAAGATGCCGGCGTTGAGCGCCAGGTTGTACCATGCCAGATGAGCGGGGCGGTCGTTCTCCGGTGCGCGCTCCAGTAAGTAGTTGCCGATGGCGCCGCCGACCTGCGACCAGCCAAACCCGCCCACCAGCGAGATGGCCATCAGCTGCCAAGGGAGCCACATGAATGACGTGACTACCGGATACAGCGACAAAAAGGCGATACCTAGCGCAACTGTGTACTGATTGCCTAGCCGGCCGGAGATGCGGGCGAACTGCGCCGAGCCCACAAAGACCGCCGCATAGAAAAACGCCTGGCTCAACGCGATGACCTGGTCGGAGAAGGCCAGCTTGTTCACCCACACCAAGGGGAACAGAGGAATGGCGAGATACTGCGCGATGTGAAAGGCGAACAACACCCCCACGACCTTACCAAAAGGACTGCGCAGGATCTCCGGCCGCACGAGCTGTTGGCCTGCTGAACGAGTGAGGAAGCGCAGTCCTGAGCCCGCCCGCGGCGCGTCGATGCCGGAGCGGATCCGGCCCGGCGAGGCCAAGTCGCCCAGCGGAGACCCGGGACGGCGTTGCACACGGGCATCCGCTACCGGTCGAATCAGCGCCAAATGTAGGCTGCTCATGGCGGCGCCGATGAAGCCGACGGCAAACACCACCTGATAGCCCTGAGGGAAGGGCAGACGATCCAGAAGTTGGCCGCACGCCAGCGAAGTTACAATGAAGGTCAGGGAGAGCACGGCGTTGCGCACGCCGACTACGTGCCCGCGCCACTCCGGGGGCACGGCGTCGGCAAACAGCGCGTTGAACCCCACGGCCAACGCCGTACCGGGGATGCTCATGACCAGGGTGATGACGATGATCAGCCAAAGCTGGGCGTTGGGCAACAACAGCCAAGGCAGAAAGACGAGAAACAGGTAAAAGAAACGGTGCAGGACCGATGACCAGAAGACGGCCGGCTTCAGAGGCCGCGTTTCTAGCCAACGACCGACGGGCAGCGTGAAGAACAGGTTCACCACCGCCGGTCCGGCGCTGAGCAGGCCCAGTTGAAAGGCGCTGGCGCCGAGCCGGGCAGCATAGACGGCCAGAAAGGCGATGGCGCTGCCGCTTAGCACACCATACCAGCCGATGTCGAAGTACAGGTGAGTGAAGTTGCGGCGCAGCTCGATCGGCGCCGACTGCGTCGCGCGCAAAGAAGCTAACATCTTTGGGTGCTTTTCCTTTTGAACGGTGGTTACACAAAAAGAGGCCGCAGCAGCAACGCGCTGCAGGCGGCCTTGCGGGGTGGTGCCTTCCTGGTTTGGCGGTAGCTCGCGGCTACTCTAATGCTCAGAACGAATGGTTTTGTTGCTTGACTACTACTATTCCGCCAGGCTGCGGCGCATGACCGCGTAGTTTTCCAAGGCCTTGCCTGCGCCGATCGCTGTGCAGGCGATGGGATTCTCGGCCACGTAACAAGGCACGCCAGTCTCCCGCGTCAACAGCTCGTCGATGTTGCGCAACAAGGAGCCACCGCCCGTGAGCACCATGCCGCGATCGATGATGTCCGCTGCCAGCTCGGGCGGTGTCTTCTCCAGCGTCTGCTTCACGGTCGTCACAATCGCCGAAAGCGGGTCGGCAATGGCCTCGGTCACCTCTTCCGAGCTAATCGTGATCGTGCGGGGCAGGCCAGCTACCTGGTCCCGACCGCGCACTTCCAGCTTGAGATCTTCCTCCAGCGGCAGCGCAGAACCGATTTTGATCTTGATCTCCTCGGCCGTTTGCTCGCCAATGAGCAGGTTGTACTTTTTGCGCACGTAGTTGATGATGGCGTCGTCTGTGCGGTTGCCGCCGACGCGTACGCTGCTCCACACGACGATGTCATACATGGACACCACCGCGGCCTCCGTTGTACCGCCGCCGATGTCCACCACCATGTTGCCGGTGGGAGTGCCGATCGGCAAGCCTGCGCCGTAGGCTGCCGCGAGCGGCTCAGGAATCAAGTAGGCTTCCTTGGCTCCCGCCTGTTCGGCGGCGTCTTTCACAGCGCGGCTCTCCACGCTGGTAACGCCCTTGGGCGTGCTGATCATCACGCGCGGTCGCAGCAGGGGATTGCGGCCGATCGCACGACGGATGAAGTAGCGCAACATCGCCTCGGTCACCACATAATCGGCCACAACGCCGGCGCGCAACGGTCGGGCCACCTCGATGCTTTCCGGGGTGCGACCTAACATGTCGCGCGCTTCTTGGCCAACAGCGACGATCTTGTTGTCCCGCGTCGAAATGGCCACGACCGAGGGCTCTTGCAAAAAGATGCCCTTGCCGCTCAAATAAACGATAACGTTGACCGTACCCAGGTCAATACCGATTTGCTTTTCGAACATGAAATCTCCGTCTGCAGCAAAGTGACCATCAGTATAACGCAAACGGGGCCAGAGGCAAATCGCCACCTGGCCCCGTGGCACCTGGCCATCTAGTTCTTGGGTGTGCTGGCCGTTGCGCGCTATTCCTGCGTTTCGCCCGCGCGCGGCACAGGTCCGCTGGGGCGCGGCTTGCGACGTCGCTCCGCCACCTTCAGCCGCACTTTGGAGCGGATTAGCGCCTGTTCCATCAGTTGGCGACGCTCCTCGCCGTCCCTGGGCAGTTCTGCCAACAACTGTTCGGCGCGCAGGCGCGCCTCTCTGGCGCGGTCGATGTCAATGCTCTCAGCTTCCTCGCCGGAGCGGGCCAACAGCGTGACCTTGTCAGGCCGCACTTCCATGAAACCACCGCCGACGGCAAAGTAGCGGTCGTCACTGCCTTGTTTCTTGACCACAACCTCGCCCGGCACGATGACGGTCATGAGGGGCGCATGCCTGGGCAAGATACCCAGCGTGCCGTTCACGCCCGGCGCAATGACCATATCGACATCGCCCTGGTAGACGATCCGCTCTTGGGCGATGAATTCAAAACGCATGGTCTCCGCCATGGGTTGTCTCCTGCGACCTAGAGGGCTTCAAAGGGAAACTGCGCTCAGCGGCCGGCGCGCAGCCGTTCGGCCTTGGCCTGAGCGTCCTCGATCGTCCCGACCATGTAGAAAGCCTGCTCAGGCAGATCGTCGTGTTTGCCTTCCAGGATCTCTTTGAAGCCGCGCACGTTGTCTTCCAGCTTGACGAAGACGCCCGGCGTGCCGGTAAAGACCTCGGCCACGTGCATCGGCTGGGTCAAGAAGCGCTGGATACGACGGGCGCGTGCGACGGTTAGCTTGTCGTCCTCGCTCAGCTCTTCCACGCCCAGGATGGCGATGATGTCTTGCAGGTCCTTATAGCGCTGCAAGGTGCGCTGTACATCGCGCGCCACCTTGTAATGCTCGGTACCAACGATCAATGGATCGAGAATGCGGCTGGTCGAAGCGAGAGGATCGACAGCCGGGAAAAGGGCCTGCTCGGCCAGGGCGCGCTCCAATGAGATGGTTGCATCCAGGTGGGCGAAGGTGGTGGCGGGCGCGGGGTCGGTGTAGTCATCGGCAGGCACGTAGATCGCCTGCATCGAGGTGATGGAGCCTCTCACGGTGGAGGTGATGCGCTCCTGCAACTCGCCCATCTCCGTGCCCAGCGTAGGCTGGTAGCCCACCGCCGACGGCATGCGGCCCAGCAGCGCCGAGACCTCGGAACCGGCCTGCACGAAACGGAAGATATTGTCGATGAACAAGAGCACATCGCGGCCCTGATCGCGGAAGTACTCCGCCATGGTCACGCCGGTCAGCCCCACGCGCAAGCGAGCGCCCGGCGGCTCGTTCATCTGGCCGAACACCATCACGGTGTTCTTGATCACGCCGCTCTCTTGCATCTCGTGCCACAGGTCGTTGCCCTCGCGGCTGCGCTCACCCACGCCGGCAAACACGGAGTAACCTTCATGGAACTTGGCGATGTTGTAGATCAGCTCCTGGATGATGACTGTCTTGCCCACGCCGGCGCCGCCGAACACGCCGGTCTTGCCGCCTTTGGTGAACGGGGCGATCAGGTCGATGACCTTCATGCCGGTCTCGAACACTTGGGCCTTGGTGGATTGCTCGACAAAGGAAGGGGCAGGACGATGGATCGGGTACTTCACCTCCGTGATCACGGGCGGACCTTCATCGATAGGATCGCCCAAAACATTGAAAAGGCGTCCTAGGGTTTCCGGCCCTACCGGCACACTAATCGGCGCGCCGGTGTTGATCACGCGCATGCCGCGGCGCAACCCATCGGTGCTGGACATAGCGACGGCGCGCACGCGGTTGTTGCCCAACTGCTGCTGCACTTCGCACACGAGCTTGCCCCCATCATCGAGGGGAATCTCGATAGCGTCGTACACCTGTGGTAGGTCGCTGGAGGCAAACTCCGCATCGACCACAGGGCCGAGGATCGAGACAATTGCGCCAACGGAATGTCCGTTCGTACCATTATGCGCCATAAAAAGTCCTCCGCGTTCAGTAATTCAGTGCTCAGTAACCAGAAGTCAGCAGCCAGTCGCCGGAGAACAGCCACCTTGTGCTGTTCACTGCTTACTGCTCACCGCTCTCACGCCGCCTGGGCTAAGGCATTAGCGCCAGCAGCGATGTCTAGCAATTCCTTGGTGATCTTCTCCTGACGCGCCTTATTGTAGCTCAAGGTGAGATCGCCGATCAACTCGTTAGCCGCGTCGGTGGCGTTGCGCATGGCCACCATGCGCGCTGCATGCTCGCTGGCGATGGATTCGTAGATGGCCTGCAAAATCTGCAGCTCCGTGAAGTTGTATAACACCTGCCCCAGAACAGTCTGGGCGTCTGGCTCGAAGATATAGTCCGGCGCCATCGGCGCAGTGGGCTCGCCAGGCGTGATCGGCAGCAATTGGCGCACCACCGGCCGCTGAGTCATGACATTGACGAAGTCGGTGTAAGCCACATACACGGCATCGCAGGACAGATTGACAAAATCCTCGATGACAATGCGTGCAATCGGCCCGACCGAGGTCATGTTCGCACCTTCCGCCCTGCCCCGCTGCAAGAAGCCGCTGGTGGGGCGGTCGCCAATGTTGGTGAAAGTAGCCTGAATTGGCGGGCCATAGCGCGCCATCCAATCGCGGCCCTTCCGGCCCACAGTGACCAGCGTCACCTCTTTGCCTTCGTCCTGCCAAGCGCGAATTGCGCGCCAGGCATTGAGAATGGCGTTGTTGTTCAAGCCACCGGCCAGGCCGCGATCGGCCGTGATGAGCAGAAGGCACACTTTCCGCACCTCCCGCACCTGCAGCAGCGGCTGATCGGCAGCTTGGCTCTGACGCAAACGCGCCAGGAAGGTCAACACCTCCCATGACTTGTCGGCAAAGGGACGCGTGGCCTCGACCTGGGCCTGGGCGCGGCGCATCTTGGAAGCGGAAACCGCCTCCATCGCCCGCGTGACCTTGGCAATGTTCTTGACGCTTCGGATGCGTCGCCTGATTTCTCGGTCGGCTGCCATTCGTTACAGCATCCTTCCAATCTGATAGGCCTGATGCACCGGTGAACGTCCGGTAGCTGCTGGCGACGGTCGCCTACGGAGTTCTTAGCGCGGCTTGAGTGTGACAGCGCGCTGTTCGCTGGGCGGGCTCACTGGCGTGAACTGATCAGGGCCAGTTTGCCTGACCACTTGTACGTACCACACGCCTTGGCCCTCGAAACCGCTGGGATAGAACAGCTCCATGAAACGGAGGTCACCTACCAGGCTGCGACAAGGCTGGCTATACTGCCCGGAGCAGGCATCGCCCTTGCCGCGCACGCTGCCGGCGTTGTAGACGTTGCCCACGGTATCGCGAGCCACGAGGACAAGCTCGTAGAACTCGTTCTCGGCTAGCTGCTCAGCCACAGGCACGAACTCGACCACCAGTGCGCCGGGATACTCGCGAGCCGTGCCCACCGCATCCGGCCACAGCAACACGGGTGCGCCGTATGCCGTGCTTGGAGGGCGGGGGGTTGGCGTCGGCGCCGGTTGAGCCGGACGCGGTGTCGGCGCTGTGGTGAGTCGCGGCTGCGCCGGCCGCGTCGGTGCCGGCGGAGCCGTCGGCGAGGGCACAGGTAGCACGTCAAAGGTAATGCCGGTGTTGCGCGTCGAGTCGCGCAATGCCTGCGCCCACCAGATCCAACGCCCTGGCTGCAAGTTGCGCGTCGTGGCACCGGAATAGGCCAACTCGAACGTGCCCGTAGCGTCCGCCGACTGGAAGCTGGGCGCCGTCAGGCTGCCGTCAGGCAGCTCCAGCCAAGCCAAGACCGTTTCACCGCTGGCAAAGCCCGAAGCACGGAACTGCATGTCTTGGCCGGGCACGGCCGGGTTGGTCAGCGCCTCGGCTCGCGGCAACGCCGGCGGTGGAGGCGTGGCCGCCGGCACATACTCGGCCAGTGCCACGTCATCCACCAGAAAACCTTCGCCCTGGCGTGCCAACAGAACGCGGGCCACCTGCCTGCCGACGACGCCCTGGCCTTCGTAGGACTCCTCCCACGCCACGTCAACAGCGACTCGCTCTGCCGCTGGTTCGGCGCCGAGCAGCTCGAAGTAGCTGATGCGGGGATTGGTGAGCGCCAGCCTGCCCAACACCAGGTCAGCCAGGCGTTGCTGTCCGCCTGTCGTCAAAAGGGAAGCGTAGACCTGGCGAAAGTCACCAATGGACAGACCGGTCAAGAACTGACGCACAACCTCCAGACCGGCGTCGAGATCAGCTTGAGTGACCGGAACGGGGGTTGGCGTCGGGGTAACTTGCGGCGTCGGCGAAGACGGAGCAGGCAACGTATCTGTGGGCGTCGGCGCTAGCGCTTGCGTAGGTTCCACAGTCGTCGGGGTTGCTGTGGGTCCGCCTTGGGGAACACGGCTACATCCCGCCATTCCCAAGAGCAGCACGATCGCCAGCACAAGAAGCCCAATGGTTCGATTTGCTATCCTCATCCGTGTTACACCGCTGCCATGTCACCCATCGCTCTGCCAGCCGCCTGATTTGCTGGGCCTCTCAGCCTGCGGGCCATCAACGGTAGTGAGATGGTTGGCCTGCCTACCTGCCTAGGCCAGGAACTGGTTATTAAAGTCGGTGAGGGCCATGCGCAGACCTTCGATGGACGCGTCGTCCAGCTTCTTGTCGCGCAAGATTCCCTGGCCGATCTCGGGATGATTGGCATCCATGTAGCTGTAGAACGCCTCTTCCCAGGCCGATATGCGTTCCACAGGTACCTTGTCCAGGTAGCCGTTGGTGCCGGCGTAGATCGCCATCACCTGCTTGTCCAGGGGCACCGGCTTGTATTGGGGCTGCTTGAGCAGCTCGGTGAGGCGCTGACCGCGCTCCAACTGGCGCTGGGTCGCCTCGTCCAGGTCGGAGCCAAACTGGGCAAAGGCCGCCAGCTCGCGGAACTGGGCCAGCTCCAGCTTCAGCCGGCCGGCGACCTGCTTCATGGCCTTAGTCTGCGCGGCCGAGCCGACGCGGCTGACGCTGATGCCGACGTTCAAGGCGGGACGCACACCGGCGTAGAACAGGTCCGGCTCCAGGTAGATCTGACCGTCGGTGATCGAAATCACGTTGGTCGGGATGTAAGCCGAGACGTCGTTGGCCTGCGTCTCGATCACCGGCAGCGCCGTCAGGCTGCCGCCGCCGTACTCGGGCGCCAGCTTGGCTGCGCGCTCCAACAAGCGGCTATGCAGATAGAAGACGTCACCGGGGTAAGCTTCACGGCCAGGTGGACGGCGCATTAGCAGGGAGACCTGGCGATACGCCTGGGCGTGCTTGCTCAGATCATCGTAGACGATCAGCGCGTCCTTGCCCTGCTCCATGAACTCCTCGCCGATAGCGCAACCGGCATAGGGCGCAATGTACTGCAACGCCGCCGGGTCAGAGGCCGTCGCCGACACCACCACCGTGTGGTCCATGGCGCCATAAGCTTCCAGGGTGGCCACCACTTGGGCGACCTGGGCGCGCTTTTGACCAATGGCCACGTAGATGCAGATCAGGTCTTTGCCCTTTTGGTTGATGATCGTGTCAATGGCAATGGCGGTCTTGCCGGTCTGACGGTCGCCGATAATCAGCTCGCGCTGGCCGCGGCCGATGGGTATCATCGAGTCGATGGCCTTGATGCCGGTTTGGACGGGTGTGTCCACCGATTTACGGCGCACGACGTTGGGCGCGATGCGTTCGACCGGGCGGAACTTGCTCGTCTCGATCGGCCCTTTGCCATCGATCGGCTGGCCGACCGCGTTGATCACGCGACCGATCATGGCGTCACCCACAGGCACCGAGACGATGCGTCCCGTGCCGCGCACCAGGTCGCCTTCCTGGATGTCGCTGTACTCACCCATGATGATGACGCCGACCGAGTCTTCTTGTAGGTTGAAGACAATGCCGAGAGTGCCGGTGGGGAACTCCACCAGCTCGCTGGCCGCAGCATTCGCTAAGCCGGCGATGCGGGCAATGCCGTCACCCACCTCGACCACGGTACCGACATCCACCGTGCGCGCGGGCGCTTCGAAGCTTTCGATTTGCTGGCGAATCAAATCCGCCAATTCCTGCGGACGTAAAGCCATCTATTAGTCCTCCGCAGCTTGGAATGAAACCTAACGTCGCTTAGGACGTCTCGGCGACGCCCAAGGTTTGGCGCAGCGCAGCCATGCGGCTGGAGAGGCTGGTATCGAGCAGTTTGTCGCCGACGCGCACGACCAGGCCGCCCAGAATCGCTGGGTTCACGATAAACTTGAACTCCAGGTTGGCACCATATCGCTCGATCAGCCGGTTCTGAATGGCAAGGCGCTCCTCGCCGGTCAGCTCCACGGCGCTGGTGATCTCTGCGGGTACAGCGCGCGCGCCGCCGGCAGCCGTCGCCAGGTGCTTGATCTCTTCCACCACCTCATCTAGCAAGGTGATGTCGCCATTGGCCAGCATCCCGAACAAGAAGTTGCGCACGGGAGCCGGCACGTTGAGCTTTGCCGGCAACAGCGCCATAAGAACGTCTTGTTTTTCCTGGAAGTTGACTGTGGGATCGGAAAGCTTGCGGCGCACGCCAGGACTCTCAGAGAGCACCTTGGCCGCGGCGCCGAGGCCGTTCAACCAGTCCTTCAAGGCTGTTTCAAAGACGACGCTGGCGTAGGTTTGCGCTTTGCTGCTCGTGGTCACCTTAGCTCCTCACAGTACCCTGAGAGGCCAAGAACTCGTTCACAAACGCGGCCTGGGCCTCGCGGTTGGCCAACTCGCGACCGAGCACCTTTTCGGCAGCCAGCAAAGCCAGCGCTGCGATCTGGTCTTGCGCCTCAGCAATGATGCGCTCTTTCTCGCGCGCTGCCTCATCGCGGGCATCGGCGATCAGACGCTGCGCCTCTTGCCGGGCGCTGGCTTCGATCTCGGCTGCCAGAGTCTCGCCGCGTTTGGAAGCGGCTGCGATGCGATCCATCGCCTCGCGACGCTCCCGATCCAGTTGCTCTTGTAGCTTGGCACGCTCGGCCTCAGCTTCTCGCCGCGCAACTTCAGCCGCCTGCAGGCCCTCGGCAATGCGTTGCCTGCGGCCTTCCAACATCTTGAGCATGGGCTTGTAGAGCACCAAACGCAAGATGACGAGCAAGACAATGAAGTTGACGATCTGTGCCAGCAAGAACGGGCCATTGATGCCTAGCTGACCAAAGATCTCACCCAATCTGGCACCTCCTTAAATCCTTCGTCAAACGTGCAGGTGGGCAGGGCGCTTTACGCAGGCCAAAGCACGCGATTTGCTCACCTCGCCGCTACTGAGGTATGCCAGGGGCGCCCACGAAGATCATCAGCAATGCCACAACCAAGGCATAGATGGCGATGGCTTCCGCAAACACGATGCCCAAGATCATATTGGTGCGGATCTCGCCGGCGGCCTCCGGGTTGCGTCCGATGGCCTGCATAGCGCCCATCACGAGCAAACCAATACCAATGCCAGGGCCCAGCGCGCCCAGACCAATCGCTAGAGCAGGGGCAAGAAACTGAATCATTCTGCGAGTTCCTCCTTAGGATTTACTTGAGGCTAAATGGCTACGGTCAACTTGCAACGGTTGACAAGTGACCACCGACCAACGACGATGCTCAATGATGCTCCTCTGCATGTTCATGGCTGATCGTGGCCATGGTCATGAAGATGAGCGTCAAGATGGCGAACACAAAGGCTTGCATGAAGCCGACGAAGATCTCCAGGATGTAGAACGGCAGGGGTACAAAGAAAGGCACGAGGAAGGACATCACGAAGAGCAACACCATGCCCGCAAAGATGTTGCCAAAGAGACGGAACGTGAAAGAGATGATCTTGGCGAACTCGCTGACCAGCTCCAATAGGCCCACGATCAAATCGATGAGCTTCATTCCTGTCATGGTTGGCAAGAAGAACTTGCGGAAGTAGCTGCCGCCCAGGGCGCGCACACCGACCACTTGCGTCCAGAAGACCGAGATGAGCGCCAGCGCCAGGCCAACGTTCAGATCGGTGGCGGCCGGGCGGACGTAAGGCGCCACCACATAGTAGCCCAGCTCGCTCTCGTGATGCGTCTCTTTGGCCTTCTCGCCTTGGGCAGCTGCTTCCTCTTCGTGCGCTTTGGCGGCATCGAGCTCAGCCCGTTGTTCCTCTGTCAACGTGTATGGGCCGTCGCCAACAACAAGCGTCTTGATCCCTAAGGGCAGCTCTCTGATCGGGTAACCGGAGGTGATGCCGGCGTGGGTATAGGCGTACTCCAATGGCTCCAACCTGCCAACGCTATCAACCCCGGGGATAATGGCCCACCAGTTGCAGAACAGAATGAAGAGCAAAATGGTCATGAAGATCACAAAGAACTTCTTGACGTTGGTCTTGCCCGATACGTCCTCGCTTAGGTTATGAAACCCTTCGATGAACCACTCGACTAGATTTTGCAGGCCGCGCGGGACGTCTGTCATCTTGCGCGTGGCCAGCAGGGCCAGAATGATAACCGTCAGGTCGGCGATCAAGGTGGCTACAGCCGTGTTGGTGAGCTTGATATTGCCCAAGTAGACAACCGGTTCGGCGGGAAGAACGATGGCGGGCAGGGGGATCCGAATGAGGATAGCGCTGGCTAGCATCACGCCAAGAACTACCAGGGTGATCGCTATGTTACGGGGGCTGAGAAACTTTCGCACGGCGTTGTGTCCTCCTTCGCCAAACAATGGCGCCGGTCTAGGTTTTTCTTTCCAGTGGAGTTGCCAGCATGCGGATTGTGCTAGTTAGGACGAACAGCTCGATTATATCCAAGCGCCGACGAATCGCCAAATGCACCTGCTGTTGCGCGTCATGAGACAGGTCATGGTGGTTGGAGATGGACCCGGAGCACGCCGGATGCAGACCGCTCATCAGGTACAGCCATGACCACCCTGCGACGAGTAGCCGCAGGCTGCGCAGAACAACACGTCTCCGACCACCCACAGAGCGTCGGCGCGTTGACACACGGGGCAAGCAGGGAGAACGGCCGCTAGGTCATCGGTTGAAAGCTCCAGTGCTAGCACCGGCGAAATACTGTCGCCCAACGGCGCGTCCGTCCCTTTGTGCTCTGTACCACTGCTCATGATCACATGTCCTGGTCTTGGCACCCATCGTCACCCCAGCTGGACCGCCGATCGGTAGCGCAGCGGCTAGGTGATATCTACCAAGGTTTCGCCCAGGTTCACGCTGCGGCCCGGACTGACGTTGAGAGTGCTCACAACTCCGGCGCGCGGCGCTGTGATCTCGTTTTCCATCTTCATGGCCTCGAGCACTAGAAGCGGCTGGCCGGCCTCCACACGGTCGCCTTGGCTCACCATTACCCGCGTAACCAAACCGGGAATGGGGGCCTTGACGCGTCCGTCCTTGCTCACCGGCCGGGCTACCACCGTGTCGAGGTCATGCACTTCGAGCTTGTGCAATCCATCATAGGCCTTAATCCACCGCAGGCCGGAGTCGATACTCAGCTCGTAGGGACGCGTACCGACCATGATCCATTCGATGGGTTCGCGTCCCTGCACGGTCGGTACAACTACCTCGAGATGCTCGCCGTTCACAACGACGCTTAGCTTGCCTTTGGCGGCCCCACCCGCCACGAGCGGAGTTACCTCCACCTCAAAAGAGTGTCCATCAATGGTTACAGCGATTCGCGGCATGTGACTCTCCCTGCCCTAACGAGGCAGTTCGCGGCTGGAACTGTGCCAGCCGGTGCGCAGGCGTTCCGGTTGCACCGGCTTGAACGACTGATAGCGCATGACATAGGAAATAGCTGCTGCAACGGCAAGGTCACGCAACAGGTCAAGTGGCGGCTCAGCGGCCGGTTCCAGCCAGGGTCGCCAGATAAACTGCGTGGTGTAATCCCCGCGCACAAAATCTTGGTCTTCGACAATGCGCTGGAAGAAGGGCAGGTTGGTCTGCACGCCGGTGATGGCGAAATCCTGCAAAGCCCGGCGCATGCGGGTCAAACACTCGGCGCGGTCTTCGCCCCAGACCGCCAGGACGGCCAACATGGGGTCGTAACGCACAGGCACCTCGCAACCGCTGTAGCCATAGGTGTCCACGCGCACGTTCGGCCCCCCGGGCAAGCGAAAGCGGCGCAGAACGCCTGGGCTGGGCAAGAAGTTGTTCCACGGGTCCTCGGCGTTGATGCGGCACTGCATGGCCCAGCCGTCCAACTTGATGTCTTCTTGACGGAGATGAATGCGCTTGCCGGCAGCCAACTCCACCTGTTCGCGCACAAGATCGATGCGCGTGACCAGCTCGGTCACCGGGTGTTCCACTTGGATGCGCGGTTTGATCTCCGAAAAGTACAGTCTGCCTGCGTCATCCATCAGAAACTCGACCGTCGCCACCCCCCGCACATCAAACAGCCGCGCGATGTCCAGCGCCATCTGTTGAGCTTCCAGGCGTTGAGCAGGGGTAAGCGCAGGCGATGGCGCCTCGGCGAAAAGCTTCTGGTTGTAACGTTGAATCGAGCCATCGCGGTCGCCTAGATGTAACAGCGTGCCATGGTTGTCGCCTACGACCTGGATGTCGATGAACCGGCAGGGCAAGATGGCACGCTCCAAGAACACCTGCTCCGACCCATAAACGAGATGTGCTTCGGTCTGCGCCTGCCGAACAGCGCGCTCCAGCCCTTTGCGCGAACGGACAACACGCGTAGCTCGGCCGCGGCCGCCTGCACAGGCCTTGATGATCAGCGGGTAACCCAGCGCATCGGCCTCGGCGGCCAGCAAGTCGAAGTCTCCGGCGGAGAACGAGCGCGTGGAGTGCGTCGCTGTCACAAAACCGGCTCGCTCGGCGCGATCAAGGGCTTCGATTTTATTGCCGACGGCGGCAACGACGTCGCTGGGCGGGCCGATGAAGGTAATGCCGGCCTGCTCGCAGGCCCGGATGAAGTCGGCGCGCTCTGCCAGGAAGCCGTAGCCAGGGTGAATGGCCGTAGCACCCACGCGCTTTGCAATGTCGATGATCTCCGCTCCGTCCATGTAGCTGAACTGTGACTTTAGTTCAATACACTCGTCCGCCAGACGCACGTGTAACGACCCGCTGTCGGTGGCGTCGTAGAGCGCCACCGACCAAATCCCCAAATCGCGCAAGGCCCTGACGATGCGCACAGCGATCTCACCGCGGTTAGCCACCAGTACTTTGTCAAACATATGCTTGCCTCGTTACGCCGGCGAAATACCGTGTTTTTTGGGCACGTGGCGCTCGCGCTTGAGCAAGGTGACATCCAACGCTTTGATCAACACGCGGCGTGTATCGCGCGGTTCGATCACGTCGTCGATCAAGCCACGTGCCGCGGCCACATAGGGGTTGTTGAAGCGCTCTTCGTAGTCGGCAATCAGCTCTGCGCGCCGCGCCTCAGGGTCGGGCGCATCGGAGACTTCCTTGCGGAAGAGGATGTTGACTGCGCCGGCTGCGCCCATCACGGCGATCTCGGCATTGGGCCAGGCGTACAGCAAGTCGCCGCGCAGCCCCTTGCTGCTCATCACACAGTACGCGCCGCCGTAGCTTTTGCGCAGAATCACCATCAGCTTGGGCACCGTAGCCTCGCTATAGGCGTAGATCATGCGCGCGCCGTTGCGAATGATGCCGCCGTACTCCTGATTCGTGCCCGGCAGGAAACCTGGCACGTCTTGCAGCGTGACTATTGGCACGTTGTAGGTGTCGCAAATACGGATGAAGTGCGCAGCCTTGATCGATGCCTTGATGTCAATGGTGCCAGCCAGCACCATCGGCTGGTTAGCAACAATCCCGACCACATAGCCGTTCAGCCGCGCAAAGCCGACCACCATGTTCTGCGCCCACAGTTGATGCACTTCGAGAAAGCGACCGTCGTCGAAGACACTGGCGATCACCTTGCGCACGTCGTAAGGTTTGTAGGGGTCGGTAGGTACGATCTCCTCAAGCTCAGGGCAAGTCCGATCCGGATCATCAATCGGCGGCACGTAGGGCGGGTCGTCCTGATTGTTGGACGGCAGGTAACTCAACAACTCACGCGCCACAGCCAGACACTCGCGATCGTCTTTAGCCAGGAAGTGGCTCACGCCGCTCTCCTGGCTGTGCACCAAGCCCCCGCCGAGCTGCTCCTGACTCACGTCCTCCTGCATGACAGCCCGCACCACATCGGGACCGGTGATGAACATGTAGCTGTTCTCGGTCATGAAGACGAAGTCGGTCAAGCCCGGGGAATAGACGGCGCCGCCTGCGCAGGGGCCCATGATAAGCGATAGCTGTGGAATCACGCCGGACGCCTCGCAGTTGGCGTCGAACAGCCTGGCATAGCCGCCTAGACTGTCAACGCCTTCTTGAATGCGCGCACCGCCGGAGTCGTTGATGGCGATAAAGGGACAGCCATAGGTCAACGCCATCCGCATGGCCTTGACGATTTTATTGGCATGCATTTCACCCAACGACCCACCCATCACCGAGGCATCTTGGGCGGCCACAAACACATAGCGCCCGTTGATCTGCCCGAACCCGGTCACCACGCCATCGCCGTAGCGTGAGCTCTTGCCGCCCATGTAGCTGTCGTAACGCGGGAGCACAAGGGTGTCGATCTCGGTAAAGGTACCGGGGTCGAAGAGCAAGTCAATGCGCTCACGCGCCGTCAGCCGGCCTTTGCGGTGCTGTACTTCGACATCCTTGGAAGTTCCAAAGGCTGCTTGTCGTCGCGCACGCAACTTGTCGATATAGGTCTGCATGTTGGATTCCAACGTAGGATCCTCCTCATCTTACTGTGAGGCACTTTCAATCGTTACGTGCCCATTCTGACTCGTGCGGCCGCTACTCCGCCACAGGAGCCGAGCACTTGGCTTTGTGCTGACAACGGGGCTCACGCTGCCGACTCGGCGCGCAGATCAGCCGCACGCGCCCGACACTCCGGCGATAACCCTAGTGCTGCACCGACGCCAAGTCATCGAGCACTTCTTGCCGCCACAAAGCCAGGGTCAACACAAAGCGGCCATGGCGACGCCACCAGGCGCAAATGCCCGAATCGCATGGAACGCTCGGCCTTGCGCTTGCCTGTCGCGCTGTGGGCAACACAGCCGGATCACACTGGACGTACACCTCGTTCCAGCCGAACTCGCTGTTTGCGCTCAGTTCCATGCCCGTGGCCGGCAAACAAACCACTTGCCGCGTGTCCACGGTGAGGCCCAGGTGCAGCGCCTTGAGCACTGCTTCCTTGGCGCTCCAAGTTGCCGTTGCCAACAGCGCCTGCTCGTCGTCCAGCGCCTGCCCAATCCAGCGAATTTCGTCGGCGGCGAAGTAGGATTGTATGAAGGTGTCCGAGCGCGGCTCGACACCCTCAATGTCGGCGCCAATTTGCGCCAGCCCGCTGGTCGGCAAGCCGTCTGCGACCACAGCGTCGGCCACTCCGTACATCTCGTGTGAGTCCGGCCCTGCAGGACGGTACTGGGCCAAGGCCTGCCATCTAGCGTCGATCTGGCTCCACTGGGCGTTGGACGCCAGGTAGAGGGCGCACAGGACTGTCTCGTTGCTGTGGCTGATGGACAGGCTGATGGGCAGGCGCATGCCGCTGACCCGCGGCACCGGCAGCCCGCGCCGCCGACCCGGTATAGCTACCAGCGGAGCGTCGCCAACCCAGCGCGCACCGGCCGGCAGGTCCATCGGCGTAGCCTGGCCGTCGAAGACGGCGATGGGAGCAGCACTCTCCTCCGACTCGCGGGCGATCACCAGCGCATCCAACGGCGGCCACTGGCCCGTTTCGTAGGCCAGGTAGCGCTGCACCAACCGCTTGGCGGCGCAGCGGCCCAACAGCCACTCGCGCCGCCGTTTGAGCGTCGTGAGCTGCTCCATGCGCTGCAGCTCAGCCGCGCTCAACAGCCCGGCCGGCGCCTCGCCAGCCGCCAGCTCCGGACATTGCGCAGCGGTTTGCAGCAGCCAATGAATCATGGATGGCAGATTGGTACATGGGTAGACAGGTAGACAAGTCAACAGGTAGACAAGAGGAAAGTGCGGTCTGCCAGATTTCTGCCAGATTTCCGTTACTTCCCTCGTCTCCCTTGTTTCCTTGTCTCCTTGTCTACTTCTTTCCTTGTCTACTTCCTCATCCCGGCCGACCCACCGTGCGATAGCCCTTGAGCTCGACGAACAGGTTGCCGGCCTCGTCCACCACCTGGCAATCGAAGTTCTCACCGTTGTCGGCGGTCTGGACGATGCCGTAGAGGCGGCGGCCTGCGGCCTCGGCCGGCTGGCGGTAAGCCGTCACGGCCGCAAAGCCCAGCGGGAAGGCCATGGCGTTGTGGGTCTTGACGTGCCAGAGGGCCGCGGCCTGGAAGCACAGCTCCACCAGCCGCGGGGCCACCAGCGACTCCACGTCGGCCGGCGCGGTGTTGGGCGGCAGGTCGTGCGCCATCAGCGCCACGCAGCGGTCGCCGTGCACACCTGCCCGCTCGATCACCTGGTAGGCCGGGCCGTGGAAGAAGGTCTGGTAGACCTCGGCGGCGGTGATGGGCAGGTCGGCCTCGGCCGGCGGCTGGAAGTCCAGCGCCGGTTTCTCCGCTGGAGCCGCTGTCAGCCGCACATCGGCGGCGAAGTGCTCCTTGACCTGCACCGGCAAGCCTTCCTTGGCCGGCTTGGTCACCGAGCGCAACACGGCGTGGGCGATTAGGTCGTTGCCGGCCGGGGTGATCGTGGCGCTCAGGTAGAGCGTGCGCGGCTCCATGCGGAAGAACTTGAACGCGCCCATCATCTGCTCGTTCTCGACCGCGGCGACGCGGTAGCCGGGGGCCAGCACCGTCGCCAGCTCGGCCAGCGCCTCCGTGGCCATCACGCCCGGCAGCCAGGGCGTGCCCGCGTCCGGCGCATGGTCGTAGAGGAAGGGCTGCACGTGGGGATCCAGCGGGGTCTCCACCTCCAGCCCACCGTACAGCTTGGCCGCCTTGACCTCGCCCACCATCAGCAGGCGGGGCTGGCGCTGGGCCAGGGCAGCGTTGAGCTTGTCCGCGTCCAGGCCGCCGGTCGGATCTTTCTCGTCCATCCAGGCGCCCAGCCGGCCGGCCACCACGATCTCGCCGCGCGTGCCGCCGTAGGTCAGCTCGCGACGGATGGTGGGCACGCCGCTTTCCGGCGGCAGCATGTCGATGCCCAGCGCAGCCATGATGGCAGGCACCGACCCGCGCGAGGCCATGCCGATCTGACCCCAGGCCGTCCAGTCGATGGCGATGCCGCGCGTCTCCGGCCGCCAGTTGCGCATGCTGCTGCTGATCTTGCACAGCAGGTCGTTGGCCGAAGAGTAGTCGCTCTGGCCGTTGTTGCCGAAGCGCCCGGCCACCGAGCTGAAGCTCACCGTGGCGCCGATGGGCATGCCCTTGGCAGCCTTGAGCAAGCTGAAGAAGCCGTCGGCCTTGACGTCGAAGACCAGGCTGAACTGCTGCGGTTCCTTGTTGGGCAGGGTGCGGTCGATCAACAGCCCGCCGGCGTGCAGCAGCACGTCGATCTTGCCGTAGCGCTGGCGGATGTCCTCGACCACCGCGGCCACCTTGTCGCCGTCGCGCAGGTCGAGGCTGTAGTAGTAGACCGTGCCGCCGGCGGCCTCGACCGCCTCGATGGCCCGCAGCGCCGCCTCGCCGCGCTCCACGGCCATGATCTTGTCGTCGATCTGCTTGGGCGTGACCTTCTCGCCGCTGGCCTTGGCCTCGGCGATCAGCGCCTGCTTGAGCACCTCGCGGCTCTCACGGAACAGTTTGACGTATTTGTCATCGCGCGCCGGCGCAGGCACCAGGTCCAGCAGGTAGAAGATGCCGCCGCTGGCCACAGCCAGATCGGTGGTGATGGCGCTGGTGATGCCGCCGGCCGCGCCGGTGACCACGAAGACGGTGTCCTTGCCCAACGTCATACCGGGCTGGCCATCGCGGGCCGATTTCTCCACCAGGGTGACGGTGTAGCGCAGGCCATCTTTGTAGCCCACCTCGACGATGCCGGGGTCGTACAGCGTCTCGGCGATCAGCGCGTCGGCCGGCTCGGCCGTCTTGCGGCTCGCCTCGAAGTCCACCACCTTGACGGTGATGCCCTTCCCCGCGTCCTCGGGCCGCAACGCCTGCTCCATGTTGTAAGCCTTGGTGAAACCACTGACCGCGCCGCCCAGCGGGGCTGTGGCGCCGGCCTCGCCGTAGCCGTGCAGCCCGCCCAGCCGCGTCGCCGACACCAGGAAGGTGTTGGGCCCACGCACCGAGTCGTAGAGCGCACGCATGGCGGTGTAGAGGTTCTTGACGCGCAGCCGGTTGTGCTCGCGCCACTCCTCCAGGGTCATGTCCTCGAGGGCCGGCTCCACGTCCAGCGCGGGTAGCCAGTACACGCCTTGGATCGGCCCCTCGGCCAGCCAGGCCTTGAGCTGCCCGTCCAACGCGTCGGTGGCGATGCCGGGTTCCAGCGTGAGCACAGTTGCGCCCAGCTTCTCCAGCCGGTTGACCAGCGACTTGCCCACGCCGCCGCGGTCGAGCATGACCACCACGCGGCTGCTGCTGCCCAGGGTGACCCCCGTGGGCTTGCAGAACTCGATGGCCGGCCGCAGGCTGGGCACGGGCACGCGCCGCGGCATCTTATCCGCATCCTCCAGCGTGCCGATGGTTTTGACGGAGGGGGCTGGCGGAGCTGCGGGAACTAGGGGAACTGGAGGAGCTGCGGGAGCCTGAGTTCCTCCCAGTTCCTCCGAGCTCCCCTCAGTTCCCCTCCGCAAGTCCGGCCGCATGGTGTAGACGAAGTCGATCACGCTCTGCAGCGTCGGGTAGTCGCGCAGGGCCAGGTTCTCCTGGAAGGGGA
>DAOUBX010000146.1:0-6882 GCA_034432445.1 Anaerolineales bacterium
CACCACGAAGGCGAACTGCCAGGCTTCGAATGGGGGGTCTATCGCAGCGAAATAGGCGTGCAGCTCCATCAGGTTGCCGCGGTTGGCGTCGTCGATGGGACACACCTCGGAGTCGCCGTTGGGGTCGTCGTTGCCGGCGCCGTCAATGGAACGGGTGGCGCCGTACCCATTGTTGATGATGTTGTCATCCGTGCCGTCGGCCAGGGCAGGCAGCGGACTGCCTAATAAGGCCACCAAGGTTACAAGCGTCAGAACAAGCAACGTTGTGCTGGATGCACGCAGGAAGGGGAGGCGAAACCGCATGAGATATCTCCTTCTTGTGGGTGACAAATTGGTTTGGCGACGCCAAGAGAACGGTGGCACAGCCCGCACATTGACGTGTGGCGTAGCTGGCCCAAACGAGGGAAGAGGATAGTAATTGAGCCATAGGCAGCCCGCCGTCTGAGCAGCCCCTGCATTTTGCCGAGCCTCCCGGTTTGACCGACGAATTTGCAAGGCGCTGCTGTCAACACAGGTTCAAGCGACTAGGCGTCAAGCACTCCATCTTGAAAGGCAATTCTATCAGAGACGAATGCCGGATTGACAAGCAGGAAGCTTACAATCGGATGACTCCTCTGGGGGCCAAGCATTTGCGATCGCTAGGCAGCCTGAAGCGTGTTCTGGGCACCGCTGCAAGCACAGATCCAAGCGCCCGGCACCTTGAGTACTTCGAACGCTCATACGGCAAAGCGCACGTGCAGGATGTCGCCGTCTTGCACCACGTAATCCTTGCCCTCCAGCCGTGCTTTGCCCTGTTTGCGCGCCTCGGCCATGCTGCCGCCGGCCGCAATGAGGTCGTCATATGCCACCACATCGGCGCGGATGAAGCCGCGCGCCAGGTCGCTGTGGATGGCGCCGGCCGCCTCCACCGCTGTTGCGCCTTTGCGAATCGTCCAGGCCCGCACCTCGTCCTCGCCCACGGTGAAAAAGCTCTGCAGGCCCACCAGATCGTAAGAGACCTGGATCATGCGGTTGAGGGCCGGCTCGGCGATGCCGAACTCGGCCATGAACACGGTAGCCTCCTCCAGGTCGAGTTGAGCGATCTCCATCTCCAGCTTGCCCTGCAGGCTGAGCAGCGCCGTGTGGCGGTGGACGTAGTTGATCAGCTCTTCGGCGGGTCGCACCACGTCGCCGGTGTTCACCAGCACCATCACCGGCTTCAGGGTGAGGAAACCGAAGGACCGGATGGCATGTGCTTCCTCGGCTGTCAAGTCCAGGTCGCGCAGCGGCCGGCCTTCATCGAGCGCAGCGGCCAGCCGCTGAAAGAGCGCTTCCTCGCCCAGCAACGCCTGCTGCTCCTCGCTGTTTTTCTTGGCGCGACGCAGGGTCTCGGCGATGCGCTCCAGCCGGTTCTGCACCGTCACCATGTCCAGCAGCAGCATCTCGCCGTCCAACACGTCCAGGTCGCGCTGGGGGTGAATCGCGCCCAGAGGGTGGGGCACGGCGGGGTCCTCAAAGGCGCGCACCACGTGCACGAAGGCGTCCATTCTGGCAATGCGATTGCGCAGCTCGCCGCCGATGCCCTTCTGCGCCAGGCCCTGGTCCAGCCCGGCGATGTCGGTGTAGGTGACCTTAGCGTAGGTAGTTTTGCGCGGCCGGTAGATCTGGCTCAGCCGGTCGACGCGGGGGTCAGGCACGTCCACGATCGCGGTGTGGAACTCCAGTTTGCCGCTGGCTGCGGCGGTGGTGGGCCGGTCTCCGCGCGTGAGGGCGTTGAAAATCGTCGTCTTGCTGCTGTTGGGCAGCCCAATGATACCTAGCTCCATACAAGCACATCCTCTTCCTTTTGCTGTTGATCTGACCGGCCTGCGGACGTTGGCACCGCCTGCGACCAGGCGCCACATTTTAGCATAGAGGCCGCGCTAGTTCCAAGGGCAGCCTGGTGCTGCGCGTCACACGCGCTTGTGTCGGTCGATCCGGAAGATCGACCGATGACCGGCCAGTGCGCCAGTGGCAAGCGCACTGGTAGAAGGACATGAGCGCTCGCAGAAGACTGTTCTGCGGTCGTGCGCCCAAAGCCTATTGACAGACCGCCGAGCAGTGCTAAAATGAGAGTAGCGAGCGGTCACTTATCCTGTAGCTGTTGTTCACAAGGAGGTGCCCCATGACTGTTGTCACTTTCTCGCGCCAATTCGCCAGCGGGGGCAACGAGATAGCCGCCCGCGTTTGTGAGCTGTTGGGCTACTCTCTCTTCGACAAGACTCTCATGGCGAAGATGGCCAAAGAAGTGGGCTTGTCCCAAGAGGAGATCGTTGACTTTAGCGAGGTCGAGCACCGCAGCCAGAGTTTTCTTGACCGTCTGTTGGGCCGCCGGATGACTGTAGCAGAGGTGCGTACCTGGCAAGAAGATGTCAACGGCGTGCGCACCCTCTCGGTACAAAAGTTGACCGATCAGCAGGCGCTCGCTATGGTGCAGGGGGTGATCGAGGCCGCCTACAAGCGCGGGGACGTGGTGATCGTCGGTCGCGGCGGTCAGGCCGTCCTGGCTGGCCGGCCGGGCGTGCTGCATGTGCGCGTCGAAGCGCCTTTGGCGCACCGCGTCCAGCGCTGCATGGAGCAGATGGACATCATGCAGTTCGAAGCCGAGCGGCTGATCGACGAGCGTGATCGTGCTGCCACAGACTACGTGCGCCGTTACTACGGTATCGATCCTGCTGATCCCCTGAACTATCACCTGGTCATCAACACCGGCTTGCTCGACCTTGAGACGGCGGCGCAAGCGGTTGTGCTGGCTGCGCGCCAGATGAAGCCGGTGCCGAAGCCTGACATCGAGCTCTTGAGCATGCCCGTGCCTATCTTGGCCTGAGCCCAGGCTTGTAACGTCAGCTACCGCCAGACCTTCGAGGTTTTACGACACCTCGAAGGTCTTTTTGTGTCCCGCCGGTTTGCCGATTCGCCGCAGACCGTGCTATGCTGGCGCCATGAACCTGGTGACCGTAGACCGCGTGCGCAAGCAGTACAGCGAGCGGCTGCTGCTGGACGACGTCAGCCTGCTGATCAACCGCGGCGAGCGCATTGGGCTGATCGGCGTCAACGGCAGCGGCAAAACCACCTTGCTGCGCATCATCGCCGGCCTGGAGACGCCTGACGCCGGCGCAGTGACCGTCTGGGGTGGCGTGCGTGTGCGCTACTTGGCACAGGAGCCGGCGCTGGACGACCGCCTGTCGGTGCTGGACACCCTCTTTCACAGCGACGCAACCCAGATGCGCCTCTTGCGCGACTACGAGGCCGCTCATCTGGCCCTGCAGCGCTATCCCGACGATCCTGCGGTGCAGGCGCGCTTCGCCGATCTCGTGGCCGATATGGATCGCCTGGGCGGCTGGTCGGCCGAGGCTACCGCCAAGGCGATCCTCTCCCGGCTGGGCATCGAGCCATCGACTGAGACGCTAGTCGGCGCGCTCAGCGGCGGCCAGCGCAAGCGGGTAGCCTTGGCCCGCGTCCTGCTCGACCCTGGCGATCTTTTGATCCTTGACGAGCCTACCAACCACATCGACGCCGAAGCCATCGACTGGCTGGAACAGTTCCTACTGGGCCTGCCCGGCGCGCTGCTGTTGGTCACCCACGACCGCTACTTCCTCGATCGGGTGGCCAACCGCATCGTCGAGCTGGACCGGCGCCAACTGGTTAGCTATCCCGGCAACTACACCCGCTACCTAGAGCAGTCAGCAGAGCGACACGCGCGGCTGGTCAAGGCCGAGGAGGATCGCCAGCGGCTGCTCAAGCGCGAGCTGGAGTGGCTGCGCCGGTCGCCTATGGCGCGCGGCACGAAACAGAAGGCGCGCCGGCAGCGCGCCGAGGAGATGGAGCGGCTGCGCTACGACACCCAGCAGGAGCGCGTGGCGATGACCCTGGCCAGTCGGCGGCTGGGCAAGAAGGTGTTGACTGCCCATGGCCTGGCCAAGTCCTACGACGGCAAGCCGGTTTTCACCGATCTGAACTTCGAGTTAGCTCCCGGTGACCGCGTGGGTATCATCGGCCCCAACGGCGCGGGTAAAAGCACCTTTCTGGACATCCTGGCCGGCAGGCTGGCCCCTGACAGCGGGGTGGTCGCGTGGGGCGACACCGTCCACTTGGGCTACTACGACCAGCGCAACGTTGCGCTCGACGAGTCGCTGCGCGTGATCGATTTCATCAAGGGCGAGGCCGAGCTGATCCGTATTCAGGAGCGCAACACCCCCGTGTGGAACCGCACCGCAGCCGACCTGCAGTTGATCGACGCGGCGCAGATGCTGGAGTGGTTTCTCTTCCCGCGGCCGCAACAATACGCCTACATCGCCAGCTTGAGCGGCGGCGAGCGGCGCCGGCTGTACCTGCTCAAAACCCTGATGCATCAACCCAACGTGCTGTTGTTGGACGAGCCGACCAACGACCTGGACATCCAAACCTTGACCGTGCTGGAGGAGTTCTTGGATCACTTCAAGGGCTGCCTGGTGGTGGCCAGCCACGACCGCTATTTCCTCGATCGCACCGTAGATTACCTGGTCAGTTTCGAGCCGGGCGGCGCGGTGAGCGGGCGCTATCCGGCACCGTTCAGCGCCTATCTGAGCATGCGAGAGGAAGGAAGGAAAGAAGGGAGAGAAGGGAAAGAAGGGAAAGGAGGGAGAGAAGGGAAAGAAGGGGAGGAGAAGGGCGCGGCGCGGGTGGCTGGCGGCGGTGGGGCGGTAGGGAGACAGAAGCTGTCGTGGAAAGAGCAACGTGAGCTAGAGCAGCTAGAGGCGCGTATTCCGGCCTTGGAGGCGCACGTAGCGGCGCTGCACGCCCAGATCGATGCGCACAGCGGCGACTACGTGCGCTTGCACGAGCTGGCAGAAGAACTCATCGCAGCCGAGCAGGCGCTCGATACGGCGATGGAGCGATGGTTGATGCTGGCGGAGGGGTAACCGCCGGTTGCGCTTCCACCAGACGGCCCCAGCCGCGGTGACCGGTGAACTCGCCCGCTTTGCAGACCACTAGCCCACGGCTGAGCGTGAACCGCACGCGGCCGCGTACTCGGCGGCCTTCGTAGGGGGTGTAGCCGGCGATGTTGTGCAAGTTGGCGGCTCTGATCGTCCATTCGGCGGTCGGGTCAAAGACGACTACATCGGCGTCGCTGCCGGGCAGCAAGGCGCCTTTGCGCGGGTAGAGGCCGAAGACCTTGGCCGGGTTGGTGGAAGTGAGCTCGACCAGTCGCGACCAGGTGAGGCGGCCGGCTGCTACACCCTCGGTGGCCAGCAACGGCAGCATCGTCTCCAGGCCGGGGATGCCGCCGGGCGTTTGCGTGAAGGGGAGCCGCGGCCGGCCTTGCGGGATGACCGCCTCTTGCAAGGTGGCCAGCGCGCCGTTGGCCTCTTGCAACCGACGCACAGCGTCGTTCTCCAGCCGGCGGATGGCGTCGCGCGAGGTGCCCATGGCTCGCGCCACCTCGCGCCACTCGCGTTGCCAGCCATCGCGCAGGCCGGCGCGCAGCACCACCATCTCTCGCTGTTCCTCGGGCAGTTGGGCCAGCACGTCTTGCACAGCTTGGTCTTCCAGCGGGCGCACGCCGTGCTTCTGCAGCAAAGTGTAGTCGCAGTGGTCTGTGCCAATGGTGTCGACGACTCCCGCCGTCACCAGCTCCCACAGACGTTGTGGCTCCGTAGCGGGCCGGAGCGGCGGCTGCATGATGCCCCATTCTGGATGATCGCCGGCGTAAACGCTTTCGTCCAGCATCAAGTACTGCGGACAGGTCTCGCTAAAGGCGATCTGGCCGGCTTGTCGCGCGGCATGAATCAGCTCGGCCGAACGGGCGACCGAATTATGGACAACGTAAAGGGGGCAGGCGGCTTCTTTGGCCAACAACAACGTGCGCTGCACGGCTTCCACTTCGGCCAGCATCGGCCGGGCAAGGCCGTGATAGGCCAGAGCGGTCTTGCCGGCAGCCACGAGACGCGCCGTGGCTGCGCTGACCAGCGCATCGTTTTCCGCGTGTACCATCACGAGTACGCCATGGCGGCCCGCAGCGCGCAAGACGCGCAACAGGCTGTCGTCGTCCTGGTAATAGTTGGGCCGGTACGTGGTGTACACCTTGGCCGAAGGGACGCCCATCTCCACCAGATCGGCCATCCATGCGTCCAGCTCGTCGTCGCTGGCCGGCAGCTCGGTGAGCATCACGTGCAAACCGAAGTCGATCTTGGCCATGTCTTGCGCTTCGGCCAGGCGGTTGGCCACGGCCTGGCGCACATCCTCGCCGGGGAACTGGGTGGCGAAGTCGATGACTGTGGTCACCCCGCCGCAGGCCGCAGTGCGCGTGCCTACGGCCCAGTCGTCGGGCGTCTGGTAGATGCCGGTGTCGAGCTGGATATGTGTGTGTGGATCGACGAGGCCGGGCAGTACCACGCAGCCGGTGGCGTCCAGCACCTCCTCGTTCGGCTCTGGCTCGAGATCGACGCCGATGCTGTGGATGCGCTCGCCGGCGATGCGCAGGTCAGCCTGCAGCTCGCCATGGGGGGTAATCAAGGTGCCGTGTTGGATCAGAATGTTGTGGGCCATGATGTTGATTTCGGGAAGGCGAGGAGGGAAATGCGGGAAACCAGGGAAGTGAAGGAAATAAGGGGGTAGAAGGCGCATCTGCCTGCTTGACCTGCCTTTTTCCGCTTCCGTCGTCTATCCCTTCTTCGCCGTCTTGTTCCCTCTTTCCTTCCTCTTCTTTCTTTGCCTGCAACTATTCAGCCCTGGGTGCCGGGCACTTAAGGCTGCGCTGGCCAGGGCGTCTACAGAGCCGGCTCAAGCTGCAAACCGGTCGCAAGTGCCCGGCACCTGAATAGTCACATGCTGTGAGCCAATCCCAGCGGATGGAGGTCATCGTGAACACAGACGGCCTGGCAG
>DAOUBX010000147.1:0-21093 GCA_034432445.1 Anaerolineales bacterium
CCTGAATTGAGTAAATCAACTCAATAGCTTACCATAACAAAAATCAGCGATCTCTGTTAGTTAACCATAAATCGAATTCTGCAACACTCTCAGTACGGCAGCTACTCGCTGATGGCCGAGATGACCAGCGCCGGTCACACCGACATCGGCGAGGTGCAGAAGGTCGGCACCACCGATCGCGTCGCCGTGCTGGCGCAGTTCGACACCCTGGGCGACAAGGGCACCTATCGCCTGGAGATCCGCCAGGGCCGCAACACGATGGAGGACGTCGTCGAGACGATCCCCGAGTCGAACACCGGCGACCCGGCTGAGCTGGCCAAGTTCATCGTCTGGGGCATGAACCGCTGCCCGGCCAAGCACACGATGCTCGTGCTCTGGAACCATGGGCTGGGCTGGAAGGACGACGATATCTACCAGTCTGTGCGCAGCCGGTCGCGGACAGTGCGCAGCGGGCGCAAGGAGCGGCAGAAGAACCGCGCCCTCTTCAAGAGCACCGCCGCCAAGGTAAGCGAGATCGTCGCCGATCCAAACATGGACGATGACACGCGCGCCATTCTGTGCGACGACACCTCGATGGACTACCTGGCCAACGTGGAGATGAGCCAAGCCCTGCGCGTGGCCGAAGTGGCTGCCGACGAAGCGGAAGCAGCAGCGATCTTCGCCGATCCGGAGCGGCTGAAGGCGGTGATGGCTGCGGAGCCAGGGATCGCCAAGCGCCGGCTGAGCATCATCGGTATGGACGCCTGCTTGATGGCCATGGTCGAGGTGCAATATCAGGTGCGCCAGTTCGCCGAGGTGATGGTGGCCTCGCAGGAGGTCGAGCCCATGCACGGCTGGCCCTACACCGAGATCGTCGCCAAGCTCAACGCCCGGCCGCAGATGAGCCCGGCCGAACTCGGCGCTTTGATCGTCGACGAGTACGCCCAATCGTACACCGGCGCGCGCGCACCGGCGCAAGTCACGCAGTCGGCCGTTCATCTGCAAGCCCTACAGGCTGCGCCAGAGGTATTCGGGCAATTCACTGCAGCGTTCAAGGCAGCCTACCCGAGCGATGATAACCTGCAGTTCGCCTTTTTCAAGGCCGGCCAGGGCACGCGCGGCACGTTTGAGGATGATGAGTATGTCGATCTGGTCGAGTTCCTGCGCGTTCTTTTGTCGCGCTACGGCGACCACACCGACAGCGACGTGTACGCCGCCGGACAGCAGCTGCTCGACTGGCTGACCGCAGCCGATGGCGGGCCCATCATTGCCAACGCCGCCACGGGCAAGTACAAGAACAAGGCCCACGGGACGTCGATCTATTTGTCGCAGGCGTACAACCCCATATCGGCGCTGTACAAAGAGCTCGACTTCATCGCGTCAGGCTGGTACGACCTGCTGGAGACCGTCCACACGCAGAGCAAGCCCTGAAGTGACCATAGAACACAGGAGCGCCAACATGACCAACGGCACCATCACCATCGTCGCCGCCGAGGAGCAGTCGGCGGCCACCCGCGGCGGCCGCGGAGAAACGGCGCGCGTCGCCGCCGAGGTCAGCGTCAGCGCGCTGCGCGACAAGTTCAACGAGTTCATGGCCGGCCTGCAGGAGGTGTTCGCGGCCGACGCGCTCAAGACTAAGGCCGGCGTGTTCGAGGTGACCGAGATCCAATTCAGCGCCGAGCTGTCGGCCAGCGGCGATTTCAAGCTGCTGGGCACGGGCGTGGGTGTAGCCGCCGGCAGCACGCTGACCTTCACCTTGCAGCGCAAGGACACGTGAGCAAAGTTGCGCCACGGCTGCCAACCGTGCGGGAAGTTGGCAACTGTCGCGGCGTGATCCTCGGAGCGCGCCATGCCACCTGACACACAGTTCAAACACCGCACTGCGCAGGCTGCCGCCGCGGTCATCGACCTGCTGGCCGCGCGCTGGCCGCACCTCCGGCCCGCCGCCCGGGCCGAGGCGCTCGGCGTCATCGCCGCCTGCCGCGCCCAACTGCGCCAGGCCGACGGCGACATCGCGCGCGGCAACGCCCTCTACAGCTTCTTGCAGGCCTTGGATGCCCTCCCGCAGGCCGAGATGCTGGGCGAGGCTGTGCGGCGCACGGCCCGCAGCGGCATCGTGCGCGCCATCGTCACCGTCAGCGCCGCCGAGGCCGCGCGCTTAGACGCCATGCTGGCCGAGCTCGCCGACCTGCCCGCCGAGGAACCGCCAGAAGTCTTCTGGGCTGTGGTTGAGGCAGGAGCTGTTGAGGTGGCCGTGCCCAAAACACCCGCAGTTACGCCGGCGTTGTCGCCCTACAGCTATCGTGAGCCGGACGTCACGTTTGCGCAAGCCATCCAGCGCTTGCAGAGCGAGTGGAGATCCTTGCCGTCAGACGTGCAGGCGCGCCTGGCGCCCTTGGTGCAGCAAACCGTGAGCGATCTGTGGTACGCCGCGACCGACGCCGAGTGCACGCAGGCCATCAACCGTTTGCTGTACGCCCTAGAGACGATCCCCCCTGCGCTGACGATCGTAGCCGACCTCCTGCAGAGCGACCGCGGCGATCCCAAGCGCTCCGGCTACACGGCGCCGCTGGCCGCGGCCGCCGAGCTGGCCCGCATCGCCGCCTGGGGACCGCCGCAGATGGCGATGATCGATCAGCCTGAGCCTTTAGCGATCGTGGAGATCGAAAAGACCGCCGCGTCGGCCGAGACCTTCGTCGACCTGCACACCAAAGTCGATTTCCCGGCCGAGGTGTCGATTTTCGACGAGGCCGTGCCGCTGGTGGTGCAGCTCACCATCGCACCGCCGGAACAGACCGCGGTGGCCAAGGATGTGCGCGTCGGCTTTGAGGACCTGACCAAGCCGGAGCTGGTGACGGTGGTGTTGACCGCCGAAGGCTTCGAGGAGATCACCGGCGACGCCACGCGGCTGATCCAGGTCTACGCCACGCGCGATTCGCAGCCGGCCGTGTTCCTGCTGCGGCCGCAGTCGGCCGGCCGCAAGCGTCTGACGCTCAACTTCTACCACAAAGATCGCCTGGCCGGCGTGGCCAGCTTCGAGGCCGAGATCAAAGACCGACCGCCGCTGAACCGGCAGACGCGCGCGGCCGTACAGCCGTTGGTCGAGGAACCGGCTGTACTCGCCCCGCCATCGCCTGGGCGGTTGTCCATGGGCGCCGTCGCGGCCGGCCCTGGCGAGACCGCGCCCGCTACCACCGTCGTCACCGCCGCCATCACGCTGTCCAGCAACCCGCCGGAGCCGGTGGACTTGGAGCTGCGCGTGACCACGGGCAGCAGCAAGACCCAGCTCAGCTACCTCTTGCACTCGGCCAAGGGCGCGGTGGGCTACCACTGGACGCCGGCCGGCTCCGTCCAGCTCGACGACGAACCGCGGCGCTTTCTGGAGAAGACCTTCGACCGGCTGAGCAGAATGGCGCGCAGCGGCGCCGACCGCCGCAGCGAGGAGGACGACCGCGCCTACCGCAACGAGCTGACACGCATCGGCCAGAACCTGTACGATCGGCTCTTCTCGGCCGACCTGAAGCGCGAGTATCGGCGCATCCGCGAGTTGGCCGCCGAGGGCGTCATCAAGAGCCTGGTCATCACCTCGGACGAGCCGTGGATCCCCTGGGAGATGATCAAGCCCTACGAGTACGACGAGGCCACGGGCCAGACCATCGACGACGACTTCCTGTGCGCGCAGTTCCGGCTGAGCCGCTGGCTGGCCGGCCGCGGCATCCCGGACCTGGTGCGGGTGCGGGCTGCGCAGTTGGTGGCGCCCGGCAGCAACCTGGCCTACGTGCAGCGCGAGCGCGATTATTTCACTAGGGAGCTGCCGCCGACCATCCAGCCAGGCCCGATCCTGCAGACCAAGCGCGAAGTATTGACCGCGCTGGAGGCGTCTGGCACGCAGGTGTTCCACTTTGCCTGTCACGGCGACTTTGTCTACGACAACCCTGAAGAATCGGTGCTGGTGCTGGCCGACCGCGAGGAGTTCGCGCCTAGCGAGGTCAGCGGCCCCGTGCGCGCCGGCGTGACCAAGAGCAAGCCGCTGATCTTCCTCAACGCGTGCCACTCCGGCCAGATCGGCTTTGCGCTGACCGGCTTAGGTGGCTGGGCCGAGCGCTTCGTCCACGCCGGCGCCAGCGCCTTCGTCGGCACACTGTGGGAGGTGAACGACGCGCTGGCCGCCGAGTTCGCCGTCGACTTCTACCGCCGCCTTTGGCAGGGCGAGACGCTCGGCCATGCCTTCCACGCCGCCCGCCTGCGCGTCCGCGATCAAGACCCCGCCAACCCCACCTGGCTGGCCTACACGCTCTACGCCGACCCCAACGGTAGGGCGATGGTCGGTGAACGGTGACCAGCAACCGGTAACCGGTGATCGGTGACAGGTTGCTGGTTTCACCGATCCCGTCAGCAGTTTGCGATCTCGCCCCGGCGGGATGCCGACCGGATCGGACGCGCAGCGCGGAGTGCCGGACGCGGCATGTCCGACAGCGACCGAGCCCGTCGCCGGCTCGTGACCTCAAACCCGCGCAACGCGGATGGAGCAAAGGCGCGGCGCCGCCTGTCCCATCACCGTTGCCCGCCAGACTTCCACCGACCACCGTTCACCGTTTACCGCTCACCGATCACCGTTCACCGATTACCGATCACCGTTCACCGATCACCGATTACCGTTCACCGATCACCGTCCGATGACCACCCCCATGCGCCGCCAGTATCTGGAGATCAAGAAACAGTTTCCAGATACCATCCTCTTCTTCCGCCTGGGCGACTTCTACGAAACCTTTGATCGCGACGCCGAGATCGTGGCCGAGGTGTGCGATATCGTGCTCACCTCGCGACCGATCACCAAGGACGAACGCGTGCCGCTGGCCGGCGTGCCCTACCACAGCCTAGAGACCCACCTCGCGCGGCTGGTGAACGCCGGCTACAAAGTGGCCATCGCCGAGCAGATCGGCAACAAGCCGCCGGCGGGCGAGAAACTGGTGGAGCGCGTGGTCCGCCGCGTCGTCACGGCAGGCACCCTGGTGGAGCCCAACCTGCTGGACGAAGGGCGCAACAACTACCTGGCGGCCGTGGCGTGGGACGGTTTCGATACGTCTGTGGCTACACAACCGGCGGCGGTCGGCCTGGCCTACGCCGACATCACCACCGGCGAGTTCGCCGCCACGCAACTCGAGGGGCCTGAGTGCCAGCGCCTGCTGGCCGAAGAGCTGGCGCGGCTGCAACCGGCGGAAATCCTGGTGCGGGAGGAAGGGAAAGGAAGGAAAGGATGGAAAGAAGGGAAAGAAGGGTCTCCCCCAGTTCCCCCAGTTCCCTCTTTTCCCTCATTTCCCTCCGCTCCTTCCGCCTCCCTCACCGCGTTGCCGGCATGGCAGTTCGAGCTAGAGTCGGCGCGGCGGGCGTTGTTGGAGCAGTTCGAGGTTGAGTCGCTGGCGGCGTTCGGCTGCGAAGGGCTGCCGCTGGCCATCCGCGCCGCGGGCGCCGTCGTCCACTACCTACGCCAAACGCAGCGCAGCAGCCTGCCCCACTTCACCGGCTTGCGCACCTACAGTATCACCGAGTTCATGACCCTGGACGAGGCCACCCGGCGCAACCTGGAGCTGACGCAGACCATCCGCGGCGGCAGCAAAAAAGGCTCCCTGCTCGACGTGCTGGACGCCACGCGCACCCCCATGGGCAGCCGGCTGCTGCGCCGCTGGCTCAACCAGCCGCTGCTCGACCTGGCTCAGCTCAACGCGCGACTGGACGCCGTGCAGGCCTGGCACGAGCACACGCCGGCTCGCGTTGAGCTGCGCAGCATTTTACGTCAAGTCGGCGACCTGGAACGATGGACGAACCGCGCCGCGCAGGGCATTGCCCGGCCACAGGACCTGGTGGGCATGCGACAGGCGCTGGGGTTAGCGGCGGAGATCGAGCGGATTACCGAGCAAGTGACAAGTTGCCGGTGGCCGGTGTCGAGCACGGCGTGCGCCGACATCCGCGAGCTGCTGGCTGCGGCCATCGCCGATGAGCCGCCGGCCACGCTGGACAAGGGGGGCGTGATTCGCAAGGGTTTTTCCGCCGAGCTGGACGGCATCGATGTGGCGGCGCGCGACGCCCGGCAGTGGGTGGCCGGCCTTGAGCGTCGCGAGCGCGAGCGCACCGGCATCAAGTCGCTCAAGGTCGGCTTCAACAAGGTCTTCGGCTACTACATCGAGGTCACCAGCGCCAACAGCCACCTGGTGCCGGCCGACTACATGCGCAAGCAAACCCTGGTCAACGCCGAGCGCTACATCACGCCGGAGCTGAAGGAGTACGAGAGCCTGATCCTGAACGCCGAGGAGCGGCAGTTGGAGCTGGAGGCCGAGATCTACCGGCAAGTGCAGGCGCAGGTGGCAGCCGCGGCCCCGCGTCTCTTGCGGCTGGCCGAGGCACTGGCCGAGCTGGACGTCACCAGCGCGCTGGCCGAGGTGGCCGCCAACAACCGCTACGTGCGGCCGGAGCTGGCCGACGACAGCGTGATCGAGATCATGGCCGGCCGCCACCCGGTGGTGGAGCAGACGCTGCGCGAGGAACGCTTCCAGCCCAACGACGTGCGCCTGTCGCCGGAAGAAGCCATTCTGATTATTACCGGGCCGAACATGAGTGGGAAGAGCACCTATCTCCGCCAGACCGCGCTCATCACGTTGATGGCGCAGATCGGCTCCTTCGTGCCGGCGGACCGGGCGCATATCGGCCTAGTGGATCGCATCTTTACCCGCATCGGCGCCCAGGACGAGATCCACGCCGGCCAGAGCACCTTCATGGTGGAGATGGTGGAGGCGGCCAACATCCTGCACCACGCCACCAGCCGCAGCCTGATCATCTTCGACGAGCTAGGCCGCGGCACCAGCACCTACGACGGCCTGAGCATCGCCTGGGCCGTGATTGAATACATCCACAATCACCCGCGGCTGCGCGCCAAGACCCTCTTCGCCACCCACTACCACGAGCTGACTGAGCTGGCCGAGCGGTTGCCGCATGTGGTAAACTACAATGTGGCCGTGGCCGAAGATCCAGCAGCGGACACGGTGGTGTTTTTGCACAAGATTGTGCCCGGCGCGGCCGACAAGTCCTACGGCATCCACGTGGCGCAGCTCGCCGGCCTGCCCAAGCCGGTGATCCACCGCGCCGAGGAGATCCTGGCCGACCTGGAAGCGCAGAGCGACGCGCCGGCCGGCTTGGCCGCCACCTCCCGTCATCTGCCCACCTCAGGTCGCAGCAGCCAGCCGGCCATCGTACAGCTTAGCCTCTTCGGCGGCCCCCACCCCGTCTTGGAGGCGCTCAAGCAACTGGACATCAACGCGCTCAGCCCGCTGGAGGCGCTGAACAAGCTGTATGAGCTGCAGAAGATGGCCCAGAAGCCAGGATAAAGATCAGCAAATCACTCCTATGGCCAAACTATTCTCCCGCAAACCCAAAACCGACCCCGCCCTGGATGCTTTTCCCCAGGAAATGGCCGCCCTCATCACCCATGGCGAACCGACCGATGCGACCGATTACGCCGCTTGGGCAGAGCAACTGCAGGGACATGTGCCCGACCTCATTCGCATGGTTCTGGACGACGATCTCAACGAGCGGACCGTGGATGACCCAGGCGTATGGGCGCCTTTCCATGCGCTCAAAGTCCTTGGGGTGCTAGGCGCTGTCGAGGCTGCCGAGCCGCTGATGGCGTGCTTCGACTGGGACGATGACTGGTTCCAAGATGAGCTGCCGGGGGTCTATGCCGCGTTCGGACCAGAGACAATCCCGCTTCTGCACACCTGTCTGTTGGACACCTCGCGCCCGCTAGGCGCCCGCACGACAGCATCGGCGGCCTTGGCTGCGATCGCGCAGTTACATCCGGCAGCGCGGGACGCGATCGTCGCCTTGCTCACGGAGTTCTTGGACCGGCCAGGGGTTGACGCCAACGGCATCGAAGAGGACGTAACTACCGCCGTCATCAGCGACTTGAGCGAATTGGGCGCCCAGTCCGCCTATGACGCCATCCGCCGCGCCTTTGCGGAAGATCGGATCAACCCGGCCATTATCGGGCTGGAGGACGTGGAGCGAGACCTCGGGATGCGCCCACCGCTCGATGACAGCCGCCCAACGGAGCCGCGCACGGAACCTGGCGTGCGGCTCGATCTGCGCTGCAAGGTGTGCGGCCGTGTGCGCCAACATGTCTTCCCCACGGTGTACTTCGACCTGGGCACCTCCGAGAACAAGAAAAAGCTCGCCAAGTACGATCCTTTGATCATCCCGCAGCGCGTGGTGTGTCCGAAGTGCGGCGCGGTCGACCAGTACGAGCTCGCGGGCCTGGGACACATGGCAATCGTGGCCAGCATGTTGGCGGAACAGGCGGAGAGGGAAGGGGAAACGTTCACGTTGCTGCGCCCTGACCAGCGCGTGAAGTTCATGCACTTCACTACGCAGTGGGGACTCATGCACCCCCTGGAGGCCGTCGAACGCTACGCGCGCGAGCTTGCTCGCAAGCCCAACGATGTCTCCTTGCACGAGCGCTTTGCCAACGTGCTCAAGCTGCTGGGCCGCCTAGACGAGGCCGAGGATCACTATCGCCGCGCCGCGAACCTAGACCCGCAGAACCTGGAGTCACGGATGGGCTTGGCGCAAGTCGCCATGCTGCGCCAGGACATTGCAGAGGCAATCCGCTGGTGGACGGAAGCCAAGGCGCTAGCGCCCACCGCTGCGCTGCCGCCCCAGATCAATCGTCGCCGGTTGATGGCGGAAATCGACAGCAACCTGGCCAATCTACGGCAAGGGATCATTCCGGAGTATGAGATCGCGCCGATGTCGTCTGTAGAGGTCGAGGAAGAGGCGGATGAGGAACCGGCGCTCATGGGGCCCCCGAGGCCGCGCGCCGAGCGCGGCAAGACCGCCATGCCCAAGGTCGGTCGCAACGACCCCTGCCCGTGCGGCAGCGGCAAGAAGTACAAGCACTGCCACGGCCGGCCAGGGTGATCAGCGCACAGGGGATGGCCGAGGGCTCGGTTGAGCAACTCGGTCTTCGCGCACATGCGGGCCGGCGCTCGGGATTTACATGCTGAAGGTGACCGGCCATCGCTCCTTTCCTTGTGGCCTGGGTGCTAGCGGAAGCCAAGCGGCGAAGGCTGCCCAAGGTAATGACCGCTGGCCGATATTCCTTTCGATGTCCGCGTCTTCTTCTCCAAAAGGCACCCCAGGGAGCAATCCCCGGCGTGCTTCATGAGTACGGACCTCGCTCACTCGGCCCAACAGACCTTGCAGGGTTATCAAGGGCGATGGTCATGCGAGGTAGACAACTTCTACCTCAAAACCCAACTGGGCTTGACCGACTTCCGGGTGCGCTCCTACGAGGCGGTAGACAAATACATGGTCGCCGTCCTCTTGACTTGGGCTTACGTCGAGTTGCAGAAGACTGGCGACATCCAGCACGTCCTGCAACACTTCCTACGTCTAGACCCATCGCCGGCCTAGTTAGTCGTATCGTCCCAGCGCGCAACTCACGGGCCGGAACCGGCTTCTGGCTCAGCAATGTAGGTGCGCCTGCCGCCGGACACCAAACACCTTGACCTTTTCGCATCACTATGGCTTGTGCGCCGATGTTCAACTCCTGATGTTTTGGCGATGGATTTCAGCTAACTTTATGGAATTGCACCTGCCGCCGGCCCACGGGAAAGAACCGGCATGATCGTTGCGGTAAGCCATCAGCAACACCCTAGCAAGCCAATCTCAACGGCTATTGCCCACGGCGGCGCGCCGCCTTGCTGTCATCGCAACCCTTCGCTGCGGCGAGATGCTGCGGGGGCTGGCTGCCTCCGCATCCCCGCCGGAACCGGAAACCGGACCCGGAGCAGCTCTGCTAAAATGACCTTGTCATCGACCATACAACACGATCAATTACTCGAGAGCAGAAGGAGCTAAAACGCCACCCGACACAGGCCAAAGTGGCTCCCTATCACGCGCGCACGCGCGGCTCCCTACGGGCGCGATTTGACACGATATCCAGCTCACTACAAATCCTTGTTGCCCAACGGTTGGCGCATCACCCGCAGGCGAGCCGAGCTCAGCGAGGCGAAGCCTGTCGGGTGCATGCGCATGTTATGCCGCCGCCCCTTGGTTGAATGCATTCTCTCTCATGCAGTGACTGTTTCAAAGGCAACCTGCAAGCGTGTTGGTTGGGGAAGCAAAAAGTTCAACTTTTCAAAGCCAATCACTCGCCCCGTCTGGTCTTTCATTAGGATTACTTCATCACCTGTTTCTTCGCAGACATATTCATTTTGAGGGTCACCAAACCAAACGGTGAGGGTGTTTCCCACTTGATCGTAGTAAACTTTTACTTGGGCCATATTCGTGTTCCTTCCTTTATCGCGTCCGTTGGATAGGTCGTAATCAAATAGCCATCACCGTCAAGCCGTTTTGCTACTGCACAGACCCAACGTCCAATCCGTTCAGGTTTGTAGAACAGGTACACCTTTGGGTCGCTTTTGCTTTGCCGAACTTCATCTGGGTTTTGCAGCGTTTCCTTCACATCGTTTTCGCGCCCTGCCATGACTGGATGTTTCACCGTCACAATCAAATCCCAATATGAACGCGTGACGCGCACGCGAAAACCCAGCGGCGTCAAAACTTCAAACAGCAAATCGCTAAGGGGTATTTCTTCGGTCATAGCCATCCCACGTTGAATAGGTACCCATTTCACATGACGGGCGGCATAACTACTGATTCACCGGAATGCCGGTCGTTTGATCTCACTAGCCCGCGATTCCGTTTGTTGTCCCGCTGTGGGGTGTTATGAGGAGATTTCGCCGTAAGATACGCCCTCGCCGGATTGCAGTTGAAAACGACGGCGTGATCAAATGCGGATTGCCAAGGGCCTGACTACCGACAACTCGCCATCGTTGCAGCTATTCTATCGCGGACTACATGCCGCGTCAAAAGTCGGTCGCGCCAAGGCCCCTTGCCGCAAGCAAGGGGCCTGAGCAGCCGCACATTTCACGGCTGCGGCGGCGGCCCCGCGCCGGGCGGGATGGTCTCGCCGTCCGGCACGGCGCGCAGCTCGGCGCAGGCGACGAATTGCACGTCGTTCCAGCGGTAGCCCTGGGCCTCGAAGGTGGCGATGTCCTGAACCCAGCGCTTCTGGCCGTTCTCTAGCAGGTAGATGTGCGGGCTGGAATAGCATTTGAGCAGGATCGGGTCAGAACGCTCATAGGCCAGTTGCTGGATGCGCAGCGGCAGCCCGGCGACCTGGGCCGGGTCGCCGCGGAACAGCCAGGGCAGCGCCAGCAGGCCTACCAACGACCACGCGATGTAGAGCACCGTCCCTGCCGCGAACGCTTTGTGGAAAGCCTGCAGCCAGCGCGTCCGCCCGGCCCGCGCCTGGTGGATCAAAAGCAGGGCCAGGATGACGATGTTGACCACGTTCCAGCCGATGAAGGTCAGCCGGTTGGGGGTCATGCGGTCGATGGCCGTGCGGTAGAGGATGGCGGCCAGCGCGTACAGGCTGACCAGCAGCGCCAGCGCGGCCAGGGCCATCACCCCGCGGCGCAGCCAGGTCTGGCCGCGCGCGCTCAAGTCGCCGTCCTGCACCGGCGTGGCGCCCACCAGCAGCGCGATGACGGCGAAGAGCATGGCGTTGAAGACCACCAAAACCTCGCGGTTCTCGAAGGGCTCGCGCCAGTTGAAGGGGATGAAGGCCAGGTAGACCAGCAGCACGGCCACGCTCAGGGGCAACAGTAGGCGCAGCAACAGGGCTACCAGCTTGCTGATCCCCTCGTCGAAGGACTGCTGCGCCGGCTCGGCCTTGGGGTCGTAGACCAGCGCCACGGCCACCACGACGATCAGCCCGCCGCCGCCGGCGATGAACAGCCGCGCCACCCAGTCGGGCGGCTGGATGCCCAGGGCGCTGAACAGGCCGAAGGTGATGGCCGTGAAGATGCCGCCGGCGATGGCCAGCAGCCCGGCTACCACGAAGGCCTCCAGCGACTTGACCAGAAAGGCGAAACGGTTGGCCGCGTCTGCACTTTTGGCCAGCGCCACCAGGCCCACGCCGGCCCAAGCCAGCAGCCCCAGGTGCAGCACCATCAGGCTCAGGTATTGCTCTTGAAAGACGCGCGGCCACATACGGGGGAAGAGCAGCAGTACGTAGGCAGCAGCCGCGGCAAGGCCGAGCGTGACGGCAAGCGCGCGGCTCCAGCGTCGCTGGCCAGCCGCCGAGAGAAACAGGGCAATCACCAACGCGCTGACGGGCGCGGCCAGCAGCACCACCAGCGGGATCAAGGTGACCATCTGCCCGGTCAACGGGTTGGTCACCCGGATGTTGAAACGCTCCTCGTCGGACAGCAGCCAGAGCAGCAGCCCGTTGAGCAGGCCCAGCGGCAAGGCCCAGCCCCAGGCGATGACGCGGCCCTTGGCTTTGGCTGCGGCGTAGGCCAGGCGGTAGTGCCAGGCGGCCAGCAGCAGGTTGTCGCCGGCCTGGGCATAGCCAGCCTCTACCGCGGCGACAAATTCGGCTTCGGCGCCGGCCTTGACGGCCTGTTGGTAGGCCAGCTCTAGTTCCTCGGCGTTGTCGGTCAAGCGTTGCACAGCAGAGAGGTAGGTCATGGCGCAGTCTCCTTGCACCAAAAAGGGGGGCCAAAGAGGGGGGGACGTGCGGAAGCAAGTGCTCCTGCACTGGGACGTTGCCGGAAGGCGCGGCGTTCCACCTGATCGTCGTCCGGTATGTGGCCCGCGCCGGCGTCACCGGTTGAGCGCCCGACGGCTGGCCTGTCCGCTCAGGTGCGCGCGCCGAGCCCTAACCCGAGCGACAGAGCTTGGTCGAGGGTGAGCGGCTCGACAAAGGGGCCCTGCGCTTGATCCATGCGAGCCAGGCGGTCGGCGGCGCGGGTGTTGATCTCCTGGCTCACACCTTCGTGGCCATGCACAAAGCGATACAGAGCCGCAGCGGTCGGGCGTTCCCCCATGGCCCAGGCGCGCTCTGCCAAGCCCGCCGTCACCTCTAGCAGCAGGCTCTCGGCGTGGATTTCCCTGGCTACTGCGGCAGCTTCTTGAAGAGCAGCCAGCGCCGCAGAGAACTCACGGCGCGCCGTCATCACCGCAGCTCTCTGCAGCAGAAAACGCACTAGGTCGAGCCGGTTGCCGGTTCGCCGCGCCACCGGCAAGGCTTGGTCGATGTGCGCCTGCGCCGTTGCGAGGTCGCCGGCCTGCACAGCAACTTGGCTCAGTGACAATAGCAGGCTGGAGACGATGTAGGGCCGGTCCAGTTCCTCCAGCACTGCGCGGCAACGCCGCACGTAGTCCATGGCTTCGGCAAAGCGCTCTTGCGCCGCAGCCAGAGCCGCCAGGTGGTCATAAACGCCGGTGAGCAGATAGCGGCTGCCGGTGCGCTGCGCTACCGCCAGCGCCTGTTCCAGGTGCACCTGGGACATGGCGAAATTGCCGCGCAGAAACTCCAGAAAGCCGGCGTTGTCGAGCGCTGCGCCGACACCCCAGTCGTGGCCGGCCTCCTCATAGGCTGCGGCGGCGGCCGAGAACCACTCCACCGAGCGCGCCATGTCCCCCAGCCCATACCAGGCTGCGCCCAAGTACAGGCGGGCGTGGCCGACGTCGCGGTGCGGCCTCAGCGGCTCCAGCAGCGCCAATGCCTGCTCAGCCTGTTCCCGCGCCAGCTCGAACTCGCCCAACCGGAACTGAAAGGCAGCATGCAACGCCAAGACGCGGCCTTTGGCGCGCGTCAGGGCGGCTTCGTCCCTAGGGGTTCGTTCAGCCGTCTGGAGCGTGTGCAGGGCGTCCCCGGTGAGGTCAACACACTCCCGGTAGCGCCCCTGGATGTCGAAGTAGTACAAGAAGCTTTCCAGGAACGACTCCAGCACGACGGCGTCAGCCTGCTGAACGCCCCATGCCCACGCAGCGCGGATGTTGTCCGTCTCCTGCAGCATCCATTGCAGGGCCTGGCGGTCGCTTTGGCCATGAAATTCGTGCTCGTGTGCGGCCGTCAGGGCAGCGTAGTGGTGCGCATGGCGGCTGCGGGCAGGGGAGGCCAGCGCTGCAAGCTCCTGGGTCAACTTCTCGCCGGCGAACTGCTGCACCAGCGGATGCATGGCGAAGCGGCCGGACGCATCCACCTGCAGCCAGGATTGGTCAACCAGCGTTTGCAAGACGGACACGTCGGCGCCGGCCACGGCCTGGGCAACCGCGCGGTCGAAGCCGCCGCGGCACACTGCGAGCTGCGCCAGGGCGTTCTGCGTCGCCTGGTCGAGCAGCCGCCAGGAATGGTCGAAGACGGCGGCCATGCTGCGATGTCGTTCAGGCACGTCGTGGGCGGCGGATGCGAGCAGGGCCAGGCCGCGCGCCAGGTTGGCCGCAATGTCCGCGGGCGACAGCGTGCGTGACCAGGCCGCGGCCAGCTCGATCGCCAGCGGCAGGCCCTCGACCAACTGGCAGATGCGCGCCACATCCAGCGCGGCCTCGGCGTCAAGCGCAAAATCAGGGCGGACACGGCTGCTGCGACGGGTGAAGAGCTCCACAGCCGGATAGGTGGCGATGTCTGCTGCCGTCAGGTTCGCCGGATAGGGCAAGCCGGCCAAGTCGTACAGCCGCTCCGCGGACAAATTGAGCCGTGCGCGCGACGTGATCAGGAGCTTCACATCGGGCGCCTGCTGCACAATGCGGCACAGCAAATCGAGCGCCGGGGGCGCAATCAAGCGCTCGCAGTTGTCGAGCACCAGCAACAGCTCCTTGCGCCGCAGAAAGTCGAGCAACTGGGGCTCCGGCGGATCGCTGCCGATCAGCGTGAAGCCGAGCGCGTCGGCTAACGCCCAGGGCAGCGCGGCCGGCTTGTCAACGCCGGTCAACTCCGCCAGCCACACGCCGTTGAGGAACATTGGTTCGCACGCGCGCGCCGCCTCCACCGCCAGCCGCGTCTTGCCCACGCCGCCCGGGCCCAGGATGGTCAGCAGCCGGGTGGTGGGGGAGGCCAGCAGGCGGCGCAGCTCGGCCAGCTCCTGCTCGCGACCGACGAAGCCGGTGACGGCGACCGGCAGGTTGTGGCGCGGCCCTTGGCCGGCGCCGCGGATGCGCTGGTAGAGCGCGGTGGTCTCGGCCGCAGGCTCGACGTCGAACTCCTGGCGCAGGACGCGACGGCAGACCTGGTACTGAGCCAGGGCCGCGCTGCGCTGGCCGGAGCGGGCTAGGGCCAGCATGCGCTGGCGGTGCGCCTCCTCGCGCCAAGGGTCCATGGCCAGCAGCCGGCCGGCGGTCTCGCTGGCGCCCTCGTAGTCGGCGCTGTCCAGCAACAACCCCGTCAGCGCGTCCCACCCCTGCACGGCCAGCTCGCGCAGGTGCGTGCGCTGCACCACCACCCACTCCTCGAAGTCGGGCGCCTCGCGCACGTAGACCCCCTCCAGGAACTCGCCCCGATACAGGTCCAAGGCCTGGCGCAGCAGCGCCAGACGCTGCCCGGCCGGCTGGCCGCCGCTGAGGCGCAGGCCCTCCATCAGCGCCTCCACGTCCACGAAGTGCGGCTCGGCCAGGTTGAAGGCCACGGTGTCGCGCGTGATCAGCAGGTGAGGATCGAGCAGCTTGCGCAGGTTGGTCAACGCCTGGCGCAGGTTGTTGCCGGCCGCCACGTCCGGCATCTCGCCCCAGAACAGGCCGGCCAGCCGGTCGCGCTGGTGCGGCCGGCGGGTGACGGCCAGGTAGGCCAGCAAGGTCGGCACCTTGCCGGAGATGAACTGGGTCACCTCGGCTCCCTCGTGTCTCACCGAAAGGCCGCCGAGCAAACGAATTTCCAACTCTGCCACGCTGGCCAACTCCAATAAACGATCTCTAAATGCTGACCGTGTACGCTACAGACGTCGAACCACCGAGCGAGTGACGAGCCCAGCCAGGATGCGCCATGCGAGCGGTGGCAGTATAGCACAAGTTCTTACGAATGCACAGGCCATGCCAAACCCCGCCCATTCAACGCCGCGGCGCTATCACCTGCTCGTCCTTGGCCTCTGGCTGCAGCTGCGGCCGTGCGGCGGGGCGCCGCGCCGTTCTCACCATGAAACCTAGACACGCACCGCCGATTCTCTTGGCAGCGGCCCTGATCGCCGCTTTGCTGCTACCCCGCAGCGCCCTGGCCCAAGCGCCAACGCCCTCCAGCAACCGACTGTTTCTGCCGCTGCTGCTACAGTCGGCGCCGCCGGCGCTAGCCTTTGCCCAGCGCCAGGCGGTGCTGGACGCCATCCGGCGCCAGTTCGACGCGCAGCCGGGGGTGGACGTGGAGGCGGAGCGCGCGGCGCTGGTGGACTTCATCCGCCGCCAACCGCACATCGCGGCGGCCGGCGTCGCCGAAGACGGCGCGGTGTGGGGGCGCTTCAGCGACGACCGGCTGCTGATCGTGGCGTCGCGGCCGGTCTCGGACAATCCCGCGCAAACCGCGCAAGCGCACACACTTGCGCCGGCAAGCGCGCCCGCCAACTTGCCCGGGAGCGCTGCGGTGTACGTGCTGAACGCGCTGGGGTCCTGCTATAGCAGCCATGCCGACACCTATGCTGCCTGGCTGACGTCCCACGGCTACGCAGTGTCCCCGATCGCGGCCACCGTGCCTGAGCTGCGCACGGTCAAGAACGGGGCGCTCTTCTACATAGATACCCACGGCGGCGGAGGCTACGACCTGGTCAACCAGAAGACGTATGCGCTCTGGACGGCCACGCCGGTCGACATGCAGATGGACCTTGCCCTGGCCAACGACCTCATTGCCGGGCGGCTGGTGTACTTCCTGGCCAACCATGACCGCGCGCAGCCGCCGGCCTCGGGCTGCGTCAGCGCCTGGCACTATGGCCTCACGCCGCGGTTCGTCGCCACGTATATGACCTTTGCCCCGCACAGCCTGGCCTGGTTCAACGGCTGCAGCAGCATGTCGCAGGCTGCCGTGGCTATGTCTAAGGCGTTCCAAACGGCCGGCGCGGCCATGTACGGCGGATGGACGCAGTCGGTCAACGATGCTAGCGCCGTCTTTGCGGCCGATGTGCTGTTCGACGGAATGCTAGGCGCCAACACGATCGTCGGCCTTCCGCCGCCGCAGCGACCGTTCGATGTGGACACCATGCGCATCGTGATGGCCAACGCCGAGGTCGACCAATCGGACTATTGTCCTGCGCGCAACGGCTCCTGCCCGCCCAATGCCATCGTCCACGCCGTGCTGCACTTCATCCAATTGGTGCAAGATCCGGACGACGCCTTTTTCCAGCTGCGACCCACGATCACCTCGGCCAGGCCGAACGACCCACCGTGCTGCGCCGGCCCGGACCTGGTGCGCCTGGAGGTGTATGGCCAGTTCGGCGACGAGCCCGGGCAAGTGCTGGTGGGAGATGCGCCGGTGCGCGTGCTTTCTTGGACTAGCGACGTGATCCAGGCCGAATTGCCGCCGCACGGCCCCGGCGCAGCGGGCGACATCGTGGTGAAAGTGGGCAGCCACGCCAGCAACGGGGCCCCGCTGACCGACTGGCGCGGCCAGGTGCGCTGGCGCGAACACTATGACCAGGCGTTGGGCGTCGGCCCCTTTGCCGAAGTGACCTGTGATCTGCACCTGCGCGCTAACTTCCATCCCTGGCGCAAGAACTTCGGCGACGCCGTTGTCTGGCCGCCGATGGTCGAGGTGGTGGAGAGCCAGGACTCGCGCTGCACCTGGCAGATGGGCGGCGAGTCGACCTACACCGAGCCGAGTACCGGCGTCGTCGTGCGCGGGGTACTCAGCGGCTCGGGCGAGTTCACCTGGCGACCGCCCAGCGCCGGCCCCGGCCCCTACCTAGGCTTCAACGGAGCGATCATCCCTCAGGGGCCGGAACGAGGCATCGGCTTTTCGGCCATCGGGCTGGTCAGCGGGCAGTGGACCGTCTATCGCGACGGCGTGTTGGTCTCCACATCACCCCACCGCTTGCTGGGCACCGGTCCGGTCAGGCTGCCGCTCGACAGCCGGTTCAACATCCAGGCCGGCAGCTCCACCTTCGCCTTTCCTCAGGGGCCCGTGACCACCACCTGGGGCGCCATCCTAGCCCGCTTCGCCCCCGGTGATCAAACGCCAGGCTAACGAGCTGATCTCCCTTCGTAGTAACGACTTATGGACATTAAGGCAATATTCCGGCAATAGAGCGGAGCTCGCCCATATGCGAGCTCGCCGAGGAATGCAGTTCCCCGGCTACATAACGGCGCCCGTTGAAACGGGCTAGCGCGTGTCAAGCCCGTTTTTTAGCCCCGTTGACGGAGCGCTGTTGTGTAGCCGGATCGATTTACACTTGCACCAGCGCCGCAAGTGCAGGTGTCGTCCGGCGAGCTCGCTTGATGGACGACTCGCCGCAAGCATCTATTACCGGAGCATTTTCTTAACCTTCATCAGTCGTTACCCCTTCGCAGTGACGACTTCAGTCGTTGCCCGGACGGCTGAAGCCGTCACTACCAAGGAAACGCCGGGCGAGGAAGTCGCCCGCCTACCCAACAGCGCCCCGGCAACGGGGCCGGCTGATGCGCCGCCAAGCCGGACGCTCCCGAGTCGTCCGGCGCCGTTTTGTAGCCTGGTTACTTCAACCGGAGCGACTATCGCAAGCGCAAGCCTCCCATCCAAGTATTCGAATATCAATGAGGTAACAAAATGACGCGCAAGATGTTGGTTGTGATGACCCTGATCGGCCTGGTGCTGGCGTTGGCCCTGGGGACGCAGGCGCTGCTGGCCGAGTCCACCGCGGACGCGGCGCTCATCCGGCTGCAAACCTTCACCTTCGACCCTCTGGCCGGCGAGCCGGAGCTAGGGCCGAGCCTGCGGGCCGCGGCTTCCGCAGCCGGCCCCGCCACCTACCTGGTGCAGTTCCGCGGGCCGGTCGAGGAGAGCTGGAAGGTGGCCGTGGAGCAGGCCGGCGCGCGGCTGTACGGCTACGTGCCGGACTTCGCCTTCGTGGCGCGCATGGACGCCGCAGCGGTGCGGGTCGTCCAGGCCCTACCGACCGTGCGCTGGGTCGGGCTGTACCAGCCGGCCTACCGCCTGGCCCCCGACCTGCTGCGGGTGCAGGCCGCCGCGGCCGGAACGGAGACACTCTCCGTGCTCACCCTGCCCGACGCCGACCTGGACGCGCTGGCTACGCAGGTGGAGGCGCTGGGCGGCGCAGTGCTCGGCCGAGCAGCCAATGCCTTCGACGGTCTGCTGCGCGTCACGTTGCCGGCCGGCCAGGCGCTGACCCTAGCTCGGGCTGACGGCGTGCTGTGGGTGGAGCCCTACCTGGCGCCCGCCCTGCACAACGATGTGGGCGGCGGCGGGATCATGCGCGCCGCCGCGGTGCGGCAGAGCCTCGGGCTGTACGGCGCGGGCCAGATCGTGGCCGTGGCCGACAGCGGGCTCGACCGGGGCGACGTCAACAACATGCACCCCGACTTTCGGGGCCGCGTCGTCCAGGCCTACTGCCTGGGCCGGCCTGACCCGTGCAACTGGTCAGACGCCGACGGGCACGGTACCCACGTCGCTGGCTCGGTGCTAGGCAGCGGCGCTGCCTCCGGCAGCAACCCGGCCGCGCACCAGTACGCCGGCTCCTACGCCGGCGTGGCGCCGGAGGCGCGCGTGGTGTTCCAGAGCCTGGACGACAACGATGGCCAGCTCGGCGGCATCCCCGACGACCGCGGCGACCTGATGCGCCAGGCGCACGGCGACGGTGCGCGCATCCACACCAACTCGTGGGGTGGGCCGACCGGCAACATCAACGGCGTGCTGCAATACGGCGGCTACACCCTTGGTTCCCAGACGGTGGACGCGGCCGCCTGGGAGCTGAAGGACATCCTGATCCTCTACTCCGCCGGCAACAACGGCGTCGACGCCAACCGCAACGGCGTGATCGACCCTGACTCGCTCGGCGCGCCCGGCACGGCCAAGAACGTGCTCACCGTGGGCGCGTCGGAGAACGCACGGCCCTCCATCACGCGGCGCTGGGGCGACATGCGGCCCGCTGACTGGGGCGCGGACCCCATCGCCGGCGATCTCGCTGCGGACAACGCCAGCGGCATGGCGGCCTTCTCCAGCCGCGGCCCCGCCGACGACGGCCGTATCAAACCGGACGTGACTGCGCCGGGCACCTACATCCTCTCCACCCGCAGCCAGCACCCCAACGCCGGCGACGGGTGGGGCGCGTTCAACCAATACTACCTGTATATGGGCGGCACCAGCATGTCCACGCCGCTGACCGCGGGCGCGGCGGCGGTCGTGCGCGAGTGGCTGGTCACGCGCGGCGGCCTCGCTAACCCCAGCGCCGCGCTGATGAAAGCCCTGCTGATCAACGGCGCCGCCGACATCAGCCCCGGCCAATATGGCGCCGGCGCGCAGCAGGAGACACCGAGCCGACGCCCCAACATTGTCAACGGCTGGGGTCGGGTAGACCTGGTGGAAAGCCTGGCGCCGGGCGGCGGCCGCCAGGTGTGGGTGCAGGACGAGACCGCGGGCATCGGCACCAACGGCAGCCGCACCTACCAGCTCACTGTGGGCGGCGGACTGGCCGGTGCTGTGGGGCTGTCGCCCGCGACCGCGGTCGTTCTCGCTCCGGCCGCGCCGACCGCCAACCTCATCCAGAACGGCGGCTTCGAGGCCAACGCGGCCTGGACGCCGGTGGACATGGACTATACCAGCGACGCCGCGCACAGCGGCAGCCGCTCCCTGGCCTCCTTCCCCGGCGTCGACGGCTACGTCTACCAACTGGTGCAGGTGCCGGCCAACGCCACTGCGGCCACGCTCAGCTACTGGTGGCGCAACGAGGAAGGCGACGTGGGCTTCGACCAGCTGCAGGCCGCCATCTACACCGCCGACCTTGCGCAGGTCATCGGCGCCGGCCCTCAGCACTCGGCCGAGGACGCCGCCTGGCACAGCCAGTCGCTAAACCTGGCGCCGCTGCTGGACGACCTGCGCGGGGAGACGGTGGCCGTGGTGTTCGAGGTCACCCAGGACAGCGCCGCGCCCGACGCCGGCTTCTTCATCGACGATGTGGTGTTGGACGTGCAGACCGGCGGCGGCGCTACCCCCACGCCGACCGCGACCCCCACCCGACCGCCCGGCGCCACGCCCACGGCCACGCCCACCCGCCCCCCCGGGGGGGCGGGCGGCCTGAGGAACAC
>DAOUBX010000148.1:0-8517 GCA_034432445.1 Anaerolineales bacterium
TGTCTTGCCCGACGGCGCCTTGTGTATTCGGCTGGACGATGGGACAGAAGAGATTGTACGAGCTGTGGATGTAACACTGAGACATGAGCGATGAGCATTGAACTGAACTGGCATGAAGGCGACGAACACCCCAACATCGTCTGGGACACGGCGGCGCAGGACCTGCCCGTGCCCAAGGCTGCGCCGGCCGTGATTGCGCAAGCGCTGCCGGCCAAGCCTGCGCTGCGCTTGCCGCGCGGCCGCACGCTGGCTCTCTTGCTGGCCATCCCTGCGGTGCTACTGCTGCTCGCCGGCGCCGTCCTGCTCTGGCGGGTCAACCGCGGCGACGAGCTGGCGCGTCAGGACATCGAAGCTGCCGCACAAGCGGCGCTGGTGGCGCGGCAAGATGGCGACCGGGAGCTTCTGGCGCTGCTGTTGGACCCCTCAGACCCGGTATGGGTCGAACAACAACTGGCGCTGTTGTCCACGCCGGCTGCAACGACCTGGCCCGCTGCCATCGACGTCGAGAAGGTGGAACTGAGCGGCAACCAAGCCCTCGCCACGGTCAGCGAAACCCAAGCCGACGGCAGCCGGCTGCGCAAGCTGACCTTCTGGCGGCTCAGCGACGACCGCTGGCGGCTGACGCCGGCCAACCAAGCGCTGCTCGGCGAGCAGCAGCAAACCCGGTCGCCGCACTTCGTTCTGACCTATTCCAAGGTGGATGAGCCGTTCATCGTCGACCTGATCAACACCGCCGAAGGCGCTTATGTCACGCTGTGCGGCGAGCTACGTTGTCGCCGCGATACGTTGCCGCTCAGTCTACAACTGTACTACGACATTGCAGCCACAGCGACAGCGCAGATCGGCCGGGTGCTGACGCCGTCGCCCTGGCTGGTGGGCGTCGACGCGGCCGGCAAGCCCGCACCGGCGTTTACGCAGGAACTGGTGCGCCAACTGGCCACGCAGTTGGCGCAGGCCAAGGCGCCCGAAGCTGCGCCGACCCTCTGGCAAGCCGTTGGAGACTGGGCGGCGAACGACCTGGCCGGGGCAACACTCCCTGCCGCGCCGGAAACCCCCGGCGCGGACCTGTTCGCAGCGCACATTCAAGCGGGCCGCCTGCCGTTGCCCTTGGATATTGTCTGGAGCGAGGTCGCTCTCGAAGGCAATGAGGACAACGCGCTGGCGCAGGCCCAGATGGTTCGCTTGCTGGCCTTTGTCCAAGCGAGCTATGGCAGCGACGCCGTCGGCCAGCTACTCGAGGGTGCGCCCCGGCACCTGCACGAGATCGTGCGGCGCCGCTTTGCCGTCGACCTGCAAACCTTCGAGCAGGCCTGGCTGCAGTGGCTAGGAACGTTCCCGATGCTCACACCGTAGATCGGCTGTACCAACCCATGTCGCTCTTGCCCGACCACTTGTATTTCGTGGGTCATGCCTTGCACCCGGTCGTCGAACTCAACTGCGACGATGATACCCTGCTCACCCTGCCCATGCGGCGCCTGGGCGCGGGCCGCTCGCCCGGCGAAGGGCTGTGGGTGGCGGCGTTGGACGGATACTTGCCGGCGGTTCAAGGTGCAGGCGCGCAAGCCGCCATGCACAAGGAGTGGCAGTTCCGCATCGACTTGGGCGATGGGCGCTGTGAGCAGCCGGAGTTTGCCCCGTTCTACACCACGGCGCTGCGCAGCGTGTGGCTGCAAGACGGGCAACTGTTTGGCTATCAGCCGGCGCCGGTGGTGTCGCCCTCGCGTGTGATCAAGATCGACGCCTTCGCCGGCCAGCTGGCCCCGCGGCCGCTGTACATCTATCTGCCCCGCGGCTACGACGAACACAGCGACCGCCGCTACCCGGTGCTGTACATGCAAGACGGCCAGAACTGCTTCCACGCTTTCGTCGACGACAGCTACGCCGGCTCATGGCAGGCCGAAATCGCCGCCGACCTGCTCATTCGCCAGGGGCTCATGCAAGAATGTCTCATCGTGGGCGTGGGGCATGGTTCCGAGCAGCGCATCATGGAATATCTACCCCCGTACGCGCGCCATCTGCCGCCTCCGCGCCGCCCGCGCCGGGCTGCCGCCGGCCCCGATGACCCAGAACGACCGGTGCGGCCCTTGCGGCCGATGCCGGGTCGCGCCGAGCGCACGGCTGCCTTCTACAGGGAAGACGTGGAGCCCTACATCCGGTACCACTACCGAGTGCTTGAGGGGCGCGAGCATCGCGCCATGTGCGGCTCCTCCATGGGCGGCCTGTTTGCGCTCTACATGGCGTGGGAGCACCCACAGTTTGCGCGCCACCATGCCGCCATTTCGACCTCCTTCTGGATCACGCGCAACCCCGACGGCAGCCTGGAGGCGATCAACCGTTTGCGCAGCTTGCCGCGGCGGGATGTGCGGCTGTGGCTGGACAGCGGCACGCGCAGCGCGCCCGGCCGCGGCGACGATGGCATGGACGACACCCGGCGCGCCCGCGCAGCGCTGCTGGAGGCCGGCTATGTCGAAGGCGTCGATTTTCAGTACTACCTGGACGAAGGCGCCACCCACAGCGAAGCCGCCTGGGCGGCCCGCTTGCCGCTGATCTTCCAATTCCTGTTTCCGGCTACGGCCGGCTCCTGAACGTTGAGGGCATCCACAGAGCCATGGAGCGCAGATATCAGACCCTCCCCAGCCCCTCTCTCGGCCGCGACATCGAGTTGTTGATCTTTGGCCACTATGGCCCTCCGATGATCGTGTTCCCCACCGCCGGCGGCCGCTTCTACGACTTCGAGAACAACGGCATGATCGAAGCTGTGGCGCCCTGGTTAGAAGCCGGCAAAGTGCGGCTTTACTGCGTTGACAGCATCGATCACGCGTCCTGGCTCAACTTCAGCCTGCCGCCAGGCGCCCGGGCGCGACGGCACAACGACTACAAGGACTGGGTGGTGAACACCCTCGTGCCGTTCATTGGCGCCGAGTACGACGCTCCGGTCGTCAAGATCGCCGTGACAGGCTGTAGCCTAGGAGGCTTCCACGCCGCCAACTTTGCGCTGCAATTTCCACAGCTCTTCAACTACGCGCTGTGCCTCAGCGGACGCTACAACATCGAAGCGCTGTGCGGCGCGAGCGACTCGCTGGACGTCTACTTCAACAACCCGGTGGCCTACGCCTATCATCTAAGCGGGGAAGCGCTGGAGCTCGTGCGGCGTGACACCCATCTGGTGCTGGTGTGCGGTCAGGGCGCCTGGGAAGACGTTTGTCTGGCCGAGACGCATCGCCTGGCCGACATCTTAGTCACCAAAGGCATCAGCCATGAGCGCGACATCTGGGGTCACGATGTAGAACATCACTGGTATTGGTGGCGCAAGCAGATCGCCTACCATTTTGGCAAATCTCTGGGACATCCCTAAGGAGGACGCATGAACACTCGCAAAATCGGCCTGCTCATCGGCGCCGAAGAGGAAGATTGGCCCAGTGCGCTGGAGATGCTGTTCCGGCGCCACACCCCCTTCGTCGACAGCCGCGGCGACCCGCTGCACATCGACATCGAACGGGTGCGCGTACACCCCTTCGATCTACGCGCCGGGACCACGTACCACCTGGTGGTGGACCGCCTCGGCCACTGGCAGGTCAACCCGCGCGAGTGGATCAAGAAGGCTGCGCTCTACAACGGCGTGTACCTGCTCAACAGCCCCTTCACCTTCCAAAGCATGGAAAAACACTCGGCCTATGTCGCGATGATGCGCCTGGGTCTGCACGTGCCCAAGACCTGGCTCATCCCGCTCAAGTCCTTCCCCAACCGTCCCGGTTACGAGGAAACAGCCCGCAAGTACTACGACTGGTTCGACTTACCCGCGATTGCCGCCAAGGAGTTCGGCTATCCGCTGTACATGAAGCCTTTTGACGGCGGCGGGTGGCGCGGGGTCAGCCGCATCAACAACGAGTGGGAGCTGATGCAGGCTTATGACAACTCCGGTCAGACCATGATGCACTTGCAAACCGCTTTGGATGGCTGGGAAGCCTTTGTGCGCGCCCTGGGCATCGGCCCTCAGGTGCAGCCCATGCGCTATCAGCCCGAACAGCCGCTGCACGCGCGCTATGCCATCGACCAGGACTTCCTCAGCTCGGAACGACGCCGCGAGATCATCGCCATCACCAAGACGATCAATGCCTTCTTCCACTGGGAGGTGAACTCGTGCGAGGCCATTCTCAAGGACGGCCTCATGCAGCCCATCGACTACGCCAACGCCTGCCCCGACATGCACCTGACCAGCCTACACTACTACTTCCCGTGGGTGCTCAAGTCGCTGTTGGCCTGGACCACCTTCTGCCTGGCCACCGACCGCCGCATGCGGCTGGATATGAACATACAGGACTTCTTCGCCATCGCCGATACGGACATGAGCTATGACGAGAAGCTGGCAGCTTACGAAGCCCTAGCCGACCAGTACTTCGAGACCGAGCGCTTCGTGGAGTATCGAACACAGCGGCTGGGCTGGCTGGACGAGGCGATCTGGGAGTTTGTGCAAACCCCCGATTTCGACAGCGTCATCGTCGGTGTCGTGCGCGACAAGTTCCCGCCCTACGAGCACGAGCACTTCATCAACCACTACCGTGGCATTCTGCGCTACTGGGTCGAGACCAACGCCCGCGCCTAATGCGCTACGCTGTGCGCGTTGCGTGTCATCATCAGGAAGCACCCTATGATCACCAAGAAAATCGGTTTAATGCTCAGCGACGAAGACGACTGGCCGGTAGCGTTTGAAGCGCTGCACCGCCGCTTCCAACCGGCGCTCCCTTACCGCGACGACACCCTCCGCACCGAGGTGGAGCGCATCCGCATCCACCCGTTCAGCCTGCGCGCGCCTACTTCCTATCACCTGGTCATCGACCGGCTGGCCTACTGGCACTTTCACCCGCGCGAGTGGCTGAAAAAGGCCGCACTGGTGAACGATGTCTACCTGCTCAACAACCCCTTCACCTTCCAGAGCATGGAGAAGCACTCGGCCTACTGCGCGATGATCCGCCTGGGCCTGCCCATCCCCGAGACCTGGCTGATCCCCACCAAGACCGGACCGGACACCGAGAAGTACCGCCGCACAGCCGCACGCTATCACGATTGGTTCGACCTGCCCGGCATTGCCCAGCAGATCGGCTATCCGCTGTACATGAAACCGTTCGACGGCGGCGGGTGGCGTGGGGTCAGCCGCATCAGCAACCCGTGGGAGCTCATGCAAGCCTACGACGCCTCCGGCCAGTCGATGATGCACTTGCAGCAGGGCCTGGAAAACTACGACATCTTCGTACGCGCCCTGGCCATCGGCCCCCAGGTCAGGATCTTCCACTACGACCCTAGCCGGCCCATGCACGATCGCTACCTCGTGGATGACAACTTCCTCAGCCCGGAGAAGGCGCGCGAGGCCACCATCACGGTCAAGGTGATCAACGCCTTCTTCCGCTGGGAGTTCAACTCGTGCGAGTCGATCCTCAAAGACGGCCTCTTGCGGCCGATCGACTTTGCCAACGCCTGCCCCGACATCGCCCTGATCAGCCTGCACTTCTACTTCCCCTGGGCGATCAAGTCGCTGTTGGCGTGGTCGCTGTTCTGCCTGGCGGCCGATCGGCGCATGCAGCTCGACATGAACACACACGACTACTTCGCGATTGCCGACTCCGAGCGCAGCTACGACGAAAAGCTGGCCGCCTACGAGGCTCTGGCCGACCAGTACTTCGAAACGGAGCGTTTTGCCGAGTTTCGCGCCACGGCGCTGCGTGATCTGGACGAGACGATGTGGCAACTGGCGCAGGCCCAGGAGTTCGACGACATGCTGGTCCACAACGTGCGCCTCTTCTTCCCGCCGCACGAGCAGGATTACTTCATCGAGCACTTCCGCGGTCTGGTGCGCGCCTGGGTGCAAGCCGAGGCGTCATCGTATCAGCAGGCGGCTGTCTAGCGGGTCGTGCGGCCGTCGGCGGACCGGCCGTCGCCTGACGGAACGGGAAACCTGACATCGCCGTCGTATGCACATGGCGAGCATCATCACCTTGGCAAAGGCACGAGGCGCACTGTGAACAAGCGAGACCGGCGCGCCGGATCTGAGTTGGGATGGTCAAGCCGCTTCGGGCGTTGGGCGGCTCTTGCTGTGTTGCTGGGCGTCGCCGTGTTACTCGGCATGCGCCTGGTCAACCAGGACGGCCCGGCGCTGGCCACCTTAATCTTCCAAACCAACCCCAACTCGCCGCAGCCTACGCCTACTTTTACGGATACGCCCCCACCTACTAACACGCCGCTGTTCACCGCCACCCCGGCCCCAACCAATACACCGGTGGCAACGGCCGGCCCTAGCACGCCGACGTTGCCCCCGGCTACCGACACGCCGTTGCCGACTGATACGCCGGCTGACCAGGAGCAGGCGGCGCCAACACCGACCTGGACGCCGCTGCCGCCGCCGGCTACTGACCTGCAGCCGCCGTTCCAATCGCCGATCTCGCCGCCCACACCTACGCCCGTGCTTGGCGTGGCCCCGCCGCCCGTACCGCCGCCCCTCGTCCCGCCCAGCCCAACCATCGAGGCCGGCGCCCCCCTGACCTCGAGCTCAGAGATTGTCCTGCTGGTCAGGCCGCTGGACGGCCCGTCGGCAGCAGCCGAAGCAGGCAACGCCAGGCGCCTCGACGCCGCCTTGTTCATTGACAACCTGGTGATTGCAGCCGGCTATGTATGGGCATGCTTTGGCGTGCTGGCGCTCGTGGCCGCCCTGGTCGGCGGTACGCTGCTCCTGCGGCGCAACCAGCGCAGCCGCCAAAACCCGCCCCCCTCGGTCCAGCCGCCGCCGGCCACACCCCCCTCACCGGCGCAGCCCGCACCACGCGCCGCGCCGCGGCCTGATCGACGCGGTCCCACGCCGCCGCCCCCTGCTCGCTTTGCGGCGCGCCACAACACCGCCGACTTCGACGACCTTGACCGCCCAGACGCGTGACTCCCATCCCTTGACCCGCGCCGGCCTGGCGTTGCTCGGCCTGTGCCTGGCCGGTTTTGCCTGGCGCATCGCCGGCCTGGATTTTCAGAGCCTGTGGCGCGATGAAGTCGACGCGCTGCGCTTCGCCACCCGCCCGCTGGCCGAGCTGGTGCGCACCTTTAGCAAGCCCGGCGAGAACGGGCCGCTTTTCTTCTTGGCGCTGCGCCCCTGGCTGGCCGCCGCCGGCCAAAGCGAGTTTGCGCTGCGTTTCCTTTCGGTTGTGGCGGGCGTTTTGGCCATCCCGCTTACCTACGCCCTGGCGCGCCGCCTGATCACGCAAGCCGGCGGCGCCTCCACGCCGTTCACAAACATCACCCTGGCCAACGCGCCCCTCCTCGCTGCCGTGCTGGTGGCCGCCAACCCCTACCTCACCTGGTACAGCCAAGAGGGCAAGATGTACGCCTGGCTGGTGGTGCTGGCGCTGGCGGCCCATCTGGCGTTCCTGGCCGCCGTGGACGCCAGCAGGCGCCCTGGCTACGGCTGGCCACGCTGGTTGTTATACTTGGTCCTCTTGTGCCTCGGCGCCTTGACGCACGTGCTGGCTATTCTGGTGGTGCTGGTTCATGCGCTCTGGCTGGTGTGCCTGTGGCCTGCCAGCCGGCGCAGCTGGTTGCCCTTTGGCCTGACTCTGCTGGCGCCGGCGCTGCCTTTCTTTGCGCTGGCCGGCTGGTGGCAGCTACGCCTCTTTCTTAACCCCGACTTCCAGACCGGCCACCCGTTCGTGCCCCTGACCGGCATGGCCGAAGTGCTGCTGGTGGGCTTTGGCCAGGGCGTAGGTGCACCGCTATATCCCCCCCTGCTGATCGGCGTGATCTTCTTATTGCTGGCGGGGCTAACGCTCGGCGCGCGCAGCCTGAGCGCCGACCGCCGATCGCCCCTGCGCCTGGCGACGTTGCTGCTCAGCTGGGTCGCTGTGCCAGCGCTGCTGCTCTTCGCCATCTCCCTGCGTAAACCCCTCTTTGCCGATCGCTACTTGATCTGGATCATGCCCGGCCTGGCCATCGCTGCCGCCCTGGGCCTATCCGCGCTCAGTCGCACGTGGCGGCCCCTGGGATGGCTGGCGCTGGCCGCGCTGCTCGCCGTCAACCTATGGACGGGCGCGCGCCAGGTGCGCGTCCCCATCAAAGCCGACTGGCGCGCTGCAGCGGTTTATGTAACCGCCCATCGCCAGCCCGGCGACCGCCTGCTCTACTTGATCCCCTACAATCGCTTCAGCTTCGAGTACTACGCCGGCCCACAGGTCGACTGGGCCGATGGCCCTTACACCAACAACGCCAATCCACCGCAGCAGGTGGCCGACGAAATGCGCCGGGCGACGCACGGCGCGCCGGCTGTATGGCTGATCGCATCGGAAGAAGCGCTGTGGGACAGCCGCGGCCTGGTGCGCAGTTGGCTGGCTGCGCACGGTCAAGTCACCGCCGCCGTCCAGTTTACTCGCGTAGAGGTCGTACGCTACCAGCTTGCCCCTTAGAGGCTGTTTGAAAAGTCTGAAAAGCCCCGAACCGGTGGTTGGAAACCCACCGGCTGACAGCACGAAGGCCCCTCAGGGCCTGGAA
>DAOUBX010000149.1:0-21772 GCA_034432445.1 Anaerolineales bacterium
AGCGCATGGGCATCTGGTTTGCAAACGTGTCTGCGAAGCCAACCTAGGTCGCAAATCGCCTACAAATGCCCGGCACCTGAGCAGTTACGATGAAGCTTAAGATAATACTCCGGCAATGGAGCGGAGCGCGTCCAGGTGCGAGCTCGCCGGGGAATGAAGTTCCCCGGCCAAATAACAGCGCCCGTTGAAACGGGCTCGCGCGTGCATGGTGCGTCTTTCAGCCCCGTGGACGGGCCGCCGTTTTCCATCCAGTTGAACAGGCGTCGTCGGCGTCCTATCGCCTATTCGATCACCACATCGCCACACACCACCTGTGCGTCCGGCGTTGTCACGATGATGCGATAGCTGCCCGGCGGCGTGACGGGGTTCAGGTTGACATCGTAGTCCACGCGCACCACCTCGCCCGGTGTCCAGCGCGACGTCGGCCAGAGGTGGATGGCGTCGTTGCCGCGCTCTAGCTTGTCCCCCCACACTTGGCCCTGCGCATCGACCATCTGCACGGCAGGGAAGATGTCTTCCGCCACGGGCTCGGTCGCCGTCCAATAGGTGGTGACGTGTATCCAGCCGCTGGGGGGGTGGAACAGGTCGTCGCGGGCGGACAGGGGGCCGGGGTCATGGGCGCAGCTCAGCAGCAAGAGCGGACCAAAACGCGCCGGCTCCATCGGCGGAGCGTCGGCGGGAAGACCGGGCTGGCGGTAGCGCGTGGCGAAGCCGCGCAGCGCAATGCCGGCTGGGTATTGCTCGGTGATCAGGGGGAAGCGCGCGGCGAACCAGCCTGCGATCAAGTTGTCCGGGTCCAGCTCTTGGTGATGCGACTGCACCAGCCACACGGCGTCGAAGCCGGCGTTGACCAGCCCTTGCAACGTGGCGTCTACCTGGTCGGGGTCGGTCACGGCCTCGGTGAAGGGGAAGAAGACGGGGCGCGCGCCGGCGAAGTAGCGGTCGAAGGCCACGTGCACGTAGTCGGCGTGGACCAGCACGGCGTCGTTGGGGCCGGCGTGGGCCTGTGCATAGGTTGCGGTCTCGCGCCAGGCCTCACGGCGGTTCTGCGGCGCCCAGTTGGCCGGCAGCGCCAGCGCCGTTACACCTACCACCACTGCCAATCCCGCCAGCCCGGCCGGCCAGCGCCACCTCCAGAGCGCAGCCAGCGCCCGTGCCCAGGCCAGGCACAGAGCAGGAACCAGGAAAATGAAATAGCGCGTCTCAGCGAAGATCGTCTGGTCGCGCGCCAGCAGCAGACCGCCGAGCGCCAACGGGACGAGCAGCCAGAGCGCCAGATACCAGCCGCCGCCGGGAACCGGTGGACGGTGAACGGTGAACGGTAATCGGTGAGCGGTAACCGGTGACCGGTCACCGGATGGTGCAACTGTCGGCTGCGCCGGGTCGTGCACAGGCGCGGCGTCTGGCCCCGCGTCCAGCCACCTGGACGGGACCAGGATACCTGCCAGAGCCAGCAGGCTGGCACCGGCCACGATCCACGGCTGCGCTGTCGCGGCCCAGGTGGGCCAGCCGACGCTGTACACAGTCAACAGGTGTCGTATGGCCACGGCCATGCCGCCGAAGGCCTGTCCACCGGTCGACTCGGCCCCGCTCACCAGCCAGGCGGCACGCGCCAGGGGCAAGAACAGCACGCCGACCAGCGCCAGCGCCGCCGCGCCGAGCACCAAGCGACGGCTGTTGCCGGCTGTCTCGCGTCCTTGCCACCAGGCCAACGCCAGCCACAAGCCGGCCACCGGCAACAAGAACGCGCTGAACAAGTACGTGTAGAGGGCGGCGGTGAAGCCGACAACGATGAGCAACCACGCCACAACAGGCGCAACGCGGGCGGAGTGGCCTGCGTGCGGCCCAGGGTCATCTTGTGCGTCGCACGCATGGCGCAACACACCCCACAACCCCACCAGCGCAAAGGTCGTCGCCGGCATGAACATGCGCGCTTCCTGGCTGTACCACAGCAAGAAAGGGTTTAGGGCGATCAATAGGCTGCCGAAGACGGCCGCGCGCCGCCCGCCCAGCAGCGCGCCGATGCCATAGGCCGGGAACACGGCGGCCGCGCCGATCAGCACGCCCAGCCACCGCACGGCGGCATCGCCCGGGCCGAACAGCGCGGTCCAGCCGTGCAGCAGCAGGTAGTACAGCGGCGGGTGTTTGTCCTGGGAGAGGGAGAGGCCTACGCGCCAGATCTCGGCGGCCGGCTTGCTGGCCCAGAAGGTGCTCATGACCTCGTCGAACCACAGGCTGTGGTAGGTGAGGCCGATCAGGCGCACAGCCAGAGCCAGGGGGAAGAGCCAGAGGAACGGATGGACGCGGCGGGCGCGCTTGGTAGCCGCTTCAGTCGCAGGACGGCTGAAACCGTCACTGTGAAGCAGGGACGGGGTCGGGGAAGTGGTCACGGCGAGACCTCGACTTGCAGGGCGAAGACACCGTTGTTCGGATCGCCGGTGAAGGAGCCTACCAGCAAGCGGTAGACGCCGTCCGGCGCGGTGACAACAGTTGTCAAGGCCGGCGCGCCTTCGTCGGCCTGCGCCACCAGCCCTAGACCGCCGCTGAAAGGTTCGAAGCGCTGTAGCCACCAATGGCCATCTATCCCCTCTCGACTGGCGTAGGCTGGGTCGCCGCCGGTCTGTGGCCCCTCAGCTTCGAAGCGCAGCTCGCTGCCGTCAGGCGCCACCAGCCGCAGATAGTCGTAGACCGCGCCGTAACCGTCCAACGGCGCAACGCGCACGGCGAGGCGGCCATTGCGCACGGTCACCGTGTCCACATCGATCTCCCAGACGCGGGAGGAGGTGTCTCCGACAAAGCGATAGCCGTAGGGCGGCAGCGACGCGCCAGGGGCGATGACTGCGGCCTGAGACGGGGGTACGGTCACCGTGGTGAAAGCCAGTTCGCCGGCGCCGGTGCGATGCGTTCGCACTTGGGCAGCAGGGAGGCGGGCGCGCAGAGCCGCCAGCAGGTCGGCATGGTTGGGGGTGAGGATGATGACCGCGCCGCTCAGCGTGGCCGGGTCGGCCGCCAGCAACTCGTCGGCCTCGCTTTCGGTCACCTCACGTTCCCCGCGCATGAAGTCGAGTTTGCGCTCGCGGCTGCGCCAGGGATCGGGCACCAACAGAATGCGGGTCTGCGGCTCGGTCTGGGCGATGAAGCGCGCGGCGTGCACCAAGGGGGTGGCAGTGTGGCGCGCTTGCTCTACATAAAACACGAAGTTCTGCAGGCCCAGGTAGATCAGCCCGCTCACGACGAGGATCGCCGCTATGCGGTCGCCGATGTCGCCAAAGCCGTCGGCCACCGCCTGCCACGTGCGATCGATCGCTGTGGCTGCCAGCGCGGCCATAGGGATCAGCAGGATGGTCAAGTGGGGCCAGAAGGGGGGATCGTTGGTCACGACGCCGCCGAGGAACATCACGCTTGCCAGCCAGGCTGCCAAGAGCGCAAAGCGCGGCTGGCCGATCCAGCGCACGGCCATGGCCAAGCCGACCACCAGCAGCGCGGCCGTGGCCATGTCCGCGAAGGGCGCGCGCAGCGGCGAGTGGCCACTGGTGTCGCCGAAGACGCTGAACATCAGCGCAGTGCGCCGGGTGTTCTCCAGCCAGACGCCCAGGGTAGTGTCCAGCCCGTACTTGCCCTGCAAATGCGTCATCACCGCGGGGTTGAACAGGGTGACCACGTTGCCGCGGCCCATGAACTGGGCCGGCGCGCGCAAAGCAAAGGCCAGGAACGGACCACTGGCGACGAAGAAGCCTAGGCCCAGCCATACCAGCCCGGCGCGCTGCCGTCGCCAGACGTCCGGCTGCCGCCAGGCTATCCACGCCAGGAACACCACCAACAGCACCGGCACAATGCGCACGTTGAAGTAGTCCTGTAAACCCAGCCCCAGCGTGATGCCGGCCAGGACAAAGGCCAGCCGGCGGCCGCTGCGCAGGCCGCGCGCGAGAAAGTAGAAGGTGAAAGTCGCTGTAGTCAGCGGCGCGATGGAGCCGGGAATGCGGCTGAAGTGGATGTGGACGTAGGAGATCGCCAGCAGCGCAGCCGCCAGCAGCCCCACACGGCGGTCGAAGAGCTCGTTGGCCAGCAGATAGACGCCCAGGATGGAGAGCAGGCCGTGGATTACTGAGTGCATGGCCAGGCCAAACAGGTTATCGCCGAAGGCGCGCATGGCTAGGCTGGTCTGCCAGAAGATCAGGGCCGGGATTTCAGCCCAACTGACGGCGAACAGGTTGCTTTGACGGCCGGCCAGGTAGTCGCGCGCGGCCAGACCCCACGAGGCGATGTCACCGTGGAACTGGTCTGGGATCTCGCCCAGGCGAAAGAGGCGCATCCACGCAGCGGCGACCAGGATGATCAGCAGGGGCAGCCAGGCGCGCCAATCCGGGCGGCCGGTCGGCCGCCGTACCTGCGATACCATCAGCAAAACCATGCTGACCGCCCACAGCCAGCGGGTCACGGCTGTTTCATGGGCCACGAGCACTTGGACGAAAGCAGCAACTGCCAGGGTGAGCGCCAGCGCAACCAGCAACCAGCGCGCCCGTTCCGGCGCCGGTTGCGAGCGCAAGCCTTCGATCGGAGCAAGCTTAACCGGAGGCACAGGCGCAGGAGCCTGCGACGGCAGCGGTGAGGTCATGGCGAAGGCAGCCCTCCTCCTCCCAGCGGCTGTAGTTCTGAGCTTCTTGGTTGGTCGAGCGGTGGAATGCTGAAGGTGTAGAAGCCCACCGAACCAGGGGCGTTGTCCGGCCATGCGCTGACCTGGCCAAGCGGAAAACGGATCTGCAGCGCGGGCAAAAGATCGCCGTGTTCGGTGGTCAGAACCAGCACCGTGGGGTCGTCGGCGCGCAGAGCAAAGTCCCCCTGGCGCACCTGCTCCGGCGTCAGGTCACCCGCCAGACGGCCTGGCGCCAAAAACGCAAACTCGCGGTCGCGCGCAGCGTATTCGGCGGACACCAGATAGGCTGTGGTAGCCGGGTCCAGGCTGGCCAGGTAGCGGCCGATGCGGGTGCGTGTGGTAGCCCAGTCGCCTTTGGCCTCCACGTAGACGTTCCAGTTGCTCCAGCCGATGGCGATCACGGCAACCGCCAGGCCCACGGCGATCACCGGCGCCACCCAGGTTTGGTCGCGCCGCTCGGCCCAGCGCAGCACCGGCTCCAGCGTGCGGTCCACGGCGACTGCGGCCAGCAGCGCGATCGGTGGCAGCAGGCCCACCAGCCGCGGCCAAAAGGGCGCGTTGTTGGTCAACAGCGAGCCGACCACTAGGATCAATCCCACCCAGCCGGCCAACAGCGCCAGGCCAAAGCGCCGCCAGTGGGCAAGCGCATAGCCCAGTCCTAAGGCGAAGGCCGTCGCCAGATAGGGGTCAAGGAAGGGCTTGAGCAGGCCGAACTGGGTGCTGGTGTCGTGGTAATAATGGAACATCAGCAGCGTGCGCTTGGCCTGCTCCGCAATGATCTCCAGCGTCGTAGTCACCCCGTATTTGTGCTGCAGGTGTTCGATCACCGGCGGATAGAAAAGGAAGACCGCGCGCGTGCGCTCGTTGAAGCCCTCCCAATTTCGGCCGAACACCACCAACATCGGCCCCAAACCCACCAGCAACGCCAGCAGCCACAGGGCGAGCCCTTGGCGGCGCTGCCACAGCCGTGAGCGATCGCACAGCAAGAGATACCCAAGGACGAGGGCAATGATGAAGACCACGCTGCGGCCGGAGTAATACATCAGCAGGGCAAACGCGCTGAACAGGCCGCTGAGCGCGAATGCCCACCCCGAGCCGCGACTCAACCCCACGACAAAGAAGCCGAGCGCGTACACCAGAAAGAAGACCGGGTCGATGTACTCGGAGGTGCGGCTGAAATGCAGGTGGACATAGCTCACGGCTAACAGCGCAGCCGCCAGCAGTCCAACGCGCGGGTTGAACAAGGTGCGGCCGAACCCATACACCCCGATCAGGATCAACAGCCCTTCCACCACGCCGGCCATGTTCAGCCCGACCAGCCCAACGCCGAACAGCTTCATGCTCAACGCCGCGGGGGCAAAGCCCAGCATGGGGATGTTGGCCCACCCCAGGCGGAAGATGCCCGGTTCGGCGCCGATAGCCAGCGCGCGCGCTTGCAGGCCGTGGGACGCGAAGTCGCCGTCCAGGTCGTAGGGCAGCGTGGTCAGCCGGTAGACGCGCAGCACCAGAGCTGCTAACAGCAGCGCAGCCAGTGCCAGGAGCAACGACACCTCCACCGCCGGCAGGTGCAGGCGGAGCGTCAGGCGCCTGGGCCGCCAGGACGCAAGCAACAGCGCGGCCATGCTGATGACCCAGGCTGCCACGACCGCCGGTGTTTCACCGTGGCTTGCGAATCGGCTGATGGCGAAGAAGGCGGCGGTCAGGCTGAGAACCAACCAGCCCCCAAACCAGAGTTGGCGCAGATCAGGCAATGCTTGCTGCGCAGCCGCCGTCAACGCGGCCAGCCGGCCAAAGCGCGGCTCTGGCTGGGGGGTAGCCAGCGCGAACAAGAGCATGCCCGCCAGCAACAAGCCGCCGGCGCGTGCCAGCCGCTCTCCCTCAGGCCAGGTTGGGCCGATTTTGCCCAAGAAAGCCAGTTGGGCTGCGGCGGCGAGAACGATGCCCAAGGCCATGCCCAGGCCACGCAGCAGGCTCTCGCTGCGACCGACCGCCTGATCGACAACGGCGTGCGTTTGCCCGGCCTCGGGCGCGGCGGGTGCAGCGTAGGGCTCGGGCTGAGCCGGTGGCCTTGCGGCGACGACGGCTGGCTCCTCGACGCCAGGGGGGCCGCCGCCGCGTGGCGACACGGTGGGCGCCTGTCTCGGCGCTAGACCGTAGCCGTCCGACCGGTCAGGCGCCAGCCAAGCTGCTAACAGCGCCGCGGCGAGGGTCATGGGCGCAGCCCACAGCCATCCCTGATCGGCCAGGCGCGCCAGCGCCGGCTCTTGCCGCGCCATGGCCTGACCCAAGGCGGCCAGGCCGAGCGCCAGCAACAGCCCGAGCGCTCTCAGCGGGGGTGATAAGGCGTGCGCAGGTTTGCGATGGTTCATCGGCGTTGCCATTCAGCCTTCCTGACGCAGTCTGTGAGCGGCCTCAGCGTGTGCGCGCCCAGAAGTCGATGCTGCACACGGTGGCGCGCAGCAAGCGTTCCAGCCCTGGGTCGACGGTGTTCAAGGCCTGCGGGTCAGCCAGGTAGCTGCGCAGACCCCAGGCGAAGTACACGTGTGGGTCTGCCGCCGTCTCCTCCGGCCCATAACCCAGCTTGAATTGGCGCAGCAAGCGGCGGCCCACTTCCTGCCAGGCCGGGCTGCGGCCGCCGCCATCGCTGAGCCAAGGCCTGGCCGGTTCGCCGTCGCTGCCCAGCAGGTGATCCAGCAGCTCGGCGATGGGCGCCGCCAGGCCAGGTTCGGCCAGCAGCCGTCGCGCCGCCACCCAGGCCACACCGTAGAGCTGGGCACGGCCGACCGTCTGCATGCCGGGCTGGTAGCCATGCCGTTGCGGGCCGATGACCAGGTGCCCGCGCGGGTGCTCCATCCAGAACTGCAGCAGCGCGGCCGGACAGCGCTCTAGCGGTTTCAGTGCCAGCCGCCCCAGGTCCAGAGGGCTGCGCAGTTGCTCGGCCTGCGCCGTGGGCAAGCGCGCCACAGCGCCGCGTTGGATGTGGGTCTTGGTGCGCAACAGGCCGCGCAGCGCGGTGTAGGCTTCTGGGGAGGTCATGATGCGACTTTTGCCGAGGCCGTGCGTAATGATGAGTGACGGCTGCGCCAGACGAGTGCGGTCGGCAAGCGGCCTGAACACCGGGTCGTGAAGCGACTCGTGGACAGCCGGATGAGCGAAGACAGGAGTGCAGACGCCATGACCGAAGACAATGGAAGCTACGAGGCCATCGAGGCGGCGGCAGGTGAGACGTCCGGCCGGCGTTTCTATCGCTCCACCACCAGCCGTGTGCTGGCCGGGGTGTGCGGCGGCCTGGCCGAGTACTGGGGCGTCGACGCCCTGCTTGTGCGCGTCATCTGGTCGTTGTCGATCCTTCTCACGGCCGGTGTCACGCTGCTCGTCTACGCTTTGCTGGCGGTGGTGATCGAGGAGGAGTCCGCCGAGCATGCCGCCTCCAAAGTGGTTAGGACCAGCGAGTGGTGGCAGCGCATCCGTGCCAATCGGCCCTTGCTGTTGGGTGTGACTCTCGTTGTAATCGGCCTACTGCTGCTGCTCAACGCTTTCGGCCTGTTGCCTGTGCGCCTGGAGGCGGTTTGGCGCACCGTGACGGCGTTTTTCTGGCCGCTCTTGCTGATTGGGCTGGGGGTCCTGGTGCTATTGAGCCTGAGAGGCCGCGGCATTGACTGGAATCGCCTGCGCCAGATGGGCGCCCGCCTGCCGGTGCGCCGGTCACGCCAGAACCGCTGGATTGCCGGCGTGTGCGGCGGTTTGGGCGAGTACTTGGGCGTTGATCCGATGCTGGTACGTGGGGGCTGGGTTGTGCTGAGCGTCTTCACTTTGGCCGCGGCCGGGATTCTCCTGTATGTGTTGGCGGCAGTGATGATTCCCGAAGCCGACTGACGAACACCGACGCTGCGGTTGCGCTTACGGCGAGGCTTCGACGCAAGTTCAGCAGTCGAAGCCTCGCTTGCTTCAGGCAGTGGTCCGTTGGGCTGCCAGGCGAACTTGCGGTATAATCTCCTAAGGTCATTTTGCTAGGTGTTGGCAGTCAGTCAGGCAAACCTCCAGGAGGAATTGCACATGTTCAAAGCTTTGTTCAAATTTGCCGGCGGGCTGGTGGTTGGCGCCGCTGTTGGTTGGGTGGCCGTTCGCCTGCTCACGCCGGCCAGCGGTGAGGAGCTGAAGGAGCGCGCCCGCGCCTATCGTGACGAAGTGATCCAGGCCGGCAAGGATGCCGAGGAGCAGCGTCGCATCGAGCTCCAGTCCCGCTTCGAGCAAGCCAAGCGCTTCAGGCCGGCGCCCCCGCCGTATTGATCCAGCCGTTATCTTGACAGTGGGGGCAAAAGTGTGTGCTGCGCTGTGCCAGTTTGATCCGTTCGATGGGCGTGCCGCAGCGCGGGCAGGGCTGGCCGGTGCGCCGGAACACGCGGTGCCGATGTTGGAACTGCCCCATCACGCCCACAGGACGCTCATAGTTGCTCAGGCCGCTGCGACCCAGCGTGCTGCCGCCCTCGCGGATGGCCTCGGCCAACAACTGCCGCATGCAGGTGTGTAGCCGGTTGCAGTCCGTCATGGTCAGCGAATTGCCAGGCCGCCGCGGGTCGATGCCGGCGAGGAAGAGCGCCTCATCGGCGTAGATGTTGCCAATGCCGGCCACAACGGTTTGATCCAGCAACAAAGCCTTGATGGGCGATCGCCGGCCCTGAACGGCGTTGAACAGATCGATGGGGGTAAAGGACTCGCGCAGCGGCTCGGGCCCCAACTTGCCCACCACCTGCAGCGGGTCGTCAACCAGGTAGAAGCGCCCAAACTTGCGTGGGTCGCGGTAGTGCAAGTGTTGGCCGTTGTCCAGTTCCATCACCACATGCGTGTGCGCATCGGGTTCGGCGGCGGGGCCGAGCAACTTGACCTGTCCCGTCATACGCAGATGCAGGATCAGCGTCTGGTGATTGTCCAGGGGAAACAGCAGATACTTACCGCGGCGGTCGGTGTTGACGATTTGCCGGCCCACGAGACCACGGGCAAAGTCCTCCGGCGACAGGTTGCTCAGCGTGCGCGGCCAAAAGACGTGCACCGCCTGGATGCGGCGTCCCACCAGCAGGGGTTTCAAGTCGCGGGCGTAGTTTTCGACCTCGGGTAGTTCAGGCATGGCCGGTGACGGGACCTGGGCCCATTGGGATGGGTGCGCCAGGAGTTGGACACAAAGTAGTCGCGGCGCATTATACGCCGCGGACGGAAGGGCTGTCAATTGACCGAGCGTGCTACACGAGACCGGGCCGGGAGACCGCCCCAAACAGACCCCACCACACCGCGAGCGCAGAAAACCCCGGTGACCGCGCGCCACATGCAACGACGGCGCTTCTGAACAAGAGCGCCGTCGTCTAGTTGGTGAGCACGGCCGAAGAAGTTAAGAGGTGGAGCGGCCGATTTGCCATGCCAGCCACAGCAGGATCACCAGCGCCGTCGCTAAGGTGATCTCCAAGACCAGCAGCTGCCCAGGCGTCAAGCCTAGAAAGCCAGAGGTGGCGGGCGCCGCAGAGGGCGCAGTTGTCTCGCCGGTGGCGCGTTTGCCGATGATATCGGTAGGGTCGCCCTGATCGACAGACAGCCCCCCTGTAGCCGGCTGGAGCAGCGCCGCCGAGCCGCTTGGCGCCACTGCGCTGCGCAAACTGAAGTCACCCACCAGCAACACCACCAGGAGCACGGCCACCAGCGCGGCCGCGCTGCGCACATAAGCGGGCTGGAGCCAGTTGGCGAAATGCCAGCGGCGGTGGGGCGTGGCCACTTGGGCTTGGCTGAGGGTAAGCGCGCGTGGTGCCGGCACACGGGGCGCCTCGGCGAGCAGTCGAACGGTGTAGCGCAGCTCGGCTAGCTGCCTGCGGGCGGCCGGGTCACTGGCTACCAGCGCCTCAACCTGCTGTCGCTCTGCTGCGCTCAGTTGACCATCGAGATAAGCCGAAAAAAGTTCGTCGCGAGTTGCCATGGTGGGACGGATGGGTGGAAATGAACGCTACGTTTAGCCTACGGTTCTTGATCGTTTTCTAGACGATAGCGGCCGGGGAGAAGTTCCTGGTGTGCCAGGAGAAAGTTGCGCACCTTGGCACGCGCGCGACTGAGCCGTGACTTCACCGTGCCCAGCGACGTTTCCATGACCGTGGCAATCTCCTCATAGCTCAGCCCCTCGATGTCGGACAGCACGAGTACAGTGCGTTGCTCGGCCGGCAACAACTCGATGCCACGCTGGATTATCGCGCCCAGCTCCTTGCGCATGGCGTAGTCCACCGGCAGTTCGGTCGCGTCGACCAACTGGCTGGCGTGTTCGCCGTCGGTTGCGACATCCTCGAGCGAGCTGGCTGGCCGGCGCTGCAAGCTGCGCAGCTGGTCGTAGCAGACATTCGTGACGATGCGCAGCAGCCAGGCCTTGAAGGACCCGCCGCGATACTGCCCCAGGTTGCGGTACGCCTTGACGAAGGCGTCCTGGGTGGCGTCAGCCGCTGCTTCGCTTTCGCCCAAGATGCGATAGGCAAGGTTATAGGCCAATCCCTGGTAGATCAGGATCAATTGGTTGAAGGCGGGTAAGTCGCCGTGGCGCGCGGCCGCGATCAGAGCCTGTTCATCCATGAGCGAGTAGGGTTCCGGTGGGGCGCAACCGGTGCATTGCGAGAGGAAATTGCGCAGATCGCACTGCCGGCCGGCGCTTGCCGCAATGTACCCGGCCGGCACGGCCGCCAGCTTAGCCGGCGAATTGCGCCCGAAAGGGCAATTTTGACAAAACTCCTTGATCGGCTATACTGCGTGAACAACCGAGCCGAAGTGGCGGAACAGGCAGACGCGGCGGTCTCAAAAACCGTTGAGCATAAACGCTCATGTGGGTTCGAGTCCCACCTTCGGCACCTGGTCTTATTGTAGGCTGAGGCATTATAGCAGCAGTCGCCGATTCTCGCTAGTCATTCTGGACTGGCGACTGCTACCGACGGCTTTCGTTTCAACCGCTGTCGTTGCATGTAATGACTCAATAAGGAGGCAGCAAGGGAATTGGCCGCACAGGCCCGTTCCCTTGTCTATGTAAAACCCTTGACCAACCACAAAACCACGCCCAAGCCATGGCGACGACCTGCGTCAGCCTCACGGCGGCGCTCAGCGTTGATCGTCCTGGTGGCAGTGGCCCTTGTTGCAGCCGCGCTCGGCGGCTGCGGGCCTGCCAAGAAATCCCCATCTCTCACACCTGCCGAACGCGACGCGCAAATCCTGGCCATTGCCGATCGTTTTGCCGCGTCTGGCGATTTGGCGAGCGCGCAGCGCGAGTTGGCGCAGCTCAACCTGACCAACCCGGCGCAAGCCGTGCTCGCGCTGGCCGAATCCTACATCGTCCAGAACGGCGAGCCGCAGATGACGCGCAACCTGGTGCTTCTGGCTCAGGCGCTGGGGCCGCTCAGCCACATGGCTGGCGATTACCTGGCGACTGCGACGGGCGGCGGGCAAGCCGTGGCAGCCGCGGCTTCCCCTGAGCCCCCCGCGCCGACAGCAACTCCTGTTCCGCCTACCGATACGCCAACGCCTGCGCCGCCTACCGCCACGCCAACGGCTACGCCCGAACCGACCGCCACGCCCACGGACACGCCTGTGCCGCGACCCCAGGTTGTCGCCGACCGCCAGGGCCTGAACGTACGCGGTGGTCCGGGCACCGTTTATCCGGTGATCGGTGAAATGAACCAGGGCGAGACGGCCGATATCATCGGCCGCAACGCCGAGGGAAGCTGGTGGCAAGTGATCCTGGCGAATGGCCGGGAGGGTTGGGTTGCCGCCTTGTTGGTCACGCCCACCGGCCCGGTAGACGCGGTGGAGATTGCGGCCAATATCCCGGCGGCGCCGCCCACAGCCACACCGCGGCCGGCCGCACCCGCGCCGCCGCCACAACCACCAGCGGCGCCATCTGGCCCGCCCTTTGTTTTCGCCAGCTATAGGCTGCGCGCGGTCGGCGAACACGCCCAAAGCTGCACAGGCGGCGATCATGCAATCTGGGTCACGGTCGTCGATGCTGCCGGCAATCCCCTCAACGGCGTGCGCGTGCGCGAGATCTACACCGGCCTGGTGCAGGAAACCGGCTCGTCCGGGCCGGGCCAGACCCACTTCGACATCTATCGCGGTGGCGGCGGCGTGGTCGAGCTTGTCGATGGTAACAACAACCCCATCAGCCCGCAGTCGCCGGGCATGAGCGCGGACTGGCCGCCGTTCGATCTGATGTACGCCAGTGGCTACTGCAACTGCAAGCCTCATCCAGACCCAGACAGTTGCCGGGCCGACTTGGAGAGCAAGGGCTATTTCTTCGCTGTGGGGCACTATGTTTATGAAGTGGTGTTTAAGCGCCAATCTTAACGCCGTGCCTCCGAGGCCAGTCGTATCCGGTATGAACCTAAACAGAAGGAGATGCACACCGTGACATCTCAAACCCTTGAGCGGGTGCCGATCTTTGCTGATCTTGGCCCCCCGCAGAAAGCGCTGATCGAACAGCGTTTGCAGCCGGTGCAGTTCGCTGCGGGCGAGACCATATTCCGCCAGGGCGAGCCGGCCACGCGCATGGTGCTGGTCGACAGTGGCTGGGTGCGCCTCCTCGGCAGCGGCGGCCTCGTGCTGGCCACGCTGGGGCCCGGCAGCGTCCTCGCCGACATGGACCTGCTGCAGAGCCGCCCCTATGCCACAGGCGCGCAGGCTGTCGGCGCCGTCACCGGTTGGGCGCTCTCTGCCAACGACGTAGACCGTCTGGTGCAGAGCGATGTCGAAATCGGCATTGCGCTCAGCCACAGCATCGGCACCCCGGTTGCCGCCCTGATGAACTACGCCCGCAGCCGGGTGCAGCTCGTGCCGGGCTGGCGCCGCGTCAGCCGCGCCGCCTTGCAGGCCGCCGTCCAGCGGTTCACGTTGGTGGAGGCGGCGGCAGGGTCACGGCTGTTTGCGGCCGGAGATCCCCCTGCCGGCATCTTCATCCTGGAACGCGGCCAAGTGCGCTTGAGCGAGCCGAGCGGCCAGGAGTTGCGCTTGGGCGCCGGCGGTGTGTTGGGCGAGGCCGCCCTGTTGACGGGCAAGCCCAATTCCGCCACAGCCACGGCCATCGAGGACACCATCCTGTGGACACTCGACCCAGCTGCCTTTATCGAGTTGGCAGCGCAATTCCCCGAGCTGCGCGAAGCGCTGAGTCGCGAAGTGCACATGCCGCTCGGCGCCGGCGACCAGAAGGTGGCCGTCGAGCGCATGCGCGGCCTGCCTACCTTTGCCCGCTGGCCCGATGACGCCCTCAAAGAGCTGGCCGGCGTGCTGTTGCTGCAACATGCGCCAGCCGGCACGACCATCTTCAGCCAGGGCGCCAAGGGCGATGCCATGTACATCGTCGACACGGGCAAGGTGGAGCTGCGCGCCAACGGCGAAACCCTCGCTCGGCTGAGCAGCGGCAACGAGTTCGGCGAGATGGCCCTGCTCACCGGCCGCAGCCGCGCCTCGGACGCCATCGCCACGGCCGACACCAACCTGTGGGTGCTCTACCGCAGCGAATTCGAGCGTGTGCAGGCCCGCTATCCGGCTGCCCAGGCCGCCATGGCCGAGACGGTGGCGCAGCGGCTGGCCGCGGCGGATGATGCCTTCCTTGACCAGCACCTGCGCAAGATCAGCTTGCTGGCCGGGCTGTCAAGGCCGCAGCTCGAGGCGGTGCGCAAGCGCTTGCAGCCGGTGCGTTTCCGCGAGGGCGAGCACATCTATCAGCAGGGCGACGTGGCCGATGGCTTGTACATGATCGAAAAGGGCCAGGTGCAGGTCGAACACGCTGACGCCGAGGGCCTGACGCCGCTCGCCGTGTTGGGCGAGAGCGAGATCTTCGGCGAGGGCGCTTTGCTGCTGGATGAACCGCGCAGCTCGTCGGTATGGGCCATGACCGATGTGGACCTGTGGCTGTTGCGACGTGAGGACTTCGAAGACCTCATGTTGCAATACCCCAGTCTGGCGCTCAACCTGAGCCGGGTGTTGGGCCAGCGCTTACGACAGACCAACCGCGAGTATGCGCACGCCGTGCACCATACATCTGTGCCCGCAGCCGCCACGCAGCAGCGCGCGACCAAGACTGCGGCGACGGCCGCTGCGGCGACGGCTGCTGCGCCGCGACGCGCACAACCGGCGCCTGCGCCGGCCCCCGCCAAGACCGGTCCCAGCCTACGCCAACGTCTTGACAACGGCATCAACTGGTTCCAGGCGCAGAGCGCGTTCGTCAAGATCGGGCTGATCGCCATTCTGGTGCTGGTCATCTACCTGTGCGGTGTGTCGGCGCCTTTCATGCTGATCAACTCGGTCTCGGCGGCGGAAGCTGCGGCCCGCGAGCTGGCGATGGCGCCGGCGCTGCCCGTGCGCGGCGGGTTAGAAGTCGTAGAGACGCCCACGCCGGTGATGGCGGCTCGCGGCGGCGAGCGACTGGCCATGGCTAACGTGCAGGTCTTCGATCCTACGCCGACCTACACACCGTGGCCCACCGACACGCCGATCCCGACGTCCACGCCGACGATCACGCCAACCCCCACCGATACCCCTACGCCCACGGACACGCCGACACCGCTGCCGACGGATACGCCCACGCCGTTGCCCACCAACACACCTGTGCCGGTGCGCTTCAGCGCAGTCGCGGCAGCGCCGGTGCGCGCCGCGGCCGCCGCTGCGCTCGCCGCGCCGCCGCCTCCTGCGGTCGAGTGGCAGCTAATCGAGGCGCGGCGACTCGGCCCGTGCGAGAACCGCGGCAACCACCACATCTTCGTCAAGGTGGTTGACGCTGCCGGCAATCCGCTCGACGGCGTCGTGCTGGTGCAGAGCGCGTCCGGCAACCCAGGGCAGATCGTGGACCGCGCCGTCAGCGGGGCCAAGGGGCCGGGCTTGGCCGAGTTCATCATGTGGAAGGGCGCCGAGTACGGCGTGTTCGTGGCCAACGGTGACGGCTCGCCGGCCAGCACCGACTTCGCCAACGGGCTGCACTCCAACTTCACCGACGAGTCCATGTGCCCGGATGGCGGCGGTGGCAACACCCTGTTCCACAACTCCTTCAGCGTGATCTTCAAGCGCACGCGCTAGCGCCGTCTAGTACAACGCATGCGCTGAATGTCAAGCGTTGGATGCTAAAGCACGAAAGGGCGGGTTGATCCCGCCCTTTTTCCTTTCCTTGTGCCACCGCGGCACCTGTGCTATAATCCGGCCGTGACTATTCAGGTGCCGGGCACTTGCGACCGGTTTACAGCTTGAGCCGGCTCTGCAGACGCCCTGGCCAGCGCAGCCTAAAGTGCCCGGCACCCAGGGCTGAATAGTTGCATCCGGTCTACGTCTGGCCCGTTGTGCAGTCGTTACCCTACTCTCTCACCGGAGGCTGTTCCTCCATGTCGTGTGTACGGCCTGTCCATCGCCGGTTGTGGTTCTCGCTGTTGTTGTTGGTGTTGGGCGGCAGCCTGGCGACCTGTGGCAGGCCCGATCCTATACCTGCGCCAACGCCGACAGCGACCCAAACACCCACGCTGGTTCCCAGCCCCTTGCCGACGGCAACGGCTACGCCCATGGCAACGGCCACGCCCACGGCAACGGCCATGCCGATCAGCGACCGCGCGGTCATAGCTGTGCCTACCGCACTGCCCGACGATGTTTCACCGTTCACTGGGCTGCAGGTCAGCGACCCTGCGCTGCTTGATCGCATGCCGGCAGCCGTCAAGATCTCCAACTCGCCCATCGTGCGGCCCCAGTCTGGGCTCAGCCGGGCCGACATCGTCGTGGAACATCTGGCCGAGGGCGGCATCACCCGCTTCACGGCCATCTACCACAGCGAGGACGCCGAACGCATCGGCTCGGTGCGCAGCGCGCGGCTGATCGACCTGGAGCTGCCCGTGTTGTTCGACGCTTTTTTGGTCTACTCCGGCGCCGCCGGCGAGGTGATGCGCCAGATCGACAGCTCCGATTTCGCCGACCGCACCCTGTCCGATTTTCGCGGCGATCCTGGCTTCTATCGCCTGGAGATCCCCGGTCGCGCCTACGAGCACACGCTGTTCACCGATAGCCAGCTCTTGCGAGAAGTGGCGCAGGCCCAAGGGTGGACAGAGCGACCGCGTTATCGCGGCTGGACCTGGTCCGACAGGCCGTCAGCGGGCGCCCAGCCGGCGGGCACGATCGATATCCCTTACAGTGCCGCGTATTCGGATGTGCACTACGAATATGACCCGCAGTTAGCAGCTTACCGGCGCTGGATCGTGGGGGAACCACACGTCGATGATCTCACCGGCGAGCAGATTGCTGTCCCCAACGTCGTCGTGCTGTATGTCAACCATGTTGACACACCGATCGTGGAGGACATTTTGGGCTCCAAGTCGCAGCAGATCCAACTCTGGGGCCAGGGCCGGGCTCAGATTTTCCGCGATGGCGTGGTGGAAGAAGGGCTGTGGGTACGCCCCAACCGGGAGGATCCCTTGCTCTTTGTCGACGGCGATTTCAATCCCCTGCCCTTGAAACGCGGCAAGGTCTGGCTGCAAATCGTCCCCCTTGACATGGCCGTGTCCTACTAGCCGATGCGCAACCGCTCGTCGCCATAGACAACCATGCGACTGGACGCGATCTTGGGGTGCGGGTGATCCCGCCGGGGGCGCCAGACTACACTTAGCGCCTGGCTGGCCAGGCGGTTGCTGCGCGCCACGGCCTCGCCGAAGGGACGACCTACCAGCCAGCCACGCAGAAAGAGGCTCAGGCTGGGCTCCGGCAGCCAGTTCACGCCCACCGAGCCGTTGACGGCCTGCGCGCCGAGCGACAACCACTGCGGGGCCAGCGACTCCCCGTAACAGTTCATCTGATAGACCGCGCGCAAGTGGAAGCGCGCGGCGCCGGCCGCGCGCAGCCGGCGCAGCCCCTCGAAGAAGTCTGGCCCCACGCGGTGCTCGCCGTGGCCGCAGGCATAGCCCTCCTGCCCGTGCACGAGCATCAACACATCGACGGTGGCGTCCCCGGCCGCCAACAGAGCCTGCCAAAGGCTTGCTGCAGTTGCTTGCGCATCCTCCAGTACGACGATGCGCTGGTAGTGGCGCCGCGCTTGCAGCCAGATCACAGCCTTGGCGTATTCCTCTGTCGCCCAGTCCAACAGCCGGCTGGCCCACGGCGGCAGCTTGAGGCCCTCCACGCGCCCACCGTTCTCCAAAAACACGATCAGTTGGGTTGGTGATAGGTGGGTGTGACGACGGGCCACAGGTCACTCCGAGGGCTCTGGCGCGCCGCTAGTCGGTTCGTTAATGACCGGAATGGGCTCTTTGCCGCGCGGCAGCACAAACGGCTCCGGCGGTGTTTCCCCTTGCATGACCAGTTCACCGCGCAAGTAGGCGCCTTCGTCAAGCAGGAACGAGGCCACCTTGATGCGACCCCAAGCGCGGCCGCCCTCCAACAACTCCACACGCTGTGCGTCGATCTCGCCGTTGTAAGCGCCGGCGATCGAGACTGTGCGCGCCTTGATGTTGGCCATGACTTTGGCGCTGTTGGCAATGATTACATTGCCCAGAGTCTCGATCGTGCCGCTCTCCATGACGCCTTCGATGCGAATGCTGCCGTCGCAGCGCAGATTGCCGTCGAACGTGGCGCGCGGGCCGATCGTGACGTCGATGACATCGGGGTCGGGTCGTTTTTCTCGGCTGAACATCAGTTTACCTCATTAGGCTCAGGGTTTCTAGTCTTGTCCGCTCGTGCGTGCTTTGGCAATCGCGTCCTGTTCCTCCTCGGTCAGGGCGTAGGGTGAGCTCCAAGCGGCTAACGGCTTGGCGTAGATGCGCGTGCCGTCGCGCGCATGCAGGCTGTTGATCACTACGCCATGGCCCTCGGCATTTGCCAGGGCCAGCACAAAGGACTGGTCCCCTCCCGTGTGGCTGAAGGGGTTGTAGCGGACGAGGGCCATATGCTGCAGGTGCTGGCGGCTGGCGCGCTCGATCTGAGCTACTCTGTCACGAGCTTGAATGGCTTGCGTCTTGGCCGTCTGCACGGTGTCGAGGTGCTCGTGCAGGATTGCTTCCAGGCTGCCGCCGTTGGCGCCGATCATCAGCTCATCGTATCGGGCTTGTAGTGTCTGCAACCGTCGCCAGATAACGATGCTTGCGCCGACCGCGGCCAGGGCCAGCGTTGCGGCCACCAGAGCTAGGTAGGGCGCATAAAGGTCAAACCAGGCGTACAAGATGAGAGTTTCTCCTCGGCAGATTAGTGGTCGGCATCGGGCGTCTGTTCGCGCACGAGTTGCAGCAGCGGTGGTTCCACCTCGTCTTGTGGACGCTGCAGCAGCGGGCTGACAGAGCGCATCGTCCAAATGCGCTCAATACACTCAGCCAACAGCGGCGCTACCGACTTGATAACCAGCTTGGGGTGCCGCTTGGCCGGCGGCACTGCAATGGTGTTGGTCACAACCAGCTGCTTGATGAAGTCGTATTTGTCGAGTTTCTCTAGCGCCGTGGGCAGCAGGACGGGATGGGTGATCGCCAGGTAAGCCTCTGGTCGCGCACCGGCATCAATGAGGTCGCGGACCTGATCGAGAATGCTGCCGCCAGCGATCAGGTCATCGATCAGGATCGGGATCTTGTCTTTGATGTCGCCTACCACGTGGGTGGTGCGCACACCAGAGAAGCCCTCGCGCCGTTTGTGCATCAGCACCAGCGGCAGCCGCAGCAACTCGGCAAAGCGCCCCGCCAGCTTGGTGCGTCCAACATCAGGTGACACGACGACGGCGTCTTGCTTGAACTTGGGATCGTCTATGAAGTGGGAAGCCAGCACTTTGCGCGCCGACAACGGGTCAACCGGAATATCGAAGAAGCCCTGGGTCGCCTCGGCGTGGATGTCCACGTAGATCACGCGGCTGGCGCCCAGACACTGCAGCATGCGCGCAACGACGCGAGCGCTGATGGCTTCGCGGCCCATCGCCATGCGCTCTTGACGGCCATAAGGGAAATAGGGAATGACCAGCGTGATGCTGTGCACCGACGCACGGCGAAAAGCGTCGATGTACAGCAGCAGCTCCATCAGGTGATCGTTAACCGGCTCTGAGCAGGGCTGGATCAGAAAAATGTCGTCGCCGCGCACCAGCTCGTGGATCTGCACATGGATCTCGCTGTCGGGGAGTTTAGTCGTTTTGCAGGCGCCTAGAGTGCCCTGGCCCAAGATCTGGGCGATCTCCTCGGCGAGTTCACGGTTAGCACTACCGCTGAAAAGACGCAAGGGGTAGTCAGGCACGAGTGCACCTCCTTGGGAACTGGGGAGAGGAGCCTGAAGAGTGTGCTCGACAAGGCGGCAGGACGTTTACACTGCCGGCCGGGAACGCCCGGCTATGGCGGTCTGGTAGACGCAGACAACGGCTTTCGACTTCAGGGATTATATGTTATCATCGGAGCCAGGTCAATTCCTTTGGAGCAAGCCATGTCGAGACCGAAGCTGTTGGTCGCCACGCACAACCAAGGCAAAGTGCGCGAGTATCGCGCCCTGCTGGCCGATTTGCCCCTAGATGTGACATATCTCGATGCTGAGGGTATCACCTTTGAGGTGGATGAGACGGGAACAACGTTTGCGGAGAACGCCATCCTGAAGGCCCGGGCCTATGCCGCCGCCACCGGATTGCTCACCTGGGCCGACGACTCGGGACTGGAGGTCGATGCGCTGGGCGGTGAGCCGGGGGTACGCTCGGCGCGCTACGGCGCACCGGCGGTGGCAGGGGACGAAGGGCGCTATCAGCTACTGCTGAGGCGGTTGGCGGAAGCGCCAGAGACCGATCGCTCGGCGCGCTTTCGTTGCGTGGTAGCGCTGGCCTGGCCAGACGGCCGCCTGGCCACGGCTGAGGGCGTATGCGAGGGTCGCATTGCCTTTGCCCCGCGTGGCCAGCATGGTTTCGGGTATGACCCCGTCTTTCTGGTCGCAGACACCGGCTATCGCCAGACCATGGCCGAGCTGGAACCCGAACGGAAGAACGCGGTCAGCCACCGCGGGCGCGCGGCGCAAGCAGCAAAGCAGATTTTGGCGCAAGTGCTGAGGTTGGACGGAGTGCTCACCGACTAGACGATGGCCGGTAGGCAAGCGCTTTTCACAGGATCAAACGGCAAAGCCGGTTGAGCTCTTTCTGCTCAGCCAGGTTCAAACTCAACCTTGTCGATTTGGTCGAGGAATTTGGCTACCGCGGCCGCGACCTCCTCCGGCGCCTCCAACGCGACCATGTGACCGGCGTTTGGCACCAACACCAGCCGCGCGTTGGGCAGGGTCTGCGCCAGGTACTCGCTGAACTTGGGGGGCGTCATGATGTCCTGTTGGCCGCACACGATCAGGGCCGGCGTCTTGATGCGCGCCACATCGTGGCGCAGGTCGAAGTGGTCGCAGGCGTAGAAGTCCCCACACATCACATCAGGGTCGTTTTCCAAGGTTCGCTGCACATATTGTCGCTTGAGTTGTGCAGGCACCTGAGGGCCGTGCACCCAGTCGGAAAGCGCGTGCACGGTTGCGACGAAATCGGCGCGCAGGCCATCCAGGATGGCCGGTGCCACGCGCAGCCGGGCCCCCGTGCCCACCAGCACAATGCCGGCCAGCCGGTTAGGGTAGTGTAAGGCGAAGTCCTGGGTGATTGCGCCGCCCATCGAGTGTCCTGCCAGCACAACGCGCTGCAAGCCCAGCGCCTGGCAGAAGTTGTAGATCACGTCGCGATAACCGGCGATGGTGCTGTGCCCCGGTCCGGCCGACTTGCCGTGGCCGGGCAGGTCGACGGCGTAGACGTTGCGATCCGGTAGCCGTCTGAGCGCTGCGGGCCAGTGCATGTGCGTGCCACCGGCGCCGTGCACCAGCAGCAGAGGGGGGCGACGGCCGGTGACATCGTTCTCGCTCAGGCGGTAAAACAGAGGCCGGTTGTCGACGGTGACGTAGGACATAGTCGCGTTCTCCTTGATGCAAACCGTGCGCTTGAACGAGGGTGATGGCGCTGTCGGTTCCACTTGCGTGGGCCAGGAATCGGGTATTCGGCAAGCCAGGATCGACTACGAATGTGCTGCGAAAACGTAACTATTCAGGTGCCGGGCACTTGCGACCGGTTCCCAGCTTGAGCCGGCTCTGCAGACGCCCTGGCCAGCGCAGCCTTAAGTGCCC
>DAOUBX010000150.1:0-17367 GCA_034432445.1 Anaerolineales bacterium
CACCGTGCTCAAGCTCTATTTCCCCGAAGGCGCAACGGTGCGCGCCGGCACGGTGATCGCAGTCATCGGCCAGCCAGGCGAGGCGGTCGCCGATCAACCGGCAACGGTCGATGTCCACGCTGCGTCCGGCCACGAGCAACCCGCAGCCCCTGTCGCCGGTGAGGCGCCGGCTGCGGCGCCGGCGCGTGACCTAGGGCGCATCTCGCCCGTGGTCGCCCGCATCGCGCGCGAGCACAACGTCGATCTGTACCAGGTGGTCGGCACAGGACGCGAGGGCCGTATCACCAAGCAGGATGTGCTGGCCTACGTGGCGGCGCGCGACCAGGGCGTGGCTGCGCCGACGCCGGGGCCTGCCGAGGAACTACCGGCCTGGGAGCGCCCCGGCGGCGGCGACCTCTTCAAGCCCACCGACGACCTGCCCTTGGCCGAAGCGCCTGTCGCAGCTGCGGCGCCCGCGCGGCCTGCACCGCCCCCGTCCCCGGCTCCTCTGGCTGCTGCACCGGCTGCGCCGCTAGGCCCGGCCGAGGAGTTGATCCCGCACACCCGCCTGCGCAAGCTGATCGCCGAGCACATGGTGGCCAGCAAGCGCACCTCGCCCCACGTGACCACGGTCATGGAGGCCGACATGAGCGCTGTGGTCGCGCACCGCGCTGCGCACAAGGCGCAGTTTGCCGCGCAGGGGGTTAATCTGACCTTCACCCCCTATCTGATTCAGGCGGCCATCGCCGGGTTGAAGGCTGTGCCACAGGCCAACGCCGTTTTTCGCGAGGATGGCTTGCTGCTCAAGCGGCGCTACCACATTGGCATGGCCACGGCCATCGCCGACGGCTTGATCGTGCCGGTGATCCACGACGCCGACGAGCTGAGCCTGCTGGGGCTGGCGCGCAAGGTCAACGACCTGGCGCAGCGGGCGCGGGCCGGCCAGCTCAAACCGGACGAAATTCAAGGCGCCACGTTCACCCTGACCAACCACGGCACCAGCGGCAGCCTCTTTGCCATGCCGATCATCAACCAGCCCAACGTGGGCATCCTCGGCGTGGGCGCGATCCAGAAGCGGCCCGTCGTGATCAGCCGCGGCCATCCCATCGAGCCGAGCGCCGAGGACTACATCGGCATTCGCCCGATGGTGTACTTAAGCTTCACCTTCGACCATCGCGTGCTGGACGGCGCCAGCGGCGACGCTTTCGTCATGGCGGTCAAGCAAACGTTGGAGGCATGGCCGGCATGAGCAGCCGCGTTCTCCTGCGCACTGTGGTTGTCGATGACCTCTCCGCCTTCTGGGCGGAGCCGCTCGACCTGCTTGCCAAGACCACGGCAGCCTTTAACGGCCAAGGACGGCGCCGCCGAGGTCTAGGAGTTCATCTTAAGCCTTCGCCTCGCTGCGGCGATCATCCCAGCGCATGCCCCCGCGGATGACGCGGGCTACCGGCGTGAAAATCGGCTCGCCCGGCCAGGGGATGGTGCGTCGGTTGACGAAGAACAGGTCCGTCCATTCGCTCTGACGCTCGAACACCAGGTCGCGCAGGATAACGCCGTTCATGATCGTCTGCGCCACGCCGTGTCCCACGTAGCCAAGGGCATAGATCAGGCGCTTGTCCCGGCCGACGTAGCCTAAAGCGGGCGCCATGTCCAGCGGCACAGAAACCGGCCCGCCCCAGTGATGGGTGAAGCGCACGTCGCGCAGGCTGGGGAAGGTGCGGCGCACGTGGTTCTCCAGGTCGGCGCGGATGTACGGCTGCTGATCAACGCCGAGGCCCCCGCCGCGGAAGACCTCCACATCGCCGCCGCCCATGAGCAGGCGGTTGTCAGGGGTGAGCCGGTAGTAGTGCACCAGGTTGCGGCCATCTTCAATGCCCTGGCGGCCCTGCCAGCCGATCGGCGCCAGTTGTGCGGAGCTCAACGGCTCGGTCAGGACGATGTAGGTGTACACCGTGGCCTGTTTGCGCCGCAACTGCGGAAATGCGCCGGAGTAGGCGTTGGTCGCCAGGATTGCCTTGTCCGCCTTGACCGTGGCTTGCGGGGTGTCCAGCGTGATGTGCGCGCCGCTTTGCAGCGCAGTCACCGGCGTGCGCTCGTAGATCTCTACGCCCGCGGCCAGGCACAGGCGCTTGAGCTCCCAGGCCATCTTGGCGGGGTTGATCAGGGCGCAGTTGTCCTCAACACGGCCGCCCAAGTAGGTGGGCGAGTCGACCAGCCTGCGCACCGCGGCCGCGTCGATCCAGCGGATGCCGTGAAAGCCCAGGCTGTTGGCCAGCTCGGTCTCTTTGATCAGCCGTCGCTTGCCGGCCTCGCTGATCGCGACCGTGATCAGCCCGTTCTTCTCGTAATCGACTTGCAGGTTGTGGGTCTGCACCAGCTCTCCCACGTGCGCCACGGCGCGGTCCATGAACTGCTGGCTCTGCCGCACAGCCTCTACGCCGAAGCGCAGCTTGGTGATCTCCATGGTCAGGCCAAAGAGGGTCATGGCAAAACCGCCGTTGCGGCCGCTGGCGCCGTAGCCGATCACCTGCTGCTCCAGCAGGACGACGCGCAGCGACGGCTGTGCCTGCTTCAGGTAATAGGCCGCCGAGAGGCCACAAAAACCGCCGCCGACGATGGCAACGTCGGCCTTGATCGGCTCGCTCAAAACGGGCGACTCCGTGTAAGGGCCGGCGACCTCCAACCAGTAACTCTTGTTGCGGAAGCTGTCTGCTGTCATGAGTGGATCTCCTGACGAAGGGGCTGGACGAATGCGCATGCAACCTTCTGGAAGCACGCATCCTGGCGCGCTTGCTAACCCATGATATCCTGATCTCGGCGCTTGGACAAGGCGAACAACTGGGCTGCGCAACGTAACCCGTCCGCTGCCGAACGCATCCAAGGCTTGCTCCAGGCACACTGGATGACTGCATTTGACGACGAGAGGATTGCTCACATGACGCGATTTAGCACGAAGACCTTTGCGCTGTTGTTGATCCTGCTGCTGGCTGTAGTGGTGATGACCAGCTGTGGGGGGCAAAGCGCTGCGCCTGCGCCGGCTGTGCAGGCCGCTGCCCAGAGCGAGGCGCTCAACTTACCGGAGACCATCAACGCCAAAACCCTCGACAGCATTCGCGACCGCAGCGATGTGTTCATTGTTGACGTGCGCGAGCCATATGAATTCGCCGGCGGCCACGTGCCCGGGGCCACGTTGATCCCGCTCGGCCAGTTGTCCAGTCGGCTGTCCGAGATCCCGAAGGACAAGACGGTGGTAGCGGTGTGTCGCAGCGGCAACCGCAGCGGCCAGGCCACGCAGCTCCTGCGCCAACAGGGTTTCAACGCGCACAATATGCAGGGTGGCATGATCGCCTGGGAGCAGGCGGGATTGCCCGTAGAGCGGTAATGGTGTGCGCAGTTTCCCGGCGACCAGGCCCGGCGGCGGCCACATCTAAGCCCCTCATCGCTGCCTGCGCCCCTCCGGCGCTTGGTTGCCGGGACTCTGTATGCGAATTCTCGTAGCTATCCCGCACTTCTACGATCCACAGGGGGACCAGACGCACGGCGCGCTGGCGCCTGACGCCCAGCAGCGGGTCTGGGCCCTCACACAGTGCTTGCGCAGTTTGTGGGGAACTTTCGGCGGCGCACAAGAGATGTGGTCGCGCCGTGGGGATCGACTTGTGCCCGGCCCGGCGAACCAGAGCCACACGCTGGACGTGGTCATCTGCACCACCGGCGCGCGGCATCTGTTGGATCAAATTCCTGTGCCCAACACGCTGTACTTTCAGCGGGTCACAGAGGCGCAGCCGGCGCTGCTGGGCTTCGAGTGCCATGAGGTGCTCGCCGCACAGTTGGGCCGCTACGACTTCTTTTGCTATCTGGAGGATGACCTCCTGCTGCACGACCCCTACTTTTTCGCTAAGCTCACTTGGTTCAACAATCTGGCTGGCGATGGTTGCGTGTTGCAGCCCAACCGTTTCGAGTTCGTCTATACGCCCCAACAGATCAAGAAGGTCTACATCGACTTCTCGTTCGCCGAGGTTGCGGACGAGAGCGCCGACGCGCGCCTCTCAGCGCCGTATCTGGGCCAGGAGATCGAGTGGCGCCGCGCCGGCAATCCGCACGCCGGCTGCTTCTTCCTCAACAGCCGACAAATGGCCCACTGGGCCGATCAGCCCACCTTTGGCAGCCGCGAGGCTGGCTTTGTTGGGCCGCTGGAGAGTGCAGCAAGTCTCGGCCTGCTGCGCACCTTCCAGGTCTACAAGCCAGCCCCCGGCAACGCCAACTTCCTCGAACTGCAACACTACGGCCAGGGCTGGAGCCGCAAGTTGACGGCCGTGCGGCTGCCCTCCACCGCATAGGGGCGCGTGTCTGAGTCAACGCCGATTGCGTGGCGCAGCGGACCAGCCGCCGCACGCGCCGCGTGTCATTCGGCGCTTGTGGCCAGGCCAGCTTATGCGATGGCGTCGATGGCGCGGGCGAGGTCGAAGTCCTTGGCCGTCAGCCCGCCGGCGGAGTGGGTGGAGAGGGTCAGGGTCACACGCTTGTACTGGATCAAGATATCGGGGTGATGGTCGGCGCGCTCCGCCAAGTGGCCGACGGCTGCGGCGAAGGCCAGCGCGGCGGGGAAGCTGCGCAGCGTGTATGTGCGCGTGATGGCGTTGCCCTGCTGCGTCCAGCCGCTCAAGTCCGCCAGGGCCTGATCAATCTCGGTTTGGGTGAACAACTCGCTCATGGGGGTGTCCTCCAGGATGGATTCGATGCGCTTGCGGCGCGACTAGCTCGATTGTAGGCAGAGGCCGCACCGCGGTCTGTAGCGTCTCAGGCATTCTGAGCAACAAACGCGCAGCGCGCCGTTGCATACCGCGGCAACTTGTGGCATACTCTACTTCCGTGCTTGGTTGCCGTGATCCTAGGTTTTCCCTTTCCAACAGTTGCTGTAACTGCTCAGGTGCCGGGCCTTTGTGGGCGATTTGCGACCTAGGTTGGCTTCGCAGACACGTGTGCAAACCAGAATCCAAATGCCCGGCACCTATGGCTGAGTAGTTACCAGCTGCCAACTTTGCTTGCTACCGCTGTGTTCTACTCCTGGGCTGCCCAAGGCAGCGAACCCACTCTAATTCAGGAAGAGATCGTCTTCGTCCTCCTCCTCCTCCTGGTGAGCGCCGTCGCCATCCTGGTGCGCAAGGTGCGCATCCCTTACACTGTGGCGCTGGTGCTGGTCGGTTTGGTCCTAGCCATCCTTCCCACCGAAGGGGTAGTGACCCTGCCCAGAGACATCGCTGAGCCGCTCACGATCGGGTTGCGCAGCCAGTTCGCCAGTGAGTTGATCCTGGCGTTGCTGGTGCCGCCATTGATCTTTGAGGCCGCGCTGCGTCTCAATCTGAAGGCGTTGCGCAAGGAATGGTTGCCCATTCTGTTGTTGGCCGTGCCCGGTGTTTTGATCTCCACCGCCATCGTGGGCAACGTGGTTAGCCTGGGCGCCGGCATTCCTCTGGGCTTCGCCCTGGCCTTCGGCGCGCTGATTTCGGCCACCGATCCGGTGGCTGTCATCGCTTTCTTTCGCGCCCTGGGCGTCGACAAGCGTTTGGCTACTCTCATCGAGGGAGAGAGCTTACTGAACGACGGTGTGGCCGTGGTGCTCTTCACCATGGCTTTGAGCACAGCCACCGGCGCAGCAGGAACGGCCGGCGCCAACCCCACTGTGTTGCAGGGAGTCGTGGAGTTTCTGCGTGTCGCCGGCGGTGGCATCGCAATCGGCCTGATCACCGGTCTGCTGGCTGCGCAGGTCATGGGTCGTCTAAACGAACGGTTGGTCGAGACCACCCTGAGCTTGGCGCTGGCGATTGGATCCTTTGTGTTGGCGGAAACCGTGGATGTTAGCGGAATTCTGGCCGTGTTGGTCGCCGGTTTGGTCATCGGCAGTCTGGATCTGCGTCAACTCACTCCCACCACCCGCATCACGCTGTACAACTTCTGGGAGCTGCTGGCGTTCGTCGCTAACTCGGTCGTCTTTCTGATCGTTGGTTTGCAGATCACGATGGACAGACTGGTGGCGCATGCCGGGGAGGTGGTGATCGCCGTGGTGGCCGTCCTACTCAGCCGCGCGATTGTGGTCTACGGCATGACGGCCCTGAGCTCACGTTTTAGTCAGCCGGTCCCCGTCAAGTATCGCCATATCATGTTTTGGGGCGGGTTACGCGGCGCGGTCAGCCTGGCCCTGGCAATCGGCCTAACCGGCCCGTATGCTGCGGACTTACAAGTGATGACGTTCGGTGTGGTGCTCTTCACCTTGTTGGTGCAAGGCTTGAGCATCGAGCCGTTGCTCAGACGGCTCAGGTTGGGCGACACAACGCGCTCGTCGGCCCTGCAGCGGGAGCTGGCGCGGCTGCTCATGCTGCGTGCTAGCCGGCGCGAGCTCGACGCGCTGCGCGTGGAAGGGTTGATCGCCCAGCCTGCCTGGCGGGTGATCGGCGACATGACCGAGGAAAATATCCAGGCTATCCTGCAAGATCATCCAGAGTTGGAGCGCACTGTGTTGATCGAGACCCGGCACGAGTTGTTGAACGCCAAGCGTAGCGCATTGGCTGAAGCGCTGCATCGCGGGCTGATCTCGGACGACGTATATGACGCCGAACTGGCGGAGCTAGACCGTAGGATCTTGGTGTGGGAGCACTTTCAGGAGCGCCTAACCGCGACCCAGGAGGCTGGCTTCGTGCCCCTGGCTTCCCAGCGTGAGCGACCATGAGCGTGATCGTTTGTGCCACCGGCAACGGTAACCGCAGCCGCTACGTCCAGGCGCGCAGCGTAGAGATTGCGCGTCAGCAACAGAAGCCCTTGATCTTCGTCCATGTGGTGGATGTGACCCAGTGGACCGAGCTAGACAAGTCGCTCAGGGATGCGGCGCAGGCGGAGCTGGGCTGGCTGGGCGCTGCCATTCTGCGGCTGGCCGAGGATCGCGCCCGGCGTCAGGGTGTGCAGGCCACAAGCGTGGTACTCTATGGCGCCGTGCGTCCGACTCTAGAACAGTTCCTGGCCCAACAGCCGGTCGATCTGTTGCTGATGGGGGAGGCGAATGACCCCGGCTTGCTTGCCCTGGCGGGCTACGTCCAGGATAACCTGGGCATCCCCGTGCAGTTTGTCGCTGCACCTGCGGCGTGAGACGCCACCGGGCCTGATGAGCGCTGATGGGGCGGAGCAACGTGCCGCGCCGTCGGCGAGCAGCCCCTACCCGGTCAAGACCCGGACTGCGACGCGTTCCCGCGGCCGGCGCGACGATGCACCACGGCCCAGACGATGATCACGCCCAAGGCGGCGACAGCCAGCGCTGCTGCCCAATGGGCATCCAGCCAGGTGGCCCGTACTGCGATGGGGCCATAGGTGTTGACGTTGCCGGTCAGCTCCAGCTCGTGCAGCTGGTAGTAATAGGTCTTGCCGGCTTGGGCCGTGCGATCGATGTAGCTGTACTCGCCGCCGGCCATGGGATCGGGGGAGGCGGGGATAGGCGCATCGTTGACCTTGACGTCGAAGGGGCCTTCCGGCGACTCGCCGCGATACAGGTCGAAGCCGGCCGTGTTCATCTCGACCTCGGTCGTCCACTCCACGCGCACCGGCGCCGTGCAGCCCACCAACAGCCAGACCGCCAGCGCCGCAATGCTCCAACGCCAAAAGCTGCGTATCCTCCCAGGCATGGCTCTGCTCATGTCTACCCCCTATTTGCCCCCCATCGCGGGGACGCCACCGGCCGGCACCGGCGCCTCAACCGGCGCCATGCGCCCCTTGCCCCAAAGCAGGGTGCTGATGAAGCCAAACGCCATAACGGCCGCGCCGCTGAGGTAGGGCAGGAAGAGATTGACGTCCAGCAGCGATCCGGCCCAGATCGGCCCAACGATCCGTCCCAGGCTTTGAAAGGAGTTGTTGAGGCCGAGCGCTGCGCCTTGTTCGGAGCCGGAGCGTTTGGAGACCAGGGAAGAGACGGCCGGGTTGAGCATGGCGTTGCTGAGCACGAAGAAGCAGGTGGTTAGCAGCACGGTGACGAAGGTCGTGGCCGCCAGCATGAGCAGAAAGGCGAGCGAGCTGGCCAGCAGCGAGCCCTGGATCACCCGCGCCTCGCCGAAGCGCTTAGTGACCGGACCGGTGGCCATGCCCTGGACAATCGCCGAGGTCAGCCCGATGGCCGTGAGCACAGCCCCCACCTGCGCCGTGGTGTAGCCAAAGCGCTGCAGGCTGTAGAGGCCGAAGACGCTCTCGAAGTTGGTCAGGCCGAAGCTGAGCAGAAAGGCGAGGAAATACAGGAAACCTACCGGCCCGCGCATGGCCCGCGCCATTAGCGTCAAGCGAGAGCCCTGCCGGCGAGGCCCAATCGTGCGTCGCTCGGCCGGCAACGACTCCGGTAACAGCACGACGATGAACAGAGCCACCAACAGCGAGAGAGCCGCGGCCACGAAGAAGGGCAGCGAGAGGCTGTGGCCGGCCAGCCAGCCGCCCAGCCCTGGTCCCAGCACCATGCCCAGCCCCATGGCCGCGCCGATCTTGCCCATGCCGCCGCTGCGGTTCTCGGCCGAGGTGCTGTCGCTGATGAAGGCCATGGCCGTGGGCAGGGTCGCGGAGGAGAGGATGCCGGCCAAGGCCCGCGCCGCAAAGAGCATCCACAGCTCGGTGGAAAGGCCCATCAGCACCTGCGCCAACGCGTTGCCCAGCACGCCGACGATCAGAATCGGCCGGCGGCCGGTGCGGTCCGACAAGCTGCCCCACACGGGCGCGAAGATGAGCTGCATCACGCCGTAGGTCGCCATCAGCATGCCGAGCTCGCGGCCGCTGGCGCCAAACGCGGTGACATAGAAGGGCAGGATCGGGATGACCATGCCAAACCCCAACATGATGACCACCATGCCGAGGAAGAGAAGGGTCATGTTGCGACGGTTGGACATAGGCAGTGGTTAACGAGAAATGGGCGATGGTTAACGGCCACGGGGAGGTGTGGCTGGCGCGTGACCGCTGATAGTAGCCATCACCAATGGATCAGTGACCCCAATTGTACTCCGATGTGCGCAATCGCCCAAGGTCAACGCAGCCCCGCACGTCCTTTGTCCTGTCGGTTCTTGCCAAGCGCCCCGTCCCTCGCCCGGGCCGATCTCGGTGCAGCAGCCGGGAACGGGCCGACCGAGCCGGCCAACCCCGCTCCCCCTTCAGCCTGGCCCAGGATCCAGCCCTCGATGCGGCGCACGGCCGGATCGCTGGGCTCGCCGGGCGGCCGGCGGCCTAAGACGACCTCAAGCATGCCGAACAGGCCGACGACAGCGTCGAAGCGGTCTTCGCCGGCGGCGTCGGCGCCAAACCCAGCCGTGATCGCCCGATGGAGGTCGGCTGTCACGGTCACGTTCGCTGCCGATGCCCAAGCCAGCAGCGCGCCGGCGTTGGCCTGGCGCTGCGCCTGGCTGCGCTTGCCGCCGCGGCCGAGGCGCAGGCCCAGCCGTCCGTAGCTTGCGGCCGGATAGGCCTCGGCGACGACGATGCGGCCTGGCCGCAGCAGCTCCGCCAGCGACCCGTCGAAGGGCCACAGCGCCAGTTCGATCTGGCCGCTGCGCCGCGCCGGCGCCAGTAGATCGCGCCAGCCGCTGATGGCCGCCTTGCCCACCTGCTGCGCGCCCAGGGTCCAGAACAGCGCGGCGGCAGCGCGGCGGCCGGGCTGCGGTAGGTCGCAGCGCCGCAGGAGGGCCGTGAACGACGGCAAGCCCAGCGCCGTCACCAAGTGTTGCCGCTGAGCCGAGCCCGGTCGCCAGGGGTAGAAGGGCCGGCGCAGGCTGATCTGCTCCGGCCGCTCGGCCACGGCGTAGAACTCTGCCCAGTCGCCCTGGCCGAGCTGCGGCAGGAGCGCGGCGAAGTCGTCGATGCCGGCGCGCTGGGCGTAGGTCAGGGGCAGGCCGAGCGGAAAATCGACCCCCAGCAGCACGGCGGCCTCAAGCCCGGCCAGGTTCGCCAGCCGCGGCAGCAGCGTCGCCAGGTCGCCCACCGGTTGGGGCGCTTGTGCTAGGCAGCGGCCGTTGCACAGCGCAGCCGGCGCCAGCCAACGCTTGGCCGGCGCCGTGCTCCAGTCGGCGTGGGCGATGAGGAGGGGAACGTCGATCATCGTCCGGGCGGCACGACAGACGGCGGCGGCTCCTGCAAGGAGCGAATGAGCCGCGGCATGCCGTAGGCCGGACGCAGCGGCTTGACGAGGTCAACGGGCGTGGCCATGGCGCCGGTCAAGGTGTAGGGCAGCCGGCTCGCGTCGATCGGCTCGCTGATCACCGGCACCACCCGCCAGCGGTTCTCCAGGTCGAGGCCGATGGTCTGGGCCAGCAGGGCCTCGAAATGGGCCGTGGCGTCGGCCAGAAAAGCCTGCGACAGAACGACGACCGTGCGCCGGGCCTGCTGCATGCCGCGCTGTACCGTGGCTACGCGCGCGACGCCGGCTTGGAGGACATCCTCCGACACGGCCACGCGCAGGCCCGCAGCCTCCAACGCCGGGATCAGGGCGCCCCAGACCCAGTCCACATCGCGCGGGCTCTTTTCGGCGTAGACCACGTAGGCGTCGTATTGGTAACCGTCGGCGTCGCGGCTGACGGCCTTGGCCTGGCCGCCCAGGCGCAGCGCCACCGGGAAGTTCTCTTCCAGCTCGGCCTTGAACACCGGATGCTGCTGCGGATGGGCCTGGGTCACCCGCGGCTGGACGTACTCGAAGAGGTCGAAGATGCGGATCAGGCCGTCGTCGGTTGCGATGTCCCCGCGCAGGCCGGCCAACAGGTGGGTGGTGAAGATACTGTTGCGTGCGCTGCGCAGGGTGTAGGAGTACTCGTCGCTGCGTGAGGAGGCAAGGATGGCCCGGCCGCGGCCGGCCAGCAGGGCCTCGTAGTAGCGCTCTGGCAGGCCGGGTTGGAGCACGGGCGCGGAGGCGTCCTTGGGCTGGCCGATGCCGCCGGCATGGCAACAGTCGAAGATGACCACGACTTTGCGCGCCGGAATGGTGCGCAGGGCCGCGGTGAACTCGGCGCCGGAGATGGCCGTGGCAGCCAACGTCGCCTCCGAGCGCAGGTCAGCGTCCACGGGCAGCAGGTACTCGCTGGCCAGCGGCCCGCTTTCGACGCGCGCGCCGTGGCAGGACAAGTAGATCAGCGCGCTGGCGTCGGCATCACAGCGCTGCGCCAGGTCGGCCAGCGCCTGGCGCAGCGCGGCGCCTGTGGCCGCATCGTCCAGCAGCACGGTGACGTTCGGCGGCGCATAGCCGCCGAGGTCTGCCGTCGTCAGCACCGCAGCCAGGTCGCGCGCGTCGTTGAGCACGGTGGGCGGCAGTGGCGTAACGCGGCGATAGGCGGCGATGCCGGCAATCAGCGCGTGAGCGTTGGGTAGTGGTGTCATGTGGAGGGTTCCGGCAACACTAGCAGCCGAACAACGCGCGCAAGAATCTCAACCACCAGTGGTTGCTTTCCCACTCGGCGCACAGGACAGCCGAGCCCTCGCCCGGCGGGCCGGCGATGTTGTTGTTCAGCACCATGTGCAACTGATAGTCCTGCCAGCCCGGATGAGAGGGGGCCAGCAGAACAAAGCCAGGCTCCTGGTAGCAGAGCTGCGCCGTTTTGGCGTCGGGCAAGAAGTCGATGTGGGTGATGGTGATCGGCACATACGTCCCATTGCGCGCCAATAGCTCGCCGCGCAAGGCGGCGCTTTGGGCGCTGCCGGTCGCCAGGGACTGCGTCGGCACGCGGCTTTCCTTTATTCCTCGGTCGGGCAGGGACGGCGGGCAGAGGGCTGCTTCCTTGGCTGCCTGCATTTGTTCGGCTGTATACAGATTGGGAAAGATCTTGTCCAGCGTCTGGGCGCGTTCCAACTGCAACGACAGGGGCAGTTCCGGATTCCCGATGAGGACCAGAGTGTAGGTGTAGGGTTCCTCGTAGCCGTTGCGGTTCAGCAAAAGCATGGGCCGGCCATGGCTGACGGCGGAATGCACTTGTGACGTCGTTGCATAGGTCTTGACGCTGCCGCGGCCGAGTGGGAAGCTCAGTCGCTTGCCGGCTTTTCCATCCTGCCCCAAGGTCCAATCAAGCGCCGCCGAGTTGGCGACATCGAACGTGTACTCCGCCAGCAGGTCGAGGCTGGCGCGTGGCGGCCCTGGCGGCGCGCCAAAGCCTGTACCCTGGTCGGCGTGGGCCGCTTGTCCAGGCATCGGCGGTACCGCCACTACACCGGTCATCAGCAAAATACTCACCAGCAGTGCAATGGAGAAACGTTGCATGGTAAACCTCCATGGCGCACAGCGCTTTAGGATAAACCCAGTTGACGCGACCCAACCCAGTTGAGCTGGAGCGTGCGCGCTTGGTTGGCCAGGTTGCGCACGGCCACGATGACAGCACCCGCTTGCAGGTTGTAGGTAGCGCCGTTGTTCTGCGGTGGGACGAGCGCTGGGGGAAACCCGACCTGAAAGACAGCTTGGACGGCGACGCCGGGGACCGTGTTAAGGACGAAGGCCGGTTGGTCGGCCTCTAGCGTGAAGCTAAACAGGGCAGCGCCGCCGGCGGGCAAGTCCAGGGAGGCCAGCGCCGGCGGCGCCCAGGCCGGCTGCCAACTGCCGCCGCCAAGAGGCAGGCGCCAAATGCCGTGCGCCAGTGTGCCGGCCAGCAGATGGGTTGCGGTGGCTGCCAGGCTGAGCACTCTCGCCTCGGGCACGGGCAGGCCGCGCGCGGTCAGCGCAGCGCCGTTCCACTCCAACACGTTTGTCGGCGTGGCGACCCAGAGACGGGCGGCATCGCCGGCGATGGTCAGTACCGGATCACGCACGTTGCCGATGGCCGTCTTGGACCAGTTCCCGCTGATCAGGTTGAGTTGAAAGAGTGTTTGTTGGTTGGGAGCTGGAGGTGGGATCAGGCCGACGAAGAGATCTGAGCCGCGGCCGACCAGCGCCGTGATCCGCGTCTCATTAGCGTTGTCGAAGAGTTTATCCGAGAAGTTCCACATCGAGGATGTGACGTTGTTCAGTCCGTTGCGGATAAGCTTTACCGGATCGGCTGCGCAAGCTATCGTGCCGGTTGCGGTTGAAGTGGTGACCAGGGCCAGGGCGGCGAATCTCGTGTCGTGTGGTGCCGAGCATGTGTGGTTGTTGGCAGGGTCGCGGCTCAGCGCGTAGACGCCGCGGTTGCTGCCCACCAACAACTGGCCCGGGCCAACTTGCAGCAGGCACAGCGGTGTGACATCGTTCGGCCAGCCGGGAATTTCCTGCCAAAGGCTGTTCGCTTGGCCGGCGTTGCGCCAATAGATGCCGGGGTTCCACTGCGGGTGGCTGCCTACGGCCTGCGGCGGCGGCAGTTCGGCGATGGCGTACAGGTGATCCCCGTCCGCGGCCACGGCCACAACACCGGTGAGGCTACCGCCGCCGGCCAGGTTGTTGACCTCCGGCGCCCACGAAGCGCCGCCGTCGCCGGAGCGCAAGATGCCAGCCTCGCCGGCCGCAATCAACAGGCCGTTCTGCGCCCGGGCAAAGCCGTAGACGCCCTGCCCGGCCGCAATGCCGCGCGCCGCCCACAGCGGTTGCGTGCCGTTGGTCAGGTCCAGCTCACTCACCTGGGCGTCGGCGTTGATCAGCGCCTCGGCAGCCAGCTCATAGCTGGTTAGGTAGCCGTGTAGATACGGGTAAGCCCGTATCGCCAGGCGATCGGCTGCTTGCGCGCCGACCACGGTGCGCAGGTCCCACAGCGCGCGCGCCCACACCATGCCGACGTCGTAATCCTCCAGGCTGCGCAGTATGCTGTACTCGCCGACGGGGTAGACGTTAGGCGCGGGGAGCAGGTCGGCGCCCACCTGCTGGCCGCTGCGGCCGAGCTGCCAGCGGCTACCCCAGTCCTGCGGCCGATAGGCGCCGCGCGCCCAGCGCTGGTCTGCGCTGTCGCCGTCTTGGTCGGCCAGGGAGCGCGCCAGGTAGGTGGCATAGCCTTCTTGCAGCGCCCGGCCAAACGGCGTCCAGGTCGAGAGTGTGTCCCAGGGGTCGTCGTTCAGCAAATGGAGGAAGGCATGGGCAAACTCGTGCATGACCAGCTCGGGGTCGCGGCCGGGATGCACGACTCGCTTGCCGTCCTCTTGCAGGTTGCCCAGGTCGCGCTGAAACCGCAGGCTCTTGCCGGCGGTTCCATAGATGAACCCGGTCGATCCACCGCTGTTGACATGGACGAACACCTGGGAGGGGGGCGGCGATGGCAAGATGGCCCCGCAACGCTCCTCCAGATGTTCGAGGAGATGCGCGCCGTAGTAGGCGATGGTGGCAGCTTCCTGGCCCAGAGTGATCGGCAAGGGTTGGCTTAAGTTCACGACATTCCCCAAGCCGTCGTTCAGAATCACGTAGTCGCCCAGCCGGCCGGCGTCCAGCCCGGCAGCATCGCCTGACGCCATGCCTTGTAGGGCCTCGCCGGAGGTGCGGACAAAGGACGGGGCATGCACAACGGCCTGCCAGGGGCCGCCCAACACGTCGCCGCTGTGCACATCGATGTCCACGTACCAGAGATCTGCGTCCGCCAGCCCCACCTCGACGCGCTGCACCAGAAGGTAAGAGGCGGCAAAGGGCAGAATGGCCAGGTCGTGGCCGTGGATGGGCGCGACTTGCGCCCAGAGATGGGCGTAGTCGGCGGCCAAGCGCTGCCTCAGATGATCTCTGATGCGCCCCAGAGCCTCCACAGCGGTTTCGGCGTTGAACCCCACCGCGGGCGCGTGCCAAAGGTCGAGCGCCTCGTACACAAGCCAGTCCACCTTGCTGCGCTGCAAAAAGGCCAAAAAATCAGCGGCTTCTCTACTGCGTCGTTCCTGGACAAAGCGCTCCACCATGATCGCCAGCACAGCCGCAGGATTTACTTCTGGAGCCGACAGCAGGGCCAGGAGCGCAATCCACACGCACTCGACGGCGCTCTTGTAGCTGTTAGCATCCAGGTTGGGTGGGGCGTCCTCGATAGGGAAGTAGCTGCTGGTCAAGCAGATGCGCCGATCGTGGGTCACTTCGTGCACGCGCACGCCGCCGCCCAGCACCGGCAAGCCGCGATACTCCTGCCGCCAGGCGAAATGGCGCATGAGTGGGGCGCCTGCCTCGGCGACGCCAGCCCACACCTTGATCACCGGCGTTGCGACGAACTCGCGCGCTTCGCCGTCGAAGCCGCCGCTCTTGGTTTCACCGAACAGCGCCTGGCTGCGCAGGCCGGTCGAGAGCAGGCGTTGGGCCATCTCTTGACCCTGATCATCGTCGCGAGCAAATGGCGCGTCGGCCCAGGTGCGCAGCATAGCCGGCAGCCCTGTGGCCGTCAACAAGCGCGCCCGCCAGGGAAAGGAGCGGCCTTCGACGCGGTCTGGATGCTCCTCCCGCAGCGCGTGGAGCGCCCCTGCCGAGCTCTGGCGTCGTTCGCGGCTAACGGGGAAGCGCTCTCGCCAGGCCAACAGCGCTGTGCGTTGCGCCGGCAGCTCCCATTCCAGCGGCGGATAGATCGGTTCTTCGAATTGATTGAAATCCATGGCCTGACCTCTCATTCTGCTAGGGCCACAGCCGCCGCCACCAAGGGCCGTTGGCCAGAGTGTAGACGCGGCCTGGCGCCAGCGTCAAGGGTTGCTTGGTCTGCTGCGCCGCCAGCAGGTAGGGCGCAGCGCCCGGGGTGGCCGGTGCCAACCGCACCGTGCAGGCCAGCAGACAACGGCGCAGCGACGGCAAGGACGCCGGCTCCCCGCCGTTCAAATCGCCTCGCCAGACCTGTCCCAAGGCGTTGGCCAGATACCACTCCACGCCGCCTGCTCCATCCTCTTGCACTAGCACGTCGCCCACGGCGGCGCTGCCGCGCCACTCAGGCGTGCTGTCGGCGCGCCAACGGTCGGATGTACAGGCGTCGGCGCGCGGGCAGAGGTCGAGCAGCTGCCAACTGCCGGCGGGGTCGCTGGCTTCCAGGTAAAAGTCGCGCACCAACGCCACGTAACGCGGGTGGGCGCTGCCCGGCGCCGGCAGCAGGCGTCGGAAGTGGTACTGGCCGGCGGCGTCGAAAACTTGCCGACAGTGCTGGCCGCCGTCGTCGCTGAGCCACAGCCCGCGGCGGTTGGTCCCGATCAACAAGCGGTCGCCGCTCGCGGCCAGCGCCGTGACCGGCAGCTCCTGAGGCAGACCGGCGCAGCCGTCCGGTCCATCGACGCGCCGCCACTCGCCGGCGGTCAGCCGGAACAGGCCGGCCTTTTCCGCCGCCACCCACAAAACCGGGCTCTCTGCTGTACCCCCGTTGATCAGGAGCAGGGGGGCGTTGCCGCTGGCTGTCGGCGGCGCTCCGCCCGGGTAAGCGTGAAAACTGGCGCCGCCGTCGTCGCTTGCCAGCACCCCTGAAAAGTCGGTCAACGCAAACACGGTGTCCGGCTGTTCGGGCAGCGAGGCCAACGCCCGGATGTCCGACAGGTCGTCGCGGTCCGGAATGCACAGCAGGTCGCCCACCGCGCTATCCTGCCAGGCGTCGGGGTCGGCCAAAGGCCGTTGCCACAGACCCTTGTGCGGGTGATCGCAGCCCTCCAGGGGGTTGCGGGCGCCCACCAAAAGCGCTGTTCCGCTGTTGTGCAGAACCCAACCGTAGGGCGCCTCCAGCGCCTCCGCCGTCCACACGGGGCGATCCTGAAAGGGCCACCAGCCAAGGGCAGAGAACAGCAGCACCCATGCCAGAACCGCGGCGAGAGTAGCCCCCAGCACCCGCCGCCGATACCGCCGTAACCAGCGCCGCCAGCGCGACCACAGCGGCGTGGTCGGGTCTTGTCGCCAGGGCGCCGGCACAGCCACCACGTCCTCCAGGTCGCGTCGCAACCGGCTGACCCCCTGTTCCCAGCGTTTTTCGACTGTGAGATCGATGGTCTCTAGTATTGCCAACGACTCGGGCAAGTCGCACGGCTTGAGCTTGACCGGGATCAGGCGGCGCCGCCGGGCGGCCGGGTCGAGGCTGCGCACCAGCACGTCCTCGAAGGCGTTCCACTCGCTGGCCAGCCAGTCCGGCGTCAGGATGGCCACGGTGCGCAGGCTGTTCTTGATCGCAGCCTCGATGTTGTGCAAACGCGGCGCGCCGGCGACGAAATCGCGGTAGTCCACGCACACGCGCAGGCCGGCCTGCTCCAACTGCGGCAGCAACCAGGCATCCACCCACTCGCGGTCGGCAGGGCTGTGGCTGATGAAGACGTCGTAGGTGGCTGTCGTGTTGCCGGTCATGCTGGGCCTCATAGGGCGATGCTAGCGAGGCGTGGGCCCGCTCTCCCACCGTGTAACCGAGAGAACCTGAGCGGTTGAAGGTTGAGAAAACCTCGAGGTAACTGCTCAGGTGCCGGGCATTTGTAGGCGATTTGCGACCTAGGTTGGCTTCGCAGACACGTTTGCAAACCAGATGCCCATGCGCT
>DAOUBX010000151.1:0-22069 GCA_034432445.1 Anaerolineales bacterium
CGGTCGGCGTGGCCGTGGGCGTGTCGGTAGCGGTCGGCGTGGCCGTGGGTGTCGCAGTTGCCGTTGGCGTGTTTGTCGGCGTCGCAGTCGATGTAGCGGTTGGTGTAGCCGTCGGCGTGTCGGTCGGCGTCGCAGTCGGCGTGTGCGTCGGCGTTGCGGTCGGTGTGGCCGTCGGCGTGGCTGTCGGCGTGTCGGTCGGCGTGTGCGTGGGCGTTGCGGTCGGCGTGTGCGTGGGCGTCGCGGTCGGTGTGGCCGTCGGCGTGTGCGTGGGCGTTGCGGTCGGCGTTGGCGTGGCCGTCGGCGTCGGCGTGACCACAAGCACGTTGGCGCTGGCCCTACCGACAACCAGAACGCCATCATCGTCGACGCCGGTCACGATCACCGTGTCCGTGACTTCGCCCGAATCGCGCATCACGTCCAGGGTAAACGTACAAGTGGTGGCTTGCCCGACTGCGAGCACCGTAGCGCCACAGATGGCACTGGCCGGATAAGATACATCAACCACGCCGTTGTTATCCGCGTCATCGTCGATGGTCTGCAAGGTCACTGTATCCACGCCACTGGTGTTGTCCACCGTGATGGTGAACTGCACCGGCCGGCCGGGGGCAACAATCACGCTGGGGTCGGCGTTCTTGAGCACGCGCAGCGAAGAAGGCACATCTGTCACGGCCACCGTCGACGACGCGCTGGCCGTCACGCTGACCCCGTCCTCGTCGACGCCAGAGGCGGTTACCACGTTGGTGTGGATAGAACCAGGCTGGCCGGCGACCAGGCCGCTAAACGTACACTCGTAGACAGCGCGCGGCGCCAAGTTGACCGGCACAGCACACGTCCCCAGGCCGTTCAGGTTGCCATAGGCGCTGTCGCGCACGCTGTTGATCGTCACAAGATCGACGTCGCTGTTGTTGATCACCTGGACGCGGAAGTTGACGGTTGCGCCAGGCTCGGCCACGCTGGTGGGGTTGGCGACCTTGTTCACCTGGATGGTTGCCGCCACGTCGGTGATGATGACCGTTGCCGAATCGCTGGCGCGCACGGTGTTGCCATCGTCGTCGATGCCCGTGGCCGTGATGGTGTTGACCTCGGACGCGCCGGCGTTGCCGACGACGTTGCCGAAGAACGCGCAGCTATAGCTGGCGCCGGGCGGGATGACCTGAGGCACCTTGCAGTTGCCCAGGTTATCGAGGTTGCCGTAGATGTTGTCTACCAGGCTGGTGACGGTAATGGTGTCGTCGGGGCTGGTGTTGGTGATGCGCACTGTGAAATCGACGCGACCGCCGGGTTCCACCAGTTGTGTCGGGTTGGCCGTCTTGTCCAGCGTCATCGACGCAGGCTCATCGCTGAAGGTGGCCGTCACCGCCTTGTTATCGTCCATCGTGATCGACCACGTGCCGTCACCGTTGTTCACGAGCTGTCCGGCATCGCGGCCGCTCCACTCACGGAAGCGCCACCCAGGCGCAGGCACGGGGCGCAGCGTAGCTACTTGATTGTACAGGTAAGGGTTGCCGGGCGTGTTCTCCACCCGGCCATTGCCCACGATGGTTACCGTCACGTTGTAGCGATCCTGCGTGAACGTGGCGGTAACGGCCTTATCGCCGTCCATCGTCAAAGACCAGGTGCCGTCGCCGTTGTTGCGCAGCTCACCGGCGTTCGGGCCGCTCCAGCCGGCAAAGCTCCACCCGGCGGATGGCAGCGGCTGCAGGGTGGCGACCTGGCCAAAGGCGTAGGGATTGCCCGGCGTGTTGCGCACAGTCCCTTCACCCACGACAGAAACCGTCACATTGTAGCGCGGCACGGGGGTCGGTGTGGCAGTCGGCGTGGGCATGGGCACCCGCACCTGGTAGGACACGACGCCGCGCGCCGCGCCGGGGCCAAGAGCGCCCAGTCGCCAGGTGACGATGCGCCCCTGCAGCGAGCCGACATTTGCTGGCCGGATGGAGCCGGCAACGAACTCAGCCTCCAAGGGCACGGCGTTGGTGATCACGACATTCGACGCAATGCCGTTGCCGACCGTCCAGTAGTCGATGAAGTACGTGATGATGTCGCCCGGCGCCACAGGGCCCATGGGGTCACTGCGCAGCGCCACCTTGACGCCCGGTGTGGGGGTGGGCGAAGGAGTGACCGTCGGCGGACGCGTGGGCGAGGGCGTGTGGGTAGGCGTAGCCGTGGGGGTGGGGGTAGGTGCAGGAACGGTGTACACCCAAATGCCGTCGCGCGTGCCGGCTATGATGCGATGGACAGCCGCCCCGGCCTGGCGCATCAGGTAGATGCGCTCCGGGTCAACTGGCTGTCGCTGCCACTCATCGTTCACCCACCGGTAGACGCCAGCGTTGCGCGTGCCGGCGTAGAGCGTCTCCTGGTAGTCCAACACTACGGTGTACGCCTGCAAGGCGCTGCCTACCAGCGACCACCCGGCACCGCTGTCGGATGTAAGCAGCACGCCTTGATTGGTGGTGGCCGCCCACATCCTCTGCGGGTTGCGCGGATCGAACTCAAAGTCAAAAACCGCCTGGCCCGGCAGCCCGGCCGCGCTCCAACTGGCGCCACCGTTGGTCGAGCGAAAAGCGCCGCTGAACGTGCCCGCCATCAAGACTTCGTTGCGGGCGCGCACCGTAAGCACACGCTGGTTGCCCAGCCCGTTGTTGACCGCGCTCCAACCGTCGCCGTTGTTGGTCGACTTGAAGATCCCGGCGCGCTCCGTGCCGGCGTACAAAGCGCCCTGGGGGTCGCAGGTGAGCGAAGTGATGTACGCCTGGCCGAGACCGGCGGAAGCGGTAACCCAGGCGTCGCCCTGCAGACGAAAAACACCGCCACCCCAGGTGCCGGCAAAGACCGTGCCAGAGGGACACACCGCTACGGTCTGCAGCGACCGATCGCTGAGGCCAGCCAGCGGCAGAGACGCCCAGGTCAGCCCACCGTCAGCGCTGCGATAGACGCCCACACCGTCGACGGCTGCGTACACCGTCTGCGCGTCACCGGGGGCCACTGCGATCCAGCGCACCGGCTGTCCGGCCAACGCTACACGCGTCCAGCCTGGGTCTACTTGCGGTTGTGCGCGCTGCACGGGGCCCGCCCATGTTGCGCGCCCTAACCCTCCCCACACTCCACCGACGACGAGCGCCAGAACCAACAGCCAGCGCCCCCCGCGATCCAGCCAGGTAAACACCCGACGTTTGACCATGCTCATCAACCACCTCTCAACTCTTACAAACTCATAGGTGCTCAGTTACCCAAGCCCCAGGCCTACACCGCCCCGATCGGCGTCACGTCACCACGATGCAAGGAATTCACCTCTGGGACGGCTTCATCTTGAAGACTACAGACGCAACAAGCACAAGGGACGGCGAGCGCACGACCGCCCTTAATCACGCGGCTTGGGAGGACTGCTCGGCTGATAGGTCATCAGGCCGATGTTGCTCTGCGCAGGTTGGGTCATGCGCACATAGGGATTGACCTGGACGATCAGGACTGTCCAATAGACGTCAGAACTGGTGAATTGGTTCGTCTCATACAACACATCCAGGTTTGTGGTCAGCGATGTTTGCAGCGTAGGTGGGGCTATGCCGCGTGCCACCACGGGGTTCTCGCCGACGTTCCACCAGACCACCTCGTAGGCGCCGTTAAAGGGCAAAGGGCCGGTGGGACGCCACTGGAACACCACATCGCCGGTCACCGTAGCCCGCGGCTGCGGCTGCACCAGCTCAGGCGGGCTAGCAGATACGCGGACGGGCGTTGCAGTTGGCCGCGGTGTGGGTGGGCGGGGCAAAGTTGGCCGCGGCGTGGGCGGAACGCGCGTTGCCGTGGCAGCAGGCGCCGCCTGCGCAGTTGGTGTTTGCGTGGGTGCGGCTGTTGCCGTTGGCGTGGCCGTGGGGAACGGGGTGTTGGTGTTCGTGGGCGTGGGTGTGGGCGTTGCCGTTGGGGGCTGAGTAGTAGCCGTAGCCGTCGGCGGCACGGGCGTGGCAGTCGGCACGGGCGTGGCAGTTGCCGGAGATAGCGTTGCCAAAGCGGCGGTTGCGGCCGTGGTTTGCTCGGGCGCCGTCACGTCTGCTGTGTCGCTCAACACCTCGGCGCGGCTGATAACACCCGTCGCCGCAATCGACGCGCCGGCGTCTTGGCTGTTTGTGACGGTCAACGGCAGGGTGGGGACGATGGTGTTGGTCGGTACAACCGGCGTTGGCGCAAGCGTGGCTGTGGGCGCAACCGTCGCTGCGCTTGCCAGCGCCGCCGCTGTGGCGCGGTCCGCGACGCCTTCACCCCGTCCAATGCGCACGGTCGAGGTCATGTTCCACAACAGGCGATCGTCGCTGCGGTCTAACCCGACGATCACCGTGTAGGTCACGTCGCCCTGGCGGTTCTCGCCGATGGGCTTCACCCGCAAGACGTGGCCGGGCAACTCCAAGCCGGGGATGGCATCGAACGAGACGCTCACCGGATCGCCCGGCACAATGCCTACTACGTCCAACTCGGTCAGGTCATTGGTCTCGATGCGCCAGTCGGACAAGTCGGCCATGCGTACGATCGGCTGGCCGGCCACCACCTGCTGGCCCAGGACTACATCGAGGGAGACGATCTCGCCATCGAAGGGCGAGAGCAGCTCAGTTTCAGCCACGGCGGCCTGCGCCTCTTCCACGGCTGCCTGTGCGGCCTGTACGTCGGCGAGGGCTGCGGCGATCTCCTCGGCGCGCGGCCCGGCCAACAGCAGGTCAAGTTGGGCTTGGGCGCGGCGCACCTCGGCTTCGGCAGCGGCGATGTCGGAATCGTTCGGCGGCGCCAGGACGCGGTTGAGGTCCGCTTGTGCTTGGTTAACCCGGGCGCGTGCGGCGGCAACATCGGCCGGGTTGGCGCCTTTTTGCAACGCCTGGTAGCGCGCCAACGCGGCGTTGTATTCGTTGGTGGCCTGTTCTAGGGCCAGCGACTCCGGCAAGCGGCCGATATCTGGACTGCCGCGCACTCGGTCATAGGCCGCCTGCGCCTGCCGCCGCTTGGCGTCGGCGTTATCGAGGTCGGCCTTGGCCGCAATCAGTTGTTGGGAGTCAGGGCCGGCCTGCACGCGGCGCAGCTCGGCCTGGGCCGCGGCCAGGGCCGCTTGCGCCGACTCGATCTCAGCGGCCGTGGGGCCTTGCTGAAGCTTTTGCAACTGCGCCTTGGCGGCATCCACGCTGGCGACTGCGGCCGATATCTCCTGCTCGCGCGAGCCGGCTATCGTCTGTTCGTAGCGCGCCTGGGCGCGGCTGAGCTGCGCCTCGACCTGAGCCAGGTTGGCCCGCTGGCGTGCGGCATTGAGGCGCAAGATCGGTTGATCGGCTCTGACAAAGTCCCCTTCTTTGACAAGAATCTCCGCGACGATGCCGCCCACGGGCATGCTCAGCTCTGCGCTCTGCACAGGCACAACCCGCGCGTCGGCTACTACCTCTTGGTTAGCTTTGGCCGGCGGCAGAGGCGTGGCCGTTGCCGTCGCCGGCGCCTGGGCAGTTCGACCCACGAGCCGTCGCGGCAAACCGAGCGTCACCGCTATCACGCCAAGCAGGAACACGATGATCAGAACGACAAGCCACTTTTTCATAGCGAGGGTAATATCCTTGCAACTCATTCGTAAGCCAGCACATCGCGCACGCTCAAGCGTGCCGCGCTGCGCGCCGGCCACAGGCTGGCGACCGCCGCCAACAACACCACAGCCAGGAGCCAGGAGACCGCGCCCACCGTTGAAAACGAGTAGCTGAGCGGAGCTTGCAGAAATGACAGCCCTACCGCTCGGCTCAGCGCCTGGCTTACGGGAACAGCGATCACCGTACCCAGAACCCAACTCAGGATACCGATGAGGCTACCTTCAAAGATCACCATGCGCCGGATAGTCTTGCCGGTGGCGCCAATGGCGCGCATCATGCCGATTTCTTTGGTGCGTTCAAGGACATTGATGCTCATGGTGCCCATCAAGCCCAGGGCGCCGACCAGGGCCAAGGCCACGGCCATGAGCAACAGGAACAGTATGATAACGCGAAACTGGGCAATTGCCAACTGGCGCAAATCGTCCACGGTCGATGTCGCAGCAACGCGCACGCTGTTGGCTTCGAAGTGGTCCTCCAAGCGGTTGGCCAGTTGGCGCACGTAGGTCGGATCATGGCGGTCGGCGACAACCTGCACACTCGATGACCGGTCGACGCTGCGCGTGGCGCGCGAGAAGTAGGGATAGTTGGCGTAGAGGGTGGAACCCGACAACACGCCGCGGATCAGCCCGACAATCAACCACGAACTCTTGCGACCGTCGATCAACAATTCGATGGTTTGGCCAACGCGCAGATCGGGCTCCTCGCGCAGCAGGTCGGTGGTGATGACCACGGCGTTTTCGTCCTCCGGCAGCAGCCAGCGCCCGGCCAGCACGGTGGGCTGTAACAGCTTGGTCTGCGCCGGCGGCGCGATCACGACCAGGTTGTCGCTGTAGGTGTCGTCGGGTCGCAAGCGACGCGCCGCTTGATAGCCCCAGCTCTCGGCTTGCTGGACGCCGGACACCTGCAGGGCCAGTTGTTCAATCTCTTCGACGCGATAGGGCCGGACAAAGTTGAGGCCGATGTCGTACTGCCAGTACTGCATGGCGTCATCAAGCGTCGTAGATAAAGACGCTTGAACACTGCCAACGACTACGAAGATCGTGCTGGCCAGCCCCAGAGAGGCCAAAGTCAGAGCCAGGCGCATCTTGCGCCGGAAGGTGTTGCGCAACGACAAGAGCAAGGGCCGCGGCAAGCCGCGCACCCGGCTCAACAGACGGTCGGTCAGCCGCATGCCCTCCTGACCTGCGCCGATGCCGTAGTAGGTCATGGCCTCACGCACTGTGGTACGCACCCCTTTGCGCACGGGAACCCAGGCTGCGGCCAGCGGCACCAGCAGGCTGGCGACGGCCTGCACGAGAAACACCGAGGCCGGCGGCGCAAAGCTGGCCACGTCGAAGTTGATCAAGCGTGCGATCAACCCCACGAGAAAGCGAACGGCCAGCAGAGCCAGCGGTATGGACACAGCCAAGGCCAACAGCCCCAAAGCCATCACCATGGTCAGATAGATGCCGGTGATCTGCCGGCTGCGACCGCCGATCGCCTTCATGACGCCGATCTGGCGTATCTGCTGCGACAAGAGCGCAGATAACGTGTTGACGACCAGCAGCGCGCTCAGCAGGACCGATAGGACGCCGAGGAAGCCCAAGATGAGCGCCATGGGGGCAATGAAACGCTCGGCCGGGTGCTTGCCAGGGTCGGGAATGGTCATCCAGTAGACACTGCGTCCGCTCTTTTCCACCTTGGCGCGGACTGCGGCCGCGGCGGCAGTGACAGCAGCCCGGTCGGTCTTGTCGCCCGCAACCACAAAGCTGAGCTCGTTGAAGTCGTCCTCGATGCCGAACCAGCGCATGGTCTCCGGCGTCACATAGCCATACAGGCGGTTGACAAAGCGCGCCGAGGGCTGGTTGAGATCGTGCACGACCCCACTGATCGGCAGGGTGCGCTGCGTGCCGTTGGGCGCCAAGATCGTCACCTGGTCGCCGATGCGCGCGCCGAGCAGCCCCATGGCGGCGCGCTCCATGAGCAACGTGCGCGCGGGCGGCGGCCAGGCGCCGCGCTGCGGATAGATCTTGCCGACCTCGATGGCGTTGTAGTTAGGCAGGGCGAAAACCTCGATGTCGCGCCAGCGGTCAGGCGCCACCTGCAAGCGCATAGTCACGTAACGCCGGCCGGCAACTGCCTCCACCTCTGGCATGTTGCCGATCACACGCAACAGGTCGCTGTCAAAGGGATCGGTGTAGAGCCTGGCGCTGGCCGGGTTCACTTTGGCATAGCCGGCCGGCAGCTCGCGCGTGATCACGGCGTAGGCGCCGGCCACCATGCCCACGGCGATCACGCCCACCGCAATGGAGAGGACCACCAACAAGGTGCGGGTGGGATTGTGGCGCAGCTCACGCGCTGCCTTCAACCAACGTGGACTAGCCATCGACGCGCCTCACATCGGCCACGGAGGACGCCGCCAACGCGCTGTCGGGGCGAAGCACCGGGATACTGACGGGCCGCACGATATCCTGCACGATCTGCCCATCGGCGATCAGCAAGGTGCGATGGGCGCGTTGCGCCAGGTCTTGATCATGCGTGACCATGACAACGGTCTTGCCTTCGGCCACCACGCGCTCGAAGAGTTGAAACACCGTTTCCGCGGTGGCCGAGTCCAAGTTGCCGGTGGGCTCATCGGCGACCAGGATAGGCGGGTCATTGGCCAGCGCGCGGGCGATGGCCACGCGCTGCTGCTCACCGCCGGAGAGCGTGGCCGGCAATTTGTCGGCGTAGTCCGCCATCTCGACCAAGTCAAGCAGCGCAATGGCGCGACGGCGACGCTCGCGCTGTTGGTAGAAATTGCAGAAATCCATGGGCAAGATGACATTTTCGGCGGCCGTCAGCAGCGGCAAGAGCTGGAAGAACTGAAAAACCACGCCAACGGTGCGACCGCGCCATTCGGCCATGCGTTCTTCGTCGAGCGCGTGCACGGCTGTGCCGCCAATGATGATCTCGCCGGAGGTCGGTCGATCGATCCCAGTAATCATGTTGACGAGCGTGGACTTGCCGCTCCCCGACTTGCCGACGATGGCCACAAACTCCCCGCGCTCGATGCGCACGTCAACCCCGCGCAGCGCCATATACGACCTTGCGCCGGTCTCGTAGACCTTGACCACCTGATTAAGTTGGATCAAAGGCTCTCGACCAACACCGGCGATGGTGGAATCGGGCGTATGCTGCGACTCACGCTTCTGCCAACGGCCAAACACGGTCACTCATAACCTTTCAAAGCAACTTGGGAGACGCACATGAGCGGCACCGAAGCGATTATACCACCGGTGACCCAGGTGAACAATGTAGCGACCATCGGCATCGTTGATTTGCCGCCGGGCCCAAAGCCTGGTAGACTGCTGGCGTCACCCTGATGGGTCTTGCCGGTTATCTTATGACACCTTTGACTATCCGGCGTGCGGGTCTTGCCGATGCCCGTCCGCTGGCTGAAATGCACATCGCATCCTGGCAGGCAACTTACCATGATCTCTTGCCCGCGGAGTTTCTGAACCACCTTTCCGTGGAACAACGCACAGCCGGCTGGGAAAACTGGCTGCTTGACGCCACGCGTCAGGTATTCGTGGCCGAGGAGGATGGACGGGTGGTGGGCTACGTGTCGTATGGCCCGACGCGCGACGCGGACCTTGATGTATCGGAGGCAGGTGAGGTGTATGGCATCTACTTGCACCCGACTGTCTGGGGCAAAGGCTACGGCAAACGGCTGATGGCCCTGGCCCTGGACGGCCTGTGTGCCGCCGGCTCTCGCCTCGCCACGCTCTGGGTGTTGGTGGGCAACACGCGCGCTATCCGCTTTTACGAGCACTTGGGGTTCCGCGCCGATGGCGCGTCCAAACAAGAGCACCGGCCCCCCGATGTTGTCTTGCGTGAAATCCGTTACCGGCGGCCCTTGGACACAACGGCCGCCACAAATCAGCCGCAGTAGCCGCGCGCGACGAGCGACCCGATGCGTTTCAGCAAGTATCATGCCCTGGGCAACGACTACCTGGTGATCGATCCTGTGGAGCAGCCCGTGGCCTGGACGCCATCCCTGGTCCGCTTGCTCTGCGATCGCCACTGTGGGGTGGGCGCGGATGGACTGCTACTAGGCCCCCTGCCGGCGGCGGACGCCGACTTTGCCCTGCGCCTGTTCAACCCTGACGGCAGCGAGTTCGAGAAAAGCGGCAACGGCCTGCGCATCTTTGCCCGCTACCTGTGGGACCGCGGTCTCGTTCGCAACGACCCATTTACCATTCTAACGCCCGGCGGCGTCGTGCAGGCGCAAGTCCACCCCGCTGGACACAGCGTCACCGTGCAGATGGGGCAGGTCAGCTTCGACAGCACGCGCATCCCGGTTGCCGGGCCGCCGCGCGAGGTGATCGACGAGACGATGGAGGTGGGAGGCTACACGTTGCGCTTCAGCGCCGCTACCATCGGCAACCCGCATTGCGTCATCGTGTGTGAAGCAGTCAGCGCCGAAAAAGCGCAGCAGTTGGGGCCGCTCATCGAAAACGACCTGCGCTTCCCCCAGCGTACTAACGTGCAATTCATGCAGGTGCTGGATCGGCAACACATCCGCCTCGAGATCTGGGAACGCGGCGCCGGCTACACGCTATCGTCCGGCAGCAGCAGCTGTGCGGCGGCCGCTGTCGCACATCGGCTAGGCTATTGCGATGCGCACGTGACTGTGCTCATGCCCGGCGGCGCCATCGCCATCACCATCGCCCCGGACTGGTCGGTTACCATGCGCGGCGCAGTCACGCGCATCTGCGACGGGCTGATCGACCGTGCGATCTACGACCCAAGTGTAGCCTAGATCACGGTTGATTGTCCAAATAAACTTGACACTTTCTAGACAACTAGCATAAGATGTGGTCATCAGAACGCAAGCTCGGACATCCGCGAGGTGTGCCAATGGATGCAGACGGCTCTCCATCCACCAATCAGCCGTGGGAAGATCGTTTGCTGGCGCTGGCACAGCAGGCGCGCACGATGTGGCCGTCTCCTAACTGGCCCGCGAAGCAAGACGATGCTTTGCTGCGCCTGGCCTACGATCACTGTGAGGCGCTAACGGCCGAGCACAGTCGCTCGTTCTACACGGCGTCGCGGCTGCTGCCCAAGGATAAGCGTCAATTCGTCCGTGCGCTTTACGCCTTTTGCCGCGCCACCGATGACATCGTGGATCACCCGGACGATGCCACAGTCGCCAAGCTGTCGACCTGGCGAGCGCGCACCTTGGAGGATCAGCCGGACGACGGCGACCTGACGATTATCGCCTGGCGCGACATGGTGCAGCGCACCGGCCTGCCTTTAGGCTATGCCGGCCAACTGATCGACGGCGTGGCTCGCGACCTGACGCAGACGCGCTACAACACGTTCGCCGAGTTGACGGTCTATTGCTACGGCGTCGCCTCCACCGTGGGCTTGATGAGCCTGCACATTTTGGGGTCGCGTTCTGACGAGGCCATTCCCTACGCCGTCAAGCTGGGCGTGGCGCTGCAACTCACCAACATCCTGCGCGACGTGGCGGAGGATTGGCTGCGCGGAAGGCTCTACCTGCCATTAGAAGAGCTGGAGGCTTACGGACTAACAGAAGAGGACATCGCCCACCAGCGGGTTGACGACCGCTGGCGGGCTTTTATGCGCTTTCAGATCGAGCGCACCCGACGCCTGTACGCCGAGGCCTGGCCCGGTATTGCCATGATTGCCAAGGATGGACGTTTCTCCACGGCGGCCGCAGCCGGGCTGTACGGCGCCATTTTGCGCAAAATCGAGGAACAAGATTATGACGTCTTTAGCCGGCGCGCCTATGTCAGCAGCTGGGGCAAGCTTTCTCGCCTGCCCGGGCTGTGGTGGCGCACGCGCGCTTTTCAATCCACGTGATCGTTCCAGATCCACATGAGGACCCAGGTGAAAAAGAAAATCATTGTGATCGGCAGCGGCTTTGGCGGGTTGGGCGCAGCGAATCGGCTGGCGGCCAAAGGCCACGACGTGACTATTTTCGAGAAGCGCGATAAGCTGGGCGGCCGGGGTTACCAGTATGAGATCAACGGCTTCAAGTTCGACGGTGGCCCCACGGTGATCACGGCGCCGTACATGTTCGACGAGATCTTCGCCGCCGCTGGCCGGCGCCGCGAGGATTACATCGAGCTGTTGCCGCTGGATCCGTTCTACCGCATCTTCGACCACGAGGGAAACCATTTCGACTACCGCCGCCACCTAGAAGACGTGCTGGCCGAAATCGAGCGCTTTCATCCCGCCGACAAAATCGGCTACCAAAAATTCCTGCAACACACCAAAGAGATCTTCGAGGCCTTCTTCCCTTACACCGACCAACCGTTTCTGACCGTGGGCAGCATGCTCAAGATCATGCCCGACGTGATGCGCCTGCAGGCCTTTCTGGGCACCTATTGGCACGTGGCGCGCTACATCAAACATCCCTTCCTGCGTCGCGCCTTGTCATTTCACCCGCTGCTGATCGGCGGCAATCCCTTCGACACCCCCTCGATCTACACCTTGATCGTGCAGTTCGAGAAGCAGTGGGGGGTGTACTACGCTAAAGGCGGCACCGGCGCCATCGTGCAAGCGCTCGGCCGTCTGTTCAACGAGCTCGGCGGCACGGTTCATTTCAACAGTGAAGTGCAAGAGATCCTGGTGGAAGGTCGTCGCGCCACCGGCGTGCGCCTGGCCGACGGCACGATCCACCGCGCTGACGTGATCGTGTGCAACGGCGACGTGGCGTACAGCTATCGCTACCTGATCCCGGCCCAGTACCGGCGCAAGTACAGCAACGCGCACATCGACCGCATGAAGTTCAGCAACTCGCTGGTGGTGATCTACTTCGGCACCAAACGCCGCTACCTGGACAGCAAGCTGCGCCACCACAACATCATGCTGAACAAACGCTACAAGGGCCTCATGAAGGACATCTTCTCCAGCGCTCCCTTGCCCGACGACCTGGCGCTCTACCTACACATGCCTTCGATCACCGATCCGTCCGTGGCGCCGCCTGGCTGCGAGTCGTTCTATGTGCTCGCCCTCGTGCCCGACCTGGCCTCTGGCACCGACTGGACCAAGATGGCCAAACCCTACCGCGATCGCATCATGCAACACTTGGAAGACAACTACTTGCCCGATCTCCAGGCCAACATCGTCGCCGAGCACATGATCGATCCGCTGCACTTCCAAAACACGTTGAACAGCTACCGCGGCGCTGCCTTCGCGCTCAAACCGTCGCTGTTCCAATCGGCATGGCTGCGGCCGCACAGCCGGTCAGAGGACTTCGACAACCTGTACTTCGTCGGCGCCGGCACACACCCCGGCGCGGGCGTGCCTTCCGTGCTGGCCTCAGGCAAGATCGCAGCCGAGCTGATCGATCCCACGCCCGGCAATACCTTGAAAAGAGTGAAAGCCCTATGAACAACGTCTTTGAACTAGGCTTCGGTGTGACCGAGAACGAGATCAGCTTGGATCGGCTGCCGGTGCAGGGCGCTATCCCTTCCTGGGTGCAGGGCACCCTGGTGCGCAACGGCCCCGGCACCTTTCGCGTGGGCGAGCAGCAGTATCGCCACTGGTTCGACGGGCTGGCGATGCTGCACAAGTTCACCGTGGTCAACGGCCAGGTCTCCTATGCCAACAAGTACCTGCAATGCCGGGCCTACGACGAGGCGCGCGCCAACGGCCGCATCACCTATTCCGAGTTTGCCACCGATCCATGTCGCTCGATGTTCCAGCGCATTCAGTCGGTTTTCTCGCCCAAGATCACCGACAGCGCCAAGGTGAGCATCGCCAAGATCGCCGAGCACTACCTGGCCCTGGCCGAGACGCCCATCCAGGTGGAGTTCGACCCGGAGACCCTGGCGTCCGTGGGCGTCTTCCAGTTCGAGAAGGGCACGTCGGGCCAGATGACCACCGTACACCCGCAGTTCGATTTTGCGCGTGACGAGGTCTTCAACCTGGTGACGCGCTACCATGCGGTCAGCCACTACCGCTTTTACAAGCTCAAGGGCAACCTACAACCGCAACTGGTCAGCTCGCTGCCGGTCAACCAGCCGGCCTACATGCACAGCTTCGGCATGACGCAGAACTACTTCATCCTCAGCGAGTTCCCCCTGGTGGTCAACCCGGTTCACTTGCTGCTGTGGCTCAAGCCGTACATCGAGAACTTCCGCTGGAAGCCAGAGCGAGGCGCGCCGTTCTGGGTGATTGACCGCCACACGGGCAAGCTGGTGGGCAAATACGAGGCCGATCCCTACTTTGCCTTCCACCATGTGAACGCTTTCGAGCGCGGGGACGAGCTGATCATCGACATCGATGCTTACCCCGACGCCGGCATTCTGCAATCGTACTACCTGAACCGGCTCAAGGACCCCAACCTCGAAGTGCCGTTTGGCAACTTGCGCCGCTATCGCCTGCCCCTCAAAGGCAAGCGCGCCACCTACGAGGTGATCTCCGATGAGTGCATGGAGCTGGCCAACTTCGACTACCGACGCTACAACATGCAAGACGGTTACCGCTATGTCTACGCGGCCAGCATCAACAAGCAGCAGCGCAAAGGCTTTTACAACCAAATTCTCAAGCTCGACGTGGACACCGGAGACACGCAGACCTGGTTCCAGCCCAACTGCTACCCCGGCGAGCCGATCTTCGTCGGCCGGCCGGGCCGCACGGCACAAGATGACGGCGTGATCCTGTCGGTGGTGTTGGACGCGGCGCGCGGCACCTCCTTCCTGCTCGTGCTCGATGCTCACTCCTTCGACGAGCTGGCACGCGCCGAGATTCCACACGCCATCCTGTTCGGTTACCACGGCGCCTACTTCGAGGGGTGATCTATGACCATCAACAACCGCCCGGTGCTCGGCCCAAGGCAGCCGCCTACGGCGTCGATTGTGCAAGTCAAAGACGTTCGCAAGAGCTTTCCCGTCGGCGATACTACCATCGAGGTGCTGCGCGGGGTATCGTTCGACGTAGCGCCTGGTGAGTTCGTCGCCATTGTTGGCCCTTCGGGCAACGGCAAGTCCACGTTGCTGAACATGATCACGGGCATCGACCACCCGACCGTGGGCGAGGTGGTGGTCAACGGCCGCACCGTGCACAGCATGAGCGAGAACGAGCTGGCGGCCTGGCGCGGGCGTGACCTGGGCGTCGTGTTCCAGTTCTTCCAGTTGCTGCCCGCCCTCAGCCTCCTGCAGAACGTCGTGCTGCCGATGGACTTTGTCAAGCGCTGGCCCAAAAAAGAGCGCAAGGCGCGCGCCATGGCGCTGCTGGAGCAGTTCGGCCTGGCAGCCGAGGCGCACAAATTGCCCAGCCAGGTCTCCGGCGGCCAGCAGCAACGGGCCGCCATCGCCCGCGCCCTGGCCAACGACCCGCCGCTGATCGTGGCCGACGAGCCAACGGGCAACCTGGACGCTACGACGTCCGACGAGGTGTTCGATCTGTTTAGCCACCTGGTGGACCGCGGCAAGACGTTGATCATGGTAACGCACAGCCGCAGCCTGGCCGCCCGCATCCCCCGCGTGCTGGAGATCCGCAACGGGCTGTTGGTGCGCGACGAGCGCAGCGCTCCGCCGGCTCATCCACAAGCCGGCGGAGTGGGGCACGTTCAAACATCGATGAGGTACCCGTGATCTGGCATAAAGTCTGGTTCGACCTGTGGCATCACAAAGCGCGCACCCTGCTGGCGGTGTTCAGCATCGCCGCGGGCATCTTCGCCATCGGCGGCATCTTCGGCCTGGTCGACCAACTGCTGGCCGCCATGGACAACGCACACCGCGCCGTGGCTCCTTCACACGCCAACATCATCCTGCGTGATTATGTCACGCAGGAAGTCGTTGACGATCTCAAAGACACGCCGGGCGTCGTGGACATCGACCCGGCCAACCAGATCTCCGTGCGTTATCGCACCGCCCCCGAGGCCGAGTGGAAGCTGGGCACGCTGGTCGAACGCCCGGCTTTCGACCAACAAACTTACGATGTGATCACCCTGCAGGAAGGAACCTGGCCGACCGGCGAGCCCCTCAGCATCGGCATCGAGCGGCTCTCCGGCCAGTTCTTCGGCGTGGAGATCGGCGACACCGTGGAGTTCGAGATCGGCGGCGTTGCCAAGGCCTTCCCGGTCAGCGGCAAGATCCGCCATCCCTTCGTACAACCGCCGCCTTTTGGCGGCCAGGCCAATTTCTTCGCCGACGCAGCCGGTCTGGCCGAGTTCGGCGTCCCAGAAGGCCGCTTTGGCCAGCTGCTGGTGCGCGTCGAACCCTACAGCCTGGAGCACGCGCAAGAGGTCGCAGGCGATCTGCGCGCACGGCTGGCCGACCAGGGCTATGGCGTCGTTGTCACCCTCTACCAGGATCCGAACAAGCACTGGGGCCGCCAATTTGTCGAGGGAATCAACATCATCCTGCTCATCATGGCCGTGGTGTCGCTGTTCATGAGCGTGATGCTGGTGTTGACGACCCTAACCGCGCTGATCACGCAACAGACCGACCAGATCGGCGTGATCAAAGCCATCGGCGGGCAGCGGCGGGTGATCATCACCATGTACCTGGCCGTGGCCCTGATCTACGGCCTGCTGGCGCTGCTGATCGCCGTACCGCTGGGCGCGCTGTTCGCCTACGGCATGAGCCGCCGGTACCTCAACCTCTTCAACATAGACTACACGGCCTTCCGCGTGTCGACGCTGGCCATCGGCTTGCAGCTAGGCATGGCCTTCATTGCGCCGATGTTGGCGGCGCTGTGGCCCGTACTGAAAGGCGCCAACATTAGCGTGCGCGAGGCCATTGCCAGCTACGGCCTGGGCGGCGACTTCGGCTTCAGCCGTTTCGACCGCCTGATCGACCACATCGGCGAGCGCTTCCTGTCTACCCCCTTCGCCACCGCCCTCGGCAACATGTTCCGCCACAAAGAGCGCTTGGCGCTGACCATCCTGGTGCTCACGGTGGCCGGCGTGATGTTCATGGTCATCATGAGCCTGATCTCCTCCGTGACGTTGACGCTGGACAACGAGCTGGCGCGCCGCGGCTACGACTTGCGCATTGGCTTCAGCCAGACACAAGACGCGGCCCAAATGACCAGCATCGCCGAGACGGTGGACGGCGTGAGCAGCGCCGAGGTCTGGTATGGCCGCAACGCCACCATCCTGCGCGCCGGCGAGCGCCTGCAGGACTCGGCCGGCCTGGGCGCGCAGCTCACCGGCATCCCGGCCGGCTCGACCGGCTACCGACCGATCATCGTGGCGGGCCGCTGGCTGGAGCCAGGCGATGAGCAGGCGGTTGTGATCAGCCAGGAGACAGCCGCCAAGAACAAGATCGCCGTCGGCGACACCATCACCCTCGACCTGGGCGTCCTCGGCAGCGCCGAATGGCAGGTGGTTGGCGCCTATCGGGTGGTCTACGGCGGCGGCTTTGTCACCGAAGCCCTCTACGCGCCGCTAGACGCCGTGCTAGACGCCACAGGCCAAGCCGGCCGGGGTACGCAGGTGCTGGTGACCACCGAGCCCAAGAGCCTGGATGAAGTGAACGCCATCGCCGACGAGCTCAAGACAGCCTACGAGGCGGCCGGCATGAAGGTGGACTTCTACACCACCAGCGTGAAGCTGGAAGAACGCCAGTTCGCCACCAACCAGTTCAACACGGTGGTGTGGATGTTGATCGGACTGGCTTCGCTGGTGGCGAGCGTCGGCGGCATCGGCTTGATGGGATCCCTCGGCATCAGCGTGGTCGAGCGCACGCGCGAGATCGGCGTCATGCGCGCCATCGGCGCCGGTTCGGGCACGATCATGAGTTTGTTCATGCTGGAAGGCATCTTGCAAGGGCTGATCAGCTGGGCTGTGGCCGTGCCCATCGCCTATCTGGCTGCCCAACCGTTGGCGCGCCTGCTCGGCCAGACCATGATCGACATCGACCTGGACTATGCGTTCAACCTGCCGGCCGTGTTCATCTGGCTGGCCGTGGTGCTCGTCATCGCCGCTACGTTTTCCATCGGCCCGGCGCGCAGCGCCACGCGCATCAGCGTGCGCCAAAGCCTGGCCTACGCTTGATACCGCCCCACGATCATCCATGCCCCCCATCTCGCTGCTCATCATCGGCGCCGGCAACCGCGGCGCAGGCTACGCCAGCTATGCGCGACTTCACCCTGACCAGGTGCGCATTGCCGGCGTGGCCGACCCGCGGCTGCCTTACCGCCAGGCTATCGCCGACACCTACGACGTGCCTGCCGACTACGTCTTTGCCGACTGGCGCGACGCCGCCGCCCGCGCTCGCTTCGCCGATGCTGTGATCATCGCCACGCCAGACGCGCTGCACGCTGAGCCAGCCATCGCCTTCGCCGGCCTCGGCTACCACATGTTGTTGGAAAAGCCTATGGCCCCCAACGCCGCCGACTGCCGACGCATCGTCGCCGCAGCCGAGGCGCACGGCATCCTCTTCGCCGTGGCCCATGTGTTGCGCTACACGCCCTACACGCAGCAGCTCAAGGCGCTGCTGGACAACGGCGCGATCGGCGACCTGGTCAGCCTACAACATCTGGAGCCGGTGGGCTACTGGCACTTCGCCCATTCCTTCGTGCGCGGCAACTGGCGCAACGAGGCGCTTTCCTCCCCTGTGCTGCTCGCCAAATCTTGCCACGACCTGGATTGGATTCGCTACATGATGGACGGACCCTGCCTGGCCATCAGCTCGTTCGGCGCGCTCAAGCACTTTCGGCCGGAGAACCGGCCGGCGGGCGCGGCCGATCGTTGCTTGGACTGCGCGGTGGAGCCGGACTGTCCCTACTCGGCACGCAAGATCTACCTGGGACGCGTAGCGCAAGGACATGTGGGTTGGCCGGTGGATGTCTTGACCCCCACAGTATCGGCGGAGTCGGTGGAGGCCGCGCTGCGCAGTGGCCCCTACGGCCGCTGCGTCTACGCCTGCGACAACGACGTGCTAGACCATCAGGTGGTGCAGATGCTCTTTGCGGACGACCGCACGGCGTCGTTTAGCATGGTGGCCTTCACCGAGCAGGGTCAGCGCCGCACCACGCTCTTCGGCACGCGCGGCGAGATCACATGCAACGGCGAACAGATCCGCTTGTACGACTTCCTGACCGACACAACGCGCATCTGGGACGTGGCCGCCTCCACCGATGGCCCTCTGCAGCGCCACGCCGGCGGCGACTACGGCCTGATGCGCCGCTTCGTCGCCGCCGTCGCCAGGCAAGATCCCGGACTGATCCTCTCCGGCCCGCGCGAAAGCCTCGAAACGCACTTGATGGTCTTTGCAGCCGAGCAGGCTCGCCGTGAGAACCGCGTGGTGCATATGCAGCAGTCTACCGTCTGATCTGTCCGCGGCCACCTCCAGTCACGGTCGTGTGATCACCGGCAGGAAAATTGCGCGCCCAGGCGGGCGCGGGGTTGGCGTCGCTGTGCGCGTGGTAGTGGCAGGCGGCGTTGTCGTCGCCGTTGCTATGAGTGTCGCCGTGGGGGTTGCGGTGGCTGTGGGCGTCTCTGTCCTCGCCGTCGTATAGCTGAGCGCCACATCCATCACCAGATCAGAGCTGCCCGGCCACGCCTGGTGCACCTCCACAGCCAAAACGTTACGGCCTGGCAGCAGCACGCCGATGGCGTCGGTGATGTCGATGGTCTCATAGGCGCCTCCCTCGTGTTCTGCGGCCAGCATGTCAAACGTCACCACGCCGTCCGGCAAGCCGCGTCGCGCCACCTCGACGCCGTTGAGATAGGCTACGAAACCGTCGTCGTAGTTCGCCTCCAGCCGTAATCCGCCGATGCGCGTTGGGTCGCCCGCCACCTGGAAGTCTTTGCGGAAGTAGGCCGTGATGTATTTGCGAGCGGGATTCGGGCCGAAAGGCACCGCCGTCACGATATAGGGCTCGCCATAGCCCAGGGGAGCGACGCCAATCGGCCAGCTTGCGTCGTCGGCGTTTGGATCGGCCCAGGTCGTCCCCAAGTTACCTCCTGTGGCGTTGTATTTCCACGCGGCGTTGCGCACCACCAAGTCTTGGCGGGTGGCCGGCAGCGCAGAGTCTTTGATGATCGTGAACTCGTCGGCCACCCGACCGCTGTTGTCCAGAAAGACCGCATCCAGGCGATCGCCGTCGATGTCGATCACGCAAGAGCCCAGGCGCAACAACGACACCGCCATGGCCGGATGATTCATCGGGCCAGACTGCACCATGCCGGAACTGCCTGCTACCACGTAGACTGTACCCTGACGGGGACCGGCAGCTTTGACGTATGCGCCCGCGCCATGGACGCGTCCGTCGCGCTGATCGACCAACATCTCGGCCGTCAGCGTCGAGGCTACGCCGTGGTGGCCGTCGAGCAGGTACGAGCGCTCATAGGAGTGGCTGTGGCCGCTAAGCACCAGATCGACGCCATAGGCTTCCAGGAGCGGCACGATCTCGCTCCGCACGCGGGTTGACTCGAGGGCGATGTCCGAGTTGTATTTGCCGCGGGTGTACGGTGGATGGTGCCAGTAAGCGATGATCCACCGCTGCTGGGTGCCGGCTAAATCGGCGCGCAGCCAGCGCTTCAGCCCGTCTAGATCCTCCCACATCATGTCCTCCGAGTCCACGCTGACGAAGTGGATATTGGCGTAGTCGAAGGAATAGTAGGCCTCGGTGCCCGACGCTGCACCGCCCGCCTCGCCCGCCGTCGGCAGGGTGAAGACATCGAAGTAGGGACCGCTCTGCGTGGCCGAGCGCGCCGATAGGCCATCGTGGTTGCCTAATGTCGGCCACAGCACCGATTTACGCAGCATGTCGGGGTAGATGTCGAAAAGCTTGTTCTGGTACTCGAGATCGGTGCCGCTTTCGTAGGCGTTGTCGCCCAGCATCAGCCACAGGTCGGTATGACGCTGGCCGGTGAATCGGTAGTACGCGTCACGCACCTCGGCCGAGTTGAAATCACCGGTGCCTGAGTCGCCCAACACCCAGATGCGCATGGCCTTGGGCGTCCCTGGCGTTGGCGGCGTCACAAAAAAGTAGCCCGGACCGCCGGCCAACAGCTCGGCGCCCGTGCCGACAGCGTAGTAATAGGACTTGTTGGGGGAAAGACCAGCCAAGACGATCTCGTGCTCGGTCGTGTTCATAGGGTCGGTCACGGTCCAGACGAGGTCATCCGACGCCGGGCCGTAGCGCACCTGGCTGGGTGTGGCCCTGTCGGTGCGCCAGCGCACGACGATGCTGGTGGGGGTTCCTAGTTGCAGATAGGGTCCACGCGTAAGCACCGCCTTGGCAGCGCCCGGCGCTTGCTGTGGTGATTGAGCGCCAACACCGAGATTGCGCTCTGTAGCTACAGCCTGCCCAACATAGACAAAGGGCGGCCATGCAACCGAGTGTAGGACCGCCCTTGACTGTGAGATGTTGCCGATGCCGGTCGCCAACAGCGCCAGCAGGACAAAGAGAACATGCACCGTGGTTGCCATAGCCTCCTTTGAGTTAGCTTGCCTTCAGTGTGCGGCCAGACACCGACACTGCGCTTGCACCAAGGCTCGATCGAGAAAGAGCAAGCTACAACTTCGAGCGATGCCCGCCGCTCAACCTGCAGCGCAGTCTTCCGAGGTTGTACTTAGGCCGATGCGCCAGCCTTGCGCAACTCGTAGGCTAGCGCAGGATCAGCGGCAAATAGAGCGACTGCTCGACCGCGGGTGGCGTGGCCGTGGCAGTCGGCGTAGGCGTAGGCGTGGCAGTTGCCGGTGGTGAGACGCTGTTGCGACGACCAGGAGTTCCGCCGTTGTCAGAAGCCGCCCACGACAGCGGCTCATTGGCATACCGCGTTGCTTCGATGCGCTCGAGTGACGGCCCGTTACCGTCAGGCGCCGGCGGCCAGGGGTCAGCGTCGTCGTAGGTGAAGGCCTCCACACTCACATAGGGTGTCTGTGTGCCCTCCGGCGGAATGGGCATGGCCAGCTCGACTCGTTCGCCGCCGTTGCTGAGCGCGCCGGTGTAGGGGCCGAAGATCGGCACATCAGCCGGCACGGCGTAGGCGCTGCGAAAGTCGGCCGGCTCGACGCCGACCACCAAGGCGTAGCTTTGCGCCGGCAGCACGGTGTCGATCGGGAAGGTATAGCTGACGCCCTGGGTGAACTTCCAAGTGTTGGCGGGGTTCTCCAGATCATACAGAGGGACGGCGCGAGCGGAAGCGTTGTGCAGCTCGATGAACTCGGCACTTCCCGCCGGCGGATGGTACATCAGCTCGTTGATCACCACCGGCCCCACCAGCGGGCCGGGGTTAGGAAGGCCCCCGCCGCGGCGAAATTCCTCCAGAGTAGCAGGGTCGTCCACGCCGAAACTGGTGTGCTCTTGTGCGACGAAGTCCACCCCCAGGCTGGTGGGGAAGCGACCAAAGGAAACGTTGGTAGCGCTGGCGCCGAACTCGACCAGCGCCGTGTAGCCGGTCAAGTCGCCGGCCACATTGGCCGACGTCAGGAAGAGCTGCTCGCCCAGGGAGCTCAAGGCAAAGCTGCCCGGCGCGCCGGGGCTGGGGTTGAACTGGTACTCGT
>DAOUBX010000152.1:0-4246 GCA_034432445.1 Anaerolineales bacterium
GGGCACTTAAGGCTGCGCTGGCCAGGGCGTCTGCAGAGCCGGCTCAAGCTGGAAACCGGTCGCAAGTGCCCGGCACCTGAATAGTTACAAAGCCACTACAAACCCTCAGGGTAACTACTCAGCCATAGGTACCGGGCATTTGGATTCTGGTTTGCCAACGTGTCTGCGAAGCCAACCTAGGTCGCAAATCGCCTACAAATGCCCGGCGGCACCTGAGCAGTTACCCCTCAGGAAGCCAACCTATTGACTTTTATCCAATCTCTGTTATGATGAACGGTAGTGAAACCACTCACGGCTTTACCCTGCATAAAGAGACGATGCTCGCTGGCTGCTTGGCGCGGCGAGACGATTGAGGAAATCCTACTATGGACGACACGCTGCTTACACCCTTGCTGATCGCCATCGCCGAGGAGGACGACGAGGCAGCGGAAGGGGCCATTATCGAGCTAATCAACCGCAATGGGCTGGATTGTTCGCCGCTGCTCAGGCTCAGTCAGTCCAGCAATGCCGACCAACGCTGGTGGGCTGTGCGCGGCCTGGCCGCGCTGGCCGAGGCGGATGAGACGAACCGCGCGGCGGTTATGCCGGCGATTACGGATGCCTTGAGCGACCCGGACGACGCTGTGCGCTGCGTGGCGGCCCTGGCGCTCGGCCAATTGCAAGCTGCCAGCGCTATTCCGGCCCTGATCCTGTTGCTGGCCGACCCCAGCGGCTGGGTGCGCGGGGCGGCAGCCGATGCGCTGGCGTTGATGGGCGAGGCGGCGGTGCCGGCCCTGGGCGAGGCGCTGTACGACCCGCGCGACGGCATTCGCGTGCGCGCCGCTTACGCACTGCGCAAGATCTGCAGCCCGAAATCGGCCGGATGGCTCTTCCCTGCGCTCAATGATCCCAACCATCTGGTGCATGCTTATGCCTACGAAACGCTCAACCAGATGGGCCTGTTGAACACGGTTCTCTTGCGCTAGACACCACCGCAGATCATTCTTCTGGCACGTCGCCGCGCACCGTCGATATCAACATTTGATCGACAGGAGCGTAGCGATCGGTCAGGAGCACGGTGCGGTCCTCTGCTAGCAAGGCGTCTAGCTCGGCCTCGGTCAGCAACTGTCCGGCCAGCAAGGTCTGACCATCCCCGGCATCGATGTGCTGTAAGCGTTCTAGCGCCAGCGGCTCGTTGGCGCCGATGATCACGAAGGTCGTGCGGGGGGAGGCGCGCCAGCCGGCGCTGGTCGGCGCCACGTAGACATGGGGGAAGGTCTGGCGCAGGGTATGGGCGTAAGAACGCAGGAACTCGCCTTGGGGGCCGTCGATGATGTTGACCAGGTAGAGCCCATCTTCGGCCAGCCAGGCCCGCACCAGCTCGTTGAACTCCCGCGTTGTCAGGTGATAGGGGACCGAGAAATCGTTGAAGGCGTCGCCCATGATCAGGTCGTAAGGCGCGGTCGGGTCAGCCTGCATGAACTCGCGGGCGTCTTGGTTATAGCTGACGATGCGCGTGTCGTCCGGCAGCCCCAGCAGCTTGTGCGCCACCAAGGTCACACCGGGGTCGATCTCGATCACGTGTAGCTCGCTGCTGGGGTAGAGCGCCTCCATGTAGCGGGGAAAGGTGTAGCCACCGCCGCCGATGAACAGCGCCCGCAGGTGATCGTCTTGCTGGGCGCGGTACGCAGTGGCTTCGGCGTACATGCGCTCGTAGCCGTAGACGAGCAGCGTGGGATCGTCGAGCGAGGTGTAGCTGTGCACGAGCCGATCGAGCGTCAGCACGCGCACGCGCTGGCCGTCGCGCTCTTGCTCCGTGACCTTGATACAGAAGTAGTTGGTTTGTAGACTGCATGGGCCTTTGAGCCAGTTTTGCTGGACGGCCAGGTAGGAGGCTAGGACGGCCAGCAGGGCAAAGGCCAGCAGGGGCGCCGGACGGCCGCGCGCCAGGAACAGCGTCCCCATGGCGATCAGCACCAGCGCTACTCCCCACACGATGACGTGGGTGCCGAACCAGGCGATGAGCACGAAGCCGGTGAGAAAGGTGCCGACGATGCTGCCTACCGTGCCGGCGGCGTAGATCTTGCCCACGGTGGCGCCGGTGGTAGCTAGATCGCGCACGGCCAGCTTGGCCACCACGGGCGAGATGGTGCCCAGCGCCACGCACGGCACGAAGAACAGCGCGGTGACCAGGACGACGATCTGGAGGACGATCGGCCAAGCGTTGGGGGTGAGCAGGCCGAGCCAGTCCACGGCCAGCACGCCGAAGCTGGTAATCCCGGCCAGCAGGAAGAGGGTGCCCAGCAGGCGCAGGGAGCCCCAGCGATCGGCCAGCCGGCCGCCGAGGTAGTTGCCCAGGCTGATGCCGGCCAGCACGACGCCGATGATGGTCGTCCAGGTGTAGAGGGACACGCCGACGTAGGGCGCGACGATGCGGCCGGCGACCAGCTCCAGGATCATGATGCAGGCGCTGGAGATGAAGACGATGAGGTAAGGCTGCCAACGCCAGCGCTGGTCGATGGCGGTCTCGCGCGTTGACTCGGCCGCAGATGTGGAGGGGAGTGAGGACATGAATATCGCTGTCTTCTGTTGTCGGGCGCGCCGGCGAGCTCGGCGTACAGGCCGCAGCTCAGATGTAATCGCCGTAGGGCGCGACCGGGTTGGCCGGCAAGGCCAGCCGGATGGGGTTAGCGGAGGGATCGTTCAGACGCCAGCCGTCGTTGGCCTGCTCGATGGGCCAGCCAGCGGTTTGCACCCGTTGCGCCGTTTCCTCCAGCGCGCTGGGGTCAGGCAGCTCGATGGTGAAATGGCGCAGGCCCACGGCATCGACGGGCGGTGGCGGCGCGCCCACCCCGGCCCAGGTGTTCAGGCCGATGTGGTGGTGATAGCCGCCGGCCGCAACGAACAGCGCCGAAGGGCCGTAGCGCTGCATCAGGTCGAAGCCGAGCAGGCCGCAGTAGAAGCTCTCGGCCTGGCGCAGGTCGGCGACGTGCAGATGGACGTGGCCGATGCGCGTCCCTGCGGGCAGCCCGGGCCAAGGGCGCCGATCCCGGTCTAACTCAGCCAAGAGGCCGCCCAGGTCGAGCGGATCGGTAACCATTTGCAGTTGGCCGTTGCGTCGCGGCCAGACGGCGCGCGGGCGGTCGACATAAACTTCGATGCCGTTGCCGTCCGGGTCCGCCAGGTAGAGCGCCTCGCTGACGCCGTGATCGGCCACGCCCTGCAACGGCCAATCGGCTTGGATCAAGCGACGCAGCACGCAGGCGAGGTCCCAGCGCGTGGGCACCAGGATGGCCATGTGGTAGAGGCCGGTGCTGCGGGCGGGTTTGGGCCGCGCGCCGGGCAGGGCCGCGATCTCTAGCACGGCGGCCGCGCCGGCCGCGCCGAGGTCAGCCGTCCCTGCGTCTTGCCTGAGCACTTCCCAGCCTAAGACGTCTGCGTAGAAACGGATGGCGCGCGCCAGGTCTGCGACGGTCAGCGCTACGGAGCCGATTTGAGTGGTCGGGGGTAAGGTCATGGATGCGAGCCCTTCGGGGATACCGGCTAAACCTGCGGCAGCAGATGGTCGATGCTCGACCGCCGGCGCAGCCTGCAGGTCAAGGCGTTGTGGTGCGCAGACCGGAGTATAGCCGGGCCGGGCATCGTGTCAAGTCGCAACGATCGCAGTCGGCGAAAAAAGCAGAGGCCGGCCTTGGCGCGGTGAGGCGCCTGACAACACCTGGTGGTGCTCTGCGCCGGGACGCGGCAAGGCGCGCCGGCCGGTGGACCCGCAGCCGGTGCCGCTGTACGTCAATGCCGGGATGGCGCCGGAGCTGGCCGCGGCCTATGGGCCGCGCGTGCCCGCAGGGGGCGCGCGCCAAGCCATACCCCCTGGGCCCTCGGGGCAGCCTTGGGCGGGAAGGAGGCGCCATTGCTCGTCGACCGCACAAACTGATTGCGCAATATGATCTAGATCATTTGCAATTCCGCCGACTCTGAGTATGCTTGGCGTGTTTGTGGCCGATCCTGGTCAGCTCGCCCCAGTCGACGGATTTGCTCTGATTGGACAGATCAACGCCCTGTTCGGTTGAGTCCGCAAGCGATCTGAGGGAGTGGGTTCATGCTAATCGTTGTGCGCACAGCATCTCCCGCGACTTTCGCCCATGCGGCGAAGGCTTGAGATGTTGTGCGCTTTTTTTCGTAACTGCTCAGGTGCCGGGTATTTGTAGGCGATTTGCGACCTAGGTTGGCTTCGCAGACACGTTTGCAAACCAGATGCCCATGCGCT